>DATLKM010000126.1:0-12798 GCA_035538435.1 Binatia bacterium
CCCCGAGCGGAAGCCTTCGCCCAGCCCCACGAGTAAAAGCAGCGATCCCACGCCCCACGCAATTCCGAACATGGTCAGGAACGAGCGCAGCTTATGCGCCCAGAGCGTCCGGAAGATTTGCGCGAAGATGTCCAGAACCATCCGCATAGGAATATTCTAAAGGACGGCCCAGCCGCCCTCTCGTAAGCACGAATCCCCTGTGCCCCTCAAAGCCCGAATTCCCTGTGCCCCTCAGTGCCCCCTGTGGCTGAGGTTTTAACCGCGCCACCAACGGACTCAGAGGCTCACAAGCCCACCCCCTCTAATGGATACGCAAATCCATAAACGGAAGTTTCAGAGCAAGTTGCCTTCCCTCGCCCCGTTTCGGTAATGATTCACGATTACCGAAGTTTCCATGGTTACTTCGCATTCGTTGTCCCCGCCACACACTGCTTCTATCCTTAAGATTTCAGGGTATCTGGCGCGCTGGCGGCAGGGGCGCGTACGGTCGCCTTGCAGCTTACAGAGACCTATGTCCGCCAGCACACATTCGTGGAGAAGCCTGTCCGGCAGTGCCAGGGCTTTCGCCGCCATTGTCATCGCGGCGGGAATGGCGTGTCTGCTCCAGGCCGCCATCCATCAGAGCAGCAAAAACATCGCTGAATTCATCTGCTACCTCGGCATCGCCATTCTTGCCTCCCGCCTGCGCGTTACCCTCCCCGGCATCACCGGCACGCTCTCGGTCAATTTTCTCTTTATTCTTGTCGGCATCTCGGAACTGAGCTACTCCGAGGCCCTCACCCTCGCGGCCGTCTCCATGCTGGCACAGAGTCTTTACCCCAATCGGCCCGGCGCCATTCAGTTGACGTTCAACATATGCGCCGGCTCTGTCTCCACCGCGTTGGCCTATTTCGTCTACCACAACGCTCTGATCAATTCCTTCATCCCCAGCCGTCCTTTGGTCTTGTGCCTTGCTGCCTCGACCTATTTCATCGTCAACGCCGGCAGCATCGCTCTCGTCATTTCGTTCGCCGACCACAAACCCCTGCGGCAGATCCTCGTCGACTGCTATTTCTGGTCGTTCCCTTACTATCTGGTCGGGGCCGGAATCGCCGGGGCCATCGGCTGGTTCAATCACGCCTTCAATTGGGAAAGCTCCCTGCTCTTCGTGCCCGCCATCTACCTGATCTACCGCTCGTACCGCCTCTATCTGGGCAAACTGGAAGACGAAAAGCGCCACGTCAGCGAGATGGCCAACCTGCACTTGCGCACTATCGAGGCGCTCGCGCTGGCCATTGAGGCCAAAGACCAGACCACGCATGATCATCTTCAGCGCGTTCGCGTCTACGCCATCGAAGTCGCCAAAGAACTGGGCATGAAAGGTCCGGATCTCGAGGCCGTTCACGCCGCCGCCCTGCTGCACGACATCGGAAAGCTGGCCGTGCCCGAACACATCATTTCCAAGCCTGGCCGACTCACGCCGGAAGAATTCGAGAAGATGAAGATCCACACCGTCGTGGGCGCGGAAATCCTGGAGCGCGTGCGCTTTCCCTATCCCGTGGTGCCCATCGTCCGCGCCCATCACGAGAAATGGGATGGATCAGGCTACCCGTTCGGTTTGAGAGGAAACGAAATTCCGCTGGGCGCGCGCATTCTTTCCGCCGTCGATTTTCTCGACGCCCTGGCCAGCGACCGCCAGTACCGCCGCGCCATGCCCCTCGACGAAGTCATGCAGCGCCTTTCCTCCGAATCGGGCAAGGCGTTCGATCCAAAAGTCGTCGAAGTCTTGAAAAGGCGTTATCGCTCGCTGGAAAACCTGGCTGTCGCGCAGTCGCACGAAAACAGCCAGGCCTTGCCCACCGGCGTCAAAATCACCCGCGGCCCCGCCCCCGACGCGGGATACGAAAACGCCCTCGCCCCCGACATGGCCGGCCGCGAAGCCACATTCCTTTCCTCCATCGCCGCCGCTCGCCAGGAGGCACAGTCTCTGTTTGAGCTGAGCCAGGACCTCGGCGCTTCGCTCAGCCTCGGCGAAACCCTTTCTGTCTTTTCTGTGAAGTTGAAGCCGATGGTGCCTTACGACGCCATCGCGGTCTACGTAAAGCGCGGCGACGAACTTGTCCCCGAATATGTGAACGGAGACAACTACCGCCTGTTCGCGTCGCTGCGCATCCCCGTCGGCGACGGCCTTTCCGGCTGGGTGGCACAGAACAAAAAGCCGATCGTAAACGGCAATCCTTCGGTCGAACCCGGATATCTCAACGATCCCAGCAAATTCAGCACCCTGCGTTCGGCGCTGGCCGTTCCCCTGGAGGGCATCAACGGCGTGATCGGCGTTCTCGCCCTTTACCGCGCCGAAAAAGACGCCTTCACTTCCGACAACCTGCGCATTCTTTTGGCGGTCAGCGGCAAAATGGCCTTGGCCATTGAAAATGCGCTGAAATATCAGCAGGCGGAAAGCTCCGCCACTACGGACTATCTCACTGGCCTGCCCAACGCGCGCTCGCTGTTCTTGCAACTCGACCGGGAACTGGCCCGCTGCAAGCGCGACAATGCCTCGCTCACCCTGATGGTCTGCGACATGGACGGCTTCAAGAAAATCAACGACCGCTTCGGCCATCTCGAAGGCAATCGCGTGCTGCGCCTGTTCGCGCAAGCGTTGAAAGATAGCTGCCGCGAATACGACTATGTGGCCCGCATGGGCGGGGATGAATTCGTCGTCATTGCCCCCGGCCTCGCTGCCGACGCCGCGGTAAAGAAAATCGAACAGCTTCGCCCACTCGCCCGCCAGGCCGGCTTCGAAGTATGCGGCGAGGAAATCCTCTCTCTCAGCGTCGGCATGGCCGTGGCCCCACAGGACGGCAACGATGCCGAACAATTGCTGGCCCACGCCGACCGCCGCATGTACGTCGAGAAACAAAAGCAGCCCGCGCACAAAGACCGCCGCCTGCACACCCGGGTCAAATGCCGGCTCACCATCGAACTTCATCCCGAAGGCGGGCCCGGCCCCATATTCGGCAATCTCATCGATCTCAGCCTGGGCGGTTGCTACGTCGAGACCAGCGCCCTTCTGCCGCCCGGCTCAAACTTGAAACTCGTCTTCTCCATCGATGACGGCAGCTTGAACACCGAGGGCACCATCGCCAGAATCCATCCCGGCTCCGGCGTCGCCGTTCAGTTCAAGGAAATGAGCCGCGAATCCCGCGAAAAAATGTATCGCGTGCTGGAGTTCGTGCAGACCTCCACCGCGCAATACAACGACCGCTACATGCAGAACCTGTTTCGCCGCTGACGCCGGCGGGGAACCCGAATTCCGCCAGCATGAGACACTCTTCCGAAACTCCGGGCTTTCTCCTGCGGGCGAGGGATCTCCCAAGTCTGAAATTTATGGGCGAAGAAAATCCTTCGCTACCCCCGATGAACGGCGGCAGATGCCCATGCACCCGGCTTGCTGCCCACCTTCCCACCCCTTAAACTGAAGCTGTGCACCTTCACGTTCACGGCGGCGGCAGCCCCAAGCGCGTGCTCCAGATTTCCCTCTGGGTCACGCTTGCCTACATCGTGTTGCTGCTCCTGGCCGGGGTTCGCGCCCATTCTCTCGCCCTGCTCTCCGAGGCCGGACACAATCTCTCCGACTTCCTCGCTTTGCTTCTCTCGCTGGTCGCGGTCTATTTGCAGTCCCGCCCCGCCAGCGCGACCAAAACCTACGGCTACCACCGGGCCGGCGTGCTTGCCGCTCTGGTCAACGCTGTTTCTCTGGTCGCGGTGGCGTTCTTCATTTTTTACGAGGCATTCCGCCGCTTGCAGCACCCTGAGCACGTGCAGGCAGCGGTGATGATGTGGGTCGCGGCCGCCGGCGTCGTCATGAACGGCGTCATCGCGCTCTTGCTTTACCGCTCCGGCGGCGATGTCAACATCCGCAGCGCGCTGCTGCACGAAGTCGGCGACACGCTTTCAACCGCCGCCGTCATCGCCGGGGGCTGGGCCATTCTGGCCACTGGCCAATACTGGATCGATTCGGCGCTCTCCTTCGGAATCGGCGCGCTCATCTTATGGTCGGGCTTCGGCGTCGTGCGCGAAACCTTGAACATTCTGCTCGAAGGCACACCTCGCGGCGTCGCGCTCGATGACGTCGCCGAAGCCATCCGCGCCATCGCCGGCGTCAACGACGTCCACGACCTTCACTGCTGGAGCATCGGCTCGGAAACCCGCGCGCTCTCCTGCCATATCGCTATCGCCGATATTCCCCCTTCCGCCAGCGAGCGCATTCTGCGCGATGTGAAGGAATGCCTGCATCACGATTTCCGCATCGACCACACCACCATCCAGTTCGAACACGTCGAGTGTGAAGTGGCCCACGGCTGCGTCATCCCCGTGGCCGAAGGCGACTCACACCATCATCAACACTAGTGAAAACCGAAATTGTCATTTCGAGCGGAGCAGAATTGCCCGCTCGCGGGCAACTCTGCGGAGTCGAGAAACCTGCTTTGTGCTCCGACTCGGTCTAATCAAAGTTGGTTTGAATTCGACGCTGAGTCCATCTACTGCGGCTGGCTCTGCGTTGAAGCAGGTTTAGTGGTTCCACTCGTAGCAGGTTTCTTGGCGGGTACAGCCTTCTTCTTCGCCGGAGTCTTCTTCTCCGGCTGTGTATCGTCAACAATCAGTTTCTTCGGAGGCGCCGCCGGGACTGCCGCCTGCGCCGTCTTCAAATCCGCCCGCAGGCGCACAATCTCCTGCTCCTTCGACGTCGCAAGACTATCGATTCGCCCCGCCAGTTGCTTGCGCGCACCTTCGAAATTGTTCAGATCATTCGAGAGCGCCTGAAAATCATCCTTCGACCCGAATGCCCCGGTCGATTCCACCACTCCGCCCAGCACATCGTAGAGCGCGTCCAGATTGCGGTACATCTTGAACGTGGCCGGCAGGTCCTCCGGCGAATTGCGCAGGTTGGCAATCAACTCCGGCATCGCATTCTGGAGATTTCGCTGGATCGAATCCACATCCGCCAGCGATCGTTTCTTCGAGGAACCGTCGGTCTTCCACCGTTCAATGCGCAGGCTGCTCAGGTCGGTTTGCGTAGCTTTGGAAGCCGCCTCCACCTGCGACAGCAAGCCGTTGAGTTCAGTGACCGAGGCATAAGAAACCACGCCCTGCGGAGTCGTAACTGAAGCGACCGTTCCCTGCGTCGAGTACTTGGGCACCCCGCCGGATGCGGGGACACTTTGTGCGAATCCTATAGAAGTTGATAACAGCGCCAGCAAGGTTAGCGAAGGGGAAAGTTTTAGATTCATTCGTGGGCGAGTCAGTGGCGTATCGAAACCAGAATATGCACAACGGCAGGATACTACAAGCGGACGCCGGGACGAGACACTACACGCCGGCTTCACTGGTCACACGGCCCCGGCGAGGGAATCTGCCCTAAGCCTCCGTGAACCTCTGTGCCCCCTGTGGTTATCGCCTTTGCCTGCCTTCAAATCTCCCGCCGCCCCGCCTTTGCGAAATCCCTGCGAATCAGTCGATAATCGGACAAGCCTATGTCGTATTCCCGCATTTTTTCCCGCCGCTTAGTCCCCTTGCTGGCGCTGGCTCTTTGCTTCTCGGCAACCAACCGCATTCACGCCCAGGAAACAGCCAAGCGCCTCATCCTGAAAGACGGTTCCTATCAGTTGGTCACCAAATACGAAGTCAAAGGCGACCGCGTCCGTTATCTCAGCTCCGAACGCAATGAGTGGGAGGAACTCCCTTCCTCGCTGGTCGATTGGCCGGCCACCGAGAAATACGAAAAAGACCGCTCTACTCCGTCCGCCATCCCCGAAGCTAAAGAATTGGACAAAGAGGCCGAGGCCGAGCATGCCGCCGAGGAAATTCCGCTGCCCGAAGTCGCACCCGGCCTGCGCCTGCCCGACGATTCCGGCGTCTACCTGCTCGACAATTTTCAGGGCGAGCCGCAAATCGTCGAACTCCAGCAGGCCGAAGGCGACGTCAACGCCAACACCAAAGGAAATATCTTTCGCGGCGCGCTCAATCCCGCCGCCAGCGCCAAACAAACCATCGAACTCGACGGCGCACACGCCACCGTCAAGGCCCACGTCGCCGTGCCCTCGATTTACATCAACGTGGAAGACGTACCCGATCAGCCGCCGCCGGGCCAGACCACGTCTGCCAGACCTTCTCTTCCGAGTCTCGACGCTCCCCGCCAGCAGCAACCCCAGCAGCCCGAGCAGGCGGAGGGCCCGGTCGTTCCCTTCGGCCGCTTTCGCCTGGTGCATATCAAGGTAAAAAACGGCAAGCGCATCGTCGGCGATGTTAAGCGATCGGTCACCGGCAAGGTCAGCCAGGACGAAAACTTCGTCAAAACCACCATCGACCGCGTCAACGGAGGATGGTTCAAGGTCACGCCCACCCAGGAACTCGAGCCCGGCGAATACGCCATCATTGAAACTCGCGGCCGCGAGGGCATGAATCTTTACGTCTGGGATTTTTCCTTCGACCCCAAAGCCCCGGCCAATCCCAACCCGTGGAAGCCGCAGAAGTCGGCGGAGAAACCGGGTGACCAGCGTTGAGCATTGGCTGGCGTCGCAACTTCCATCACGCTGGCGGATTTACCCCTCGTGTCACCCCGTAACGAATTGCGAGGCGGCTCAAAATTCGCTGGAGGCCCCGCCCCCGCCGGAACTCCCCCCGGCAAAAGTTACGCCCGTCCGGCTTGCTTGTGGGGCGGGTGTGATTGAGTTAGGAGTCAGCAAGCCGAGGACGCCGGAGCCAGCCTTCAGGAGGTCTTTATCTTTCGCCGAGAGCCGCTCTGCCGTAAAGCCGTGGCGCTCCTGGCCCGGACCGCTGTCCAGCCACCGCCGAACGAAAATGGCCACGCCAGCCAGCAACAGTCCCAGAAGCATGGGGTCCCATGTATGCCGCGGCCAGCCGAGATAAGGCTTGTTCGAGATAGAGGTTAAAACAGCCATGATTAACCCAGCGCCGATCACAGCTCGATTTTTCTGCCGGATGCCGCCCGCAAGTACGATCACCGGCAGGCACCAGATCAGCACCCACGTGGTCCAGTAAAACGCACTTCCAAATTCCGGGAGAACCCGCCCACCGCCCCACCCGCGCATGGCCCAACTCAACGACGAAAGCTGAAGGTTGAACGCCAAGTAAATTCCCAGCCAAAGAAAAGCCTCAGCCAGCGAATAAACATTCTCCAGGTATTCGCCGCGGTGGCGGGAACGCGCTGTCGCTACGCACACCAACCCCGCTGCATACAACATGGCGATGATCACCCGCTGCGCCGCGTGCGGGACGCTCCAGTAATCCGGCACAAAAATAACGAAGATCATCGCCGCGGGAAGCGCATACCAGAGCCCGAAGCGGCGCCATATCCATAGTGAAAAAGCTGCGCCCGCGGCGGGAACGACAAACCGGGCCGCGCTTGTATGCGAATAAATTACGCCGCCGAAAAAAGCGGCCTGCATTCCCGCGCACAGAAACCCAACCGCACACACCGTAAGAGCTTCCTCAATGCCATGCCGGTAGAGCCGGAACCGGGAGACGGCAAATTCCGACGCCGCATAACAGACCACAGCGAAGATGAGCAGGAAAATGCCGCTGGTCTGCTGCGATGCTCCCGAGAGAACGGTAATCGACAACAAGCCCACGGCGGCACCGATGCTGATCAAGGTGAAGATAAACAGCACCAGCCGCAGAAATACGTTGGTGGTGCGAAGGTCGGAAGCCGCCTCCTTTTCCAGACGCTCGTATTGCTCCGCGCTGATGAATCCATCGGCCCGCCAGTCTTTCAGAAGTCCGCGGGCGCGCAAGGTCTCTTCGCTCGCTGCGTTGTAGATTCTCACGCGGACCTCCCGAAACGGCGCGCGACCACCACCAGCGTCACCAGCATCGCGACTCCGCTGACCACAAAATAGGCCAACACCGCGCTCTCGCCATTGATGTTGCGAAGCACAATCGAACTGACCCCCACGTATCCATACACAGCGGCATACGCAACAAAAACAAAGTGCCGGCGCACCAGCCCCCAAGCCAGTGACCCCCCGCACGCAATCACCAAGGCAAGAAACCACACGCCGTCGTTCTCGCGCTCAAAGACGCCCGAGAGCACCGCCCAAAAGAAAACGTTGGCCACGATGTTCAGGTAGGTGCTAAAGAAGTGCGCTTTCACACGCAGGCGTTGGGCCATTGTCCCGCCGGCGCCGAGAACCAGGCAGTAGGCCAGCGCACACTCTCTAAATTCCGTGTCGCCGAAAGATGGCCAGCGCGAAACCTTCAGCCCGAACCACCCGCCCAGTGACGACAGCGCGAGCGACAGCACAAAACGATTATCCAAGCGGTAAGCGAGAAAGAAGAAAAGCCCGGCGGTCGCAAGCAGATACGCGTCCCACTGTCCGGATAAGACATGGAAACGCTCCTCCAGATAAGCAAGCTCCACGCACCAGACAAGCGCGCCGAGATAGAGAACGTAGTCGAAAATCGGAGTAGGAGAAGAAATTTCCCCAGCCGACCAGGCGGTCGCGCGGGAAAAACAGTACCAAAAACACGCAGCCAAAATGCCGGAGAGCGTGGTCAGGACCAGAACATCGCCGATCTGGTGCGACCACGTGCTGACCGTCCAGCCCAGCCCTGCCACGAACGCCAGAACACCGGCGTAGAGAAGAAGGTTCAGCTCGAGAAAAACAGAAAAAGGCTCACCGCGCGAAAGCGCCGCCAGATGCGCGTGCTGCTCGGGCGTGATCGCGCCTCGCTCCTTCCATTGTTGCAATCGGGAGAGGATGGTCATGGAAGAGTCGCTCCTTGAAAGATGCGATACCCCTCAATGAATTGGGATTCTATCCCCAATGGGACTTCAGCGCACCAGTACCGGCACCTTCCTACTTCATCACTCCCCGCTGCGCAATCCCGATATTGTCGCGGGTGGTGTTCTTCACCAGATACATCATTTCATCCGCCTGGCGAATGATGTCATGCGCGTCGCGCGCGTCGTGCGGATAGGTGGCCAGGCCAATCGAAGCGCGCACATTCAGGTCTAATCCTTCGTCGCGGCAAAAACTGCTGGCGCGCAGCGCGTCGCGCAGGCGCTTGGCTACCACCAGCGCCTGATCTTTGCCCGTCTGCGGCAGCAGCACCACAAATTCGTCTCCGCCGTAGCGGAAGGCGAAATCGATCAGCCGCAGTTGCGCTTTCACCAGATATCCAATTTCCGCCAGCAGCTTGCTGCCCACAAGATGCCCATGCGTGTCGTTGACCGACTTGAAGTGGTCAAGATCGATAAACAACAGACTGAATTCATAGCCAAAACGCGAAGATCGATAAACCTCGGTTTCCAGCGTCTTGTAAAGATGGCGCGCGTTGTACAGGCCCGTGCAATCGTCGGTGATGGTCAGTTCCTGGATTTTCTCCACCCAGCGCGCATTTTCGATGGCAATGGCGGCGTAGTCGCTGAGCGCCTGAAGAAAGAAGAGCTCCGGCTCGTTGAATTGCGAGAGATCGACGTTTACCAGTTGAATCACGCCCAACACCCGCAGCCGCGAGCGCAGCGGCACGCAGATCACGGAGTGCGTCTCCCATTGAGTCTGGTCATCCACGCGTTTGGCGAAGCGCGGATCGCGCTCCACATCGCCCGAAATCACCTGCTCGCCGTGTTTCGCCACCCAGCCGGCAATTCCTTCGCCCACTTTCAGCCGCACATTTTTCAGGGACTCGGCCGCATCGCCTACCGCAATGGCAAAGTAAAGTTCGTCGTGCTCTTCGTCCACCATCAGCAACGACCAGGTGTCGGGGCGGAAATATTCCGCCATTTTCTCCATGATGGTCTGCAGGATCGAGTCGAGGTCCAGCGAAGACGTGAGCGCCTTGGCCACGTCGTGAAATATGGTCAACTCCTGGCTGTGGCGGGTTACCTGCGTGCCTGCGGCCTCGGACATGACAGTTCCTGAAGTTCGTTTTCTGTGCTGCTGGACGGAGCGACGATTGGCAAAATTATAGGAGCCGACCGTCACAGGAGCAATGAACGTTAGTAACAGGAACCGATAAAGCCAATGGCCGCAAAGTGTTGCGTTTGCGGGGATTTTCGCGGTGCCATGGGGCGTGTGGCACTCCGCAGCTGCCAGCCCGATCTCATTCCGCAACTGCCCGGCTCGATGTCATTCCGAACTCGCGCGAAGCGCGGGTGAGGAACCTGCTTTCGGTTTCAAACCGTCAGACTCTTTTGGCAATCACGACAGTTAACGTATCCTTAGGGAGCCATGCCGAGAACAATCAGACTCTTGACTCTGTGCGTCGCAACTCTTGTCCTGTCACCGCTGTGGGCCCAAAGTCCTCCCACCCAAAACCCTGCCCCGGATCCCAGTTCCGTCCCCGTCATCGACGGCGGCGCCGGCCCCTGCTCGGCCGATTTCACCGTCATCGACTCCAATCAGGCTGCGGTTTACAACGCTAAAATCAGCGTCCACATCGCCTATGGATTCGGGGGCTTTCGCAAACTTGACCTGCAAGTGGGCACGAACAGCAACGGCAAAGCGCGTTTTACGGGACTACCCTCCCGGACTAAGGACGGTTTGTTCTTCCAGGCCGTCAAAGGCGACGCGCAAGGATCGGCGTTCGTTGATCCCGCGAAGAATTGCAACGCGACGATGACGATTGAACTCGAGAAGAAAGCTCCATGACGGCGGCGATCAGGCCTGCCGCTGAAACCAGATAGCACGTTTCTTTGAGCGGAAGTCCGAGCACCAAATACCGTGGAAGACGTGGCGGAACAAGTTTAAGCTGCGTAGGTGCAGGGGAAGCCGCATTCAGAGGTCGCCGGCAACGGGGACGGCACATTCCAGGCTAATCCAGTCAATTCCTTTCCCGCTTACAATCCCGCGGCGGTGGGCATCGGCGATTTCAACCACGACGGCAAGCTGGATATCGCTGTCGCCGAACAATTCGGCACGATTAGCCAGGTCGAGATCATGCTCGGCAATGGCGATGGCTCTTTTGCGGCGGGCGATGCATATTCCGTGGGCTCGTCGCCCAACTCGGTTGCCGTGGCCGGCTTTCGCAGCGACGGAAAACTGGACCTGGGAGTCTCCACGCTCACAGGCGTAACCAACATTCTGCTGGGCAATGGTGACGGCACATTCCGGACGCCCGCGTTTTATCCTGCGGCGACGAACGACCGTTTTCTTGCCTCCGGCGACTTTAACGGGGATCGGAAGATCTACGTCACACTCACCGGTGCGGGCGACTGACCGCCGATTGCCCGGCGCTCCCACTATAGTCATCTGGCAATCCCCGCCCGCATTCGCCTATCATAAAATCAGCTGGGCGCGGAAGCACGCTTCTCCGCCCGCCGGAGCCTTCTTTGGGAGCCTTTGGAGAAAAACTTCGCCGCCAGAGGGAACAGCGCGGCCTGGAGCTCGAAGCCATTTCGAGCACCACCAAGATCAGCACGCGCATGTTGCGCGCGCTCGAAGACGAGCACTTCGACCAGCTCCCCGGCGGCGTCTTCAACAAAGGATTCGTTCGCGCCTACGCCCGCCAGGTCGGCCTGAACGAGGAAGAAACCGTTGCCGACTACCTTGCTGCTCTGCGCGAGAACCAGGTGCAGCAGCAGGCCATTTTGCCGGATTTTCGCAATGCTTCCAAAACCCGGCCGCCCGCGCCTCCCATCGATCAAAACCGGGATACGATCCACACCCCAAGCATCGCCGATCTTCCCGGAGAGAATCCCAACGGCCAGGGTGCACTCGCGCAACCGTCTCATTCCACCATTGAGAAAGAAGTTCCACCCGCTCCGCCCAGCGCGGCCGCAAGCGAACAATCGTTTTCGCAGGAAAGCCGCACCGATTTACGATCGGAAGACCGCCGCAGAGGCGACCGGCGGCGGCCGGCTGCAACCATTCCCCTCGACGATTCAACTCCTCCGCCTCCCGACGACTCCGACGCGCACGCTCTGGGAATGATGGGGCCATACCTGCAAAGTGAGCCCGCGGAAAGCAATACCGAGCCAACTCGCGGAACCGGCGCGCAAGTGCCCTGGCGCCAGTTGGCGGCAGCACTGTTCGCGATCGTCGTCGCCCTCGCGATCTGGAACCTGGCGCGTCACCGCGACTCCGCCTCCGCCGCTCACGCTGTAACGCCCGCCACTTCTACCGCTCCCCCGCCCCAACCGCAGGCGGCCACAACCCCACCGAACCCCGCCGCTGCCAGTCCGGAAGCCAAGGCGTCCGCGCCTGCGAGCACTATTAAAACGCCCTCCGCTTCGCCGATACAAAAGCCCTTGACCACCGCGGCCGCAACTTCCTCCGCGGCAACCGAGGACGTATCAGCCCTCGGCTCCGACGTCACCGTTCGCCAGATTCACCCTCGCGCCGCCACTCCCTCGTCGTTTTCGCTGGTGATTCGCGCCGAAAAAACCAGTTGGATTTCCATCACCGCCGATGGTAAACCCGTGGCCCAGGAAACTCTCATCGCTCCCGCGAACACATCCGTGCGCGCCACGCGTGAAATCGTTGTACGCACCGGCAATGCTGCCGGAGTCAGCTTCTTCCTCAACGGAAAAGAAATCCCCGCCAACGGCAATGAAGGCGAAGCTAAAACCTATACCTTCGATGCCACCGGCCTTCGCGCGCCATCTCAGCCCAATCCGTAAGTCCCTCGGATAGTTTTTTGCAACCGCCGCGCTTCAAGAAAAACCGCGCCCGTCGCGCCTTTCCGGTTTATACTCTTGCAGGCCGGGCCCCCACCCGCGCATCTTAAACCACCTCGCGTATCCAGGAGACTTACTTGCACACCCGCTACCAGGTTCGTTCGCGCTCGTATACCTTT
>DATLKM010000127.1:0-28666 GCA_035538435.1 Binatia bacterium
TGATCGCAGCTGCGGTGTATTTCTTCGTTGTGCTGCCGGTCAACGCTCTCATCGCCCGCATGCACCGCGGCGACAAGCCGGCCGATCCCACTACAAAAAAATGCCCAGAGTGCCTCAGCGAAATTCCCATTGACGCCCGGCGCTGCGCCCACTGCACGCAGCCGGTTCTGGGCCGCGCCGCCTAGTACGCTGAGCCATCGGGACGGGTGTTTGTTTCCATAGGCCGCTCCAACAGAACCTTGCCAGGTTTCGCATGCCGGCAGGATCCCCGCGAATCTGTCCCGAGCCGTGGCCGACATTCTCGGCGCCCTTCCCGTTGACGCGCTCCCGCTCTTCGCCTAAGATGGCATCGCTCCGCCATTGCCCGTTGTATGCGGACAGCGGGCCAGTTCATGATCGGCCAAACCGTCTCACACTATCGCATTTTGGAACTCCTGGGCGGCGGTGGCATGGGTGTGGTTTATAAGGCCGAGGACACCACGCTCGGCCGTTTCGTCGCTCTCAAGTTCCTTCCCGACGATTCTTCCGATGATCCTCAAGCCCTGGAGCGCTTTCGCCGTGAGGCTCGCGCGGCCTCCGCCCTCAACCATTCCAACATTTGCACGGTGCATGAAATTGGTCAGCACGATGGGCACCTGTTCATCGTCATGGAGTGCCTCAGCGGCGAAACCCTGAAGCACATGATCAACGGCGCCCCGATGGAATTGGACCTGATCTTGAAGATCGCCATCGAAGTTGCGGATGCCCTCGACGCCGCCCACAGCAAAGGCATCGTGCATCGCGATATCAAGCCAGCCAACATCTTTGTGACCGACCGTGGCAACGCGAAAATTCTTGATTTCGGCCTGGCCAAGGTTTCCCGAGCCGCCAGATCCGTAAGCGGCGACTCCCAGACCATGGGCGACGCATCCAGCCTCGACCTGACCAGCCCCGGCACTGCGGTCGGCACCGTCTGCTACATGTCGCCCGAGCAGTTGCGCGGCAAGGATCTAGACGGTCGCACCGACCTGTTCTCCTTCGGAGTCGTGCTCTACGAAATGGCAACCGGGCTCGTGCCATTCCGCGGCGAGACTTCCGCCGTGATTACGGAAGCGATTCTCAACCGTCAGCCCACCGCACCGCAGCGGGTGAATCCTCACCTCCCTCCCCGGCTGGAAGAAATCATCAGCAAGTGCCTGGAGAAAGACCGCGAGCTGCGTTGCCAGTCCGCCGCCGAGTTGCGCGCTGACCTGAAACGTTTGGCCCGTTCCGTCGATTCCTCTCGCACTTCCGTGGTCGCGGAGCCGCTGCAGCCCTCGTCCTCATCCGTGAAAGTGAGCGCCGCTGTTCCCGCCGTGACCGGCAAGAAATCCCGCCTCGCCCTGATCTTCGCTCTGGGACTCCTGATCGCCGCTGCGGCAGGCCTGTTCGCGGGGAAAATGTTTTTCGCCGCCGCGCCAGTAGAGCCGCCGCTATATCGCCAGCTCACCTTCCGCCGAGGTAGCATCCGTTCCGCGCGCTTTGCGCCCGACGGTCAAACCATCCTCTACAGCGCCGCCTGGCAGGGCAATCCCAGCGACGTCTTTACCGCCCGCCCCGAAGCTCCTGAGTCCCGCTCCATGGGCCTCAGCCGGACGCAACTTATGTCCGTCTCTTCCACCGCCGAGATGGCCGTTCTGCTCAACAGTAAAGCCATCGGCGCATGGGTCACGCTCGGGACCCTGGCCCGCGCTCCGCTCGCCGGCGGCGCGCCTCGCGAAGTGCTTGAAAACGTGCAGTGGGCGGACTGGTCTCCCGACGGCTCCAATTTTGCCGTGGTGCGCGACAACGGCGGGATGAACGCCCTGGAATATCCCATCGGCAAGCCGCTCTATCAGACGGGAGGCTGGATCGGCCACCCGCGGGTTTCCCCCAAAGGTGACCTGATCGCCTTTGCCGACCATCCCCTTCAAGGCGATGACAGCGGCGGACTCTCCGTAGTCGATCTCAGCGGCAAAAAGAAACGCCTCTCCGATCAGTGGTTCACCATCCAGGGCCTGGCCTGGACCCCAGACGGCAAAGAAATCTGGTTCACTGCCAGCAAATCGGGCACCGACCGCACTCTCTATGCGACCGCGCTCGACGGCAAAATGCGCACCATCGCCCGTCTGCCCGGCGCGCTCATGCTCTACGACATTGCCCGCGACGGCCGCGTCCTTCTCGTTCGCGCCAGTTGGCGCCGCGAACTCATCGGCATCGGCGCCGACGGCAAACAGCACGAACTCTCCTGGCTCGATTACAGCTATCCCGCCGAACTTTCCCCGGACGGCAAAACCCTTCTCTTCGATGAAGAAGGCGGCGGCGGCTCGCTCGCTTACTCCAAGTCCGGCGGCTACACCTACGGCGTCTACATTCGTCCCACCGACGGCTCCCCCGCGGTACTGCTTGGAGAAGGCAGCGCCCTCGCTCTCTCACCTGACGGCAAGTGGGCCATCACCGAAACCCAAGTGTCGCCGGCGCAACTGCGCATTCTTCCCACCGGCGCCGGTCAGGCCAAGGATCTTACTCACGACAGCATCAATCACAATTGGGCCCATTGGTTTCGCGACGGCAAGCGCGTCATCTTCTCCGGCAACGAGCCGGACAAGGGCGAGCGCCTCTATCTTTACGATCTCGAATCGTCCAGGCAGCAGGCGATTACTCCGGAGGGCGTCAATGGAAACTCTTACGCCATCTCCCCCGATTCCACATCCGTCGCCGCCATAGGTCCCGATCAACGAACCTATCTTTATCCCGTGAGCAGCGGCGAGGCCCGTCTGGTGCCCGGCGTCAATCCCGGCGAGCAGCCCATCACCTGGAGCGCCGACGGCCAGTCGCTCTACGTCTATCAACCCGGAGAGCTGCCCGCCCACGTCTACCGCGTCGACGTTCACACCGGCCAGCGGTCTTTGTGGAAAGACCTCATGCCCACCGATCCCGCCGGCGTCGAAAACATCGGCCCCATCCTCATCACGCCCGACGCCAAAATCTGCGTCTTCGGCTACCACCGCAACCTGGCCGATTTATATTTGGTGGAGGGACTCAAGTAGAGGCTTGGAATTGCTGTGGAAGGAGCGGCGCTTCAGCGCCGCGTTAAGGCACACCCTTTATTTAGCGATGTCATTCCGAATCGATCTGAAGGATCGGTGAGGAACCTGCTTTTCGCGAGGTGCCCGTATAGCGACAGCCGTCCTCAGCTGTCCGGCGGCTCACTCAAGGACGCGAGGACCAATCCGCGAAAATCCGCGCGGATCTGTGGCCAAGAATTTCTAAGTATCCAGGTTCTTCACATCCAGCGCGTTCTCTTCGATGAACTGGCGGCGTGATTCCACGCCTTCGCCTATCAGTGTGGTGAATGTCAAAAAGCGAAGGCCCCGAGATCAACTCGGGGCTTTTGAATACCAAACGCCGTTTGCGGAGTAGTCCGCGTTCAGGATGAATGCAAGAGAACTTTGGTGTCGAGCGTCTCGAGGAGGGCAAGGGAGTTGAACCCTAGTGGCTGCAAGGCCACTCGACGTTTCGCAAACGGCGTCCAGTGCCCACTGGCAATACTTTCCTAGACGCTGCCTGCCAAAGAAATCTTAATGGTTGCCGCGCGCCGGGCACCGTTGAAAGAAGAAATACCTGGAGGCTTACCAATTTGGGAGTTTAGACGCGAAAGGCGGGCAAGAGTCCCCCGCAGCGCGACCGAGAGCGAACGGCCAACGACGAACGGCCGGCGACACTCTAATCCAGGTTCTTCACATCCAGCGCGTTCTCCTCAATAAACTTGCGCCGCGAGAACGGCTGGCGCAGAACCAATCCCTAAGCCGTGACCCTGACCGCTACCATTTCCGGTAGAGAACCGCGTTTTTTGAGGGACTCAATCGCGTCTTCTGCGTCGAATTTGCCCATAACCAGAGCGAGCTTCCGGCTGGAGGTCATTTGAATCGGAGTGCCTTTCATGCACAGCACGTAGGCCACAGCCCCGCTGCTAGCGCGGCTTACTTTCACCACAAATTTAGTCACCGCCATGTTCTCCTTTTTAAGAACCCAATTCAATGCAGATGCAGCGCCTTATTGACCAAGAACGATTGATAAGGGCCCGGGTAGTTCGTTTCGCCGGCTGTCGTGGGTGGCAGCCCGGCTCAATCTCAAACCAGCTAGATGTCGAGATTCTTCACGTCCAGCGCGTTCTCTTCGATGAACTTGCGGCGCGCCTCGACGTCTTCGCCCATGAGTGTTGCGAAGATCGTTTCGGTCCCGGCCAAGTCTTCCAGCTTCACCGAAAGCAGGGTGCGGCGCTCCGGGTCCATGGTCGTTTCCCAGAGCTGCGGCGCGGTCATTTCGCCCAGGCCTTTGTAGCGCTGAACGTCGTAGCCGCGGCCGCCTTCTTTCTTCACGTATTCGAAGAGTTCGCGCGCCGTCGCTTTTTCCACCGGCTCGGGCAGAGCGCGAGGCTTGGCCGCAACTTTGCCTGCGATCTTGGCAGACTTTTTCGTTCCACCGCCGTCGCCATCTGCTGACTCGCCGTCTTCTGATTCCGCTTCCTCCACGCCGGCGCCGGCCCGGGGCACGGCCTCCACTACAAACGGCGGCTCCAGATTCGCTTCAATCTGCTTGAACTTCGAAATCAGCTGCCGGCACTCGGGACTCGACGCCAGTTCCCAGTTAATGACGTGCTCCGATCCCTGCGCGCTGACGAATTTCACTTCCCACAGATTGTGCTCTTCGTCAAAGCGGCTTTCGACCTCCTTGAACTTGCGGTCTTTTTGCAGACGCTTCAGTTCTTTTTCCAGCTTCTCAATCTTCTTCGGCGGCGTCTTCCTGTCGCCTTCAAAGTCGGCGTGCTTCGACAGATCGAGCCGGGGCAGAAGTTCGGTGACGGCATCATCCCGCAGCCGTTTGTCGACCTTGTCAAAAAAGTTCAGATACTCCTTGAGCACGCTCATGAACCGGGTCAGATTCGAGCCTTCCAGCTTGGCCGCGCCTTCGCCGTAGCGGACGATCAGCCCGTCGGCCGCGCGCTTGAGCATGATCTTGTCGAAGGCCTCGTCATCTTTCACATACTGGATCGACTTTCCCTTTTTGATCGAATAGAGCGGCGGCTGCGCGATAAACACATTGCCCCTCTTTATGAGTTCTTGCATGTGACGGAAGAAGAAGGTGAGGAGAAGGGTGCGGATGTGTGAGCCGTCGACATCGGCGTCGGTCATGAGGATGATTTTGCCGTAGCGGACCTTGGTGGGGTCGAAGTCATCTTTGGCGATGCCGGTGCCGAGCGCGGTGATCATGGCGCGAATTTCTTCGTGGGCCAGCATTTTGTCGTAGCGGGCCTTCTCGACGTTCAAAATCTTGCCTTTCAGGGGCAGGATGGCCTGGAAACGGCGATCGCGGCCCTGTTTGGCGGTGCCGCCGGCGGATTCGCCCTCGACCAGGAACAATTCGCAGCGGTTGGGGTCGCGCTCGGAACAGTCGGCCAGCTTGCCGGGAAGGCCGCCGGAATCGAGCGCGCCTTTGCGGCGGGTAAGGTCGCGAGCCTTGCGGGCAGCTTCGCGGGCCCGGGCGGCGTCGACGGCTTTGTTGATGATTCTCTTGGCGACGGCCGAATTCTGCTCGAAGAAAGCTCCCAGGCGCTCGTTGACGAACGCCTGCACCACCCCGGCGATATCGGAATTCAGTTTGCCCTTGGTCTGTCCTTCGAACTGGGGTTGGGGCAGCTTTACGCTGATGACGGCGACCAGGCCTTCGCGAACGTCGTCGCCCGTGAGATTTTCTTTGACGTCCTTGAACAGCCCCATCTGCTGGCCGGCGTAATTGATGGTGCGGGTGAGCGCCATGCGGAAGCCGGAGAGGTGCGTGCCGCCGTCGATGGTGTTGATGTTATTGGCGAAGCTGAAAACGGATTCGGAATATCCGTCGTTGTATTGCAGGCCGATTTCCATGGCGACGCCGTTGCGCTCGGCTTCCATGTAGATGGGCTTGTCGTGCAGCACCTGTTTGCCGCGGTTGAGGTGCTTGATAAATTCCGCGATGCCGCCGTTGTATTTGAACTCGGTGCGCTTGGCCTCACCGGTTTTGGCGTCGGTGGTGCGCTCGTCGGTGAGCGTGATGATCAGCCCCTTGTTCAGGAAGGCCAGTTCGCGCAACCGCTGCGCGAGCGTGTCGTAGTTGTATTCAGTGGCGGTAAAGATGGACTTGTCGGGCAAGAAGTGGACCTTGGTTCCGGTCTTCACCTTGGCAACGCCGGTTTTTTTGAGCTTGCCGGACGCTTCCCCCTTCGAGTAAGACTGCTCCCAGGTGGCGCCGTCGCGCCAGATTTCCAGATCGAGCTGCTCGCTCAACGCGTTGACGCAGGAGACGCCAACGCCATGCAATCCACCGGAAACTTTGTAGGTGGAGGAATCGAATTTTCCGCCGGCGTGGAGCGTGGTCATGACGACCTGTGCGGCGGAAATTTTTTCGCCGTCGATATCCATGTCGTCGACCGGGATGCCGCGGCCGTTATCGACAACGGTGATGGAGTTGTCGGTTTCGATGGTGACGTCGATTTTTGTAGCGAAGCCAGCCAGGGCTTCGTCGACGGAATTGTCAACCACTTCGTAGACGAGATGATGCAGGCCGAGATCGCCGGTCGAGCCGATGTACATGGCGGGGCGCTTGCGCACCGCCTCCATGCCGCCGAGAACTTTGATGGAGTCGGCGTTGTAATCATTCTTGCCGTTGCCGCCGTTAACCGGCTGGGCCTCGGGCGCTTTCCCGTCGATCGGGGTTACGGTGCCGTTTTTGGTTTTAGTTTCAGTAATGGGGGTATTGATCTCTTTAGTGGCCATTCATCTCCGTGGAGAATGTCCCGAATTGTTCTTGCATAATCGATCTAAAGCGCCTCGAAGAGCCGCCTGCGACCCGCATTGTGAGATTGCCGATGAGCTGCTTTCAGATGGACTTCAAGTTATTGAAATATATAAACTTAGGATCGATTGATGACTATAGCAATTATACCACGACCGAGCATGTTTTTCAGGGCAGGTGCAGGCCGGAATCCTGGCAGTTAGCATTGTTCATGGGAGGGGAAAGTGAGTCAGTCGAAGCTGGCTTCCTTCGTCTGGTTGTTGATGTTGGTGTGCTACAATACGATAGATATTGTGCTACAAGGAGATAGAATGCCGCGACTTTCTAAAGCTTCAAACAATGGACATTCCCGGACGAAGTTGGGCTCGCAAAAATTTCGCGACGTTCTTGTCATGGCAGAACAAGAAGGACTGCTTCGCGGCGGTCGAACAAAGATCATTCGCGGGCGAATGCCGGAGGCGTTGGTCTCCGAGGCCAAGAAGCGCGCCGGGATTAAATCGGACACCGACCTGATCGAGCTTGCCTTGGCCAGTATTGCCATGAGCGACAATTACGGGGAATGGCTGCTCTCGCAGAGCGGTACGATCGACCCTGAGCTCGATCTTGAATACTGACGTATGGGCGAGCCTGCGGCGGTACAAGCCCGGGCGGCACAACCAGCCTCTCAGGCGACGTCCTGACGCGCAGCTGAATTTTATCGACACGGCCGAGATTCCCGGGAAATTACTTTACGATACGACGGTTTACATCGACACCCTTCGAGGCCGATTTCCAGATGCAGGTCGATTCGTTTTGCGAATGGTGAATCCCTGGCATTCCACGGTGACAGAAGCGGAATTGGCCGTGCTCGCGGGTTCGCTCGACCCGTCCCACCCGGACACGCGCCAAGCCATTGACCAGATCGCGGTCAGTATTAGCCAGCGGTCGGCGTACCGCACAATCGTTCCCGACGCAGTGTCATGGCGGGAGGCTGGTATTCTCTCGGGTATTCTGGCGCGGCTGCAAGGTTACGATAAAAGCCAGCGGCGGCGGTTGATGAACGATGCGCTGCTATTTGTCAGTGCGAGGCGGCATGGGTGCACAATTTTGACGCGAAATGTCGGGGATTTTGATTTCTTGCAGCAGTTGGATCCGGAGGGACGGGTGATGTTCTACAAGGTGTGATTTCAACCTTCTGAGTCCCACTTCTCACGCAAGAAAGCGCGCGAGAAATGGGGCCCCGGCACCCGGCGGGGCATGCTCATTGGTACGTGAATTGTGAAACAATTGAAGTCGCCTACCTTCCAGTGTCGGGTGAATGATTGCTGTATCGCAGCGCTGAAGGGCTGCGCCAACCAAGATCGTGTTCCAGAGTACGTCTGGTGTGCTCTCGCCTGATAAGATAGAGGGACTAGAGTTTAGACCAAAAATGCCCGTACCCATATCCCAAATGTGGACTGTTTCCACCTACGTGCTTCGCCAGAAGCTCGCGGGACGGAAGCGGTATCCGCTGGTGCTGATGCTGGAGCCGTTGTTCCGCTGCAACCTGGCTTGCGCGGGATGCGGCAAGATTCAGTATCCGGCCCACATCCTGAAGAAAGATCTTTCGCCGGAGGAGTGTTTCCGCGCGGTCGAAGAGTGCGGCGCGCCCATGGTTTCGATACCGGGCGGCGAGCCGCTGATGCATCCGCAGATCGCCGAGATCGTCGAGGGGCTGGTGGCGCGGAGGAAATATATTTACCTGTGCACGAATGCGCTGCTGTTGAAGGAAAAGATTGATCTGTTCAAGCCCAGCAAGTATTTGACTTTCAGCGTGCATCTTGACGGCGGGCGCGAAGAGCACGATCTTGCCGTCTGCCGCGAGGGCGGATACGACATTGCCGTGGATGCGATCAAAGAGGCGCTGGCGCGCGGCTTCCGCGTGACCACCAACACAACTTTGTTCGACGGCGCCGATCCGAAATCGGTGCGGGCGTTTTTCGATTCGATGATGGATCTCGGGCTTGAGGGCATGATGCTCTCGCCGGGGTATTCGTACGACAAGGCTCCCGATCAGAAGCATTTTCTGGGGCGGGCGCGCACGCGGCGGATGTTTCGCGCGATTCTATCGAACCGGAAAAAGAACTGGCGGTTTAATTTGTCGCCGTTGTTTTTGGAATTCTTGATGGGCAAGCGCACGTATCCGTGCACGCCGTGGGGCATGCCGACTTACAACATTTTTGGCTGGCAGAAGCCCTGCTATCTCTTGCAGGATGGCTACGCCGAGACTTTTGCGGAGCTGATGGAAACGACGGCCTGGCAGAATTACGGGACGGAGTCGGGCAATCCGGCGTGCTCGAATTGCATGGTGCACAGCGGATATGAAGCTTCGGCGGTGAATGCGACTTTTTCTTCGTTCGGCGGGTTCCTGGCTACGGTGAAGGCGACTTTGTTCACGCGTTACCGCGATCCCGAAGCGCTGCGCATGCTGGAGGAGAAGATTGCGCCGGTGCATCCGCTGGTGCAGATTGCGCCGAATGGCTCGATGGAGCAGACTCGGGCTTGAGGCGCTGCATCCGGAAACCCTAAACACAGAGGACACGGGGTTGCACAGGGTACGGCCGACTGCGCCCAGTTTTCGCGCAGCGCGTGGCCGCGTTCATGCTGGGTCTTACATCATCATGACTGGCAAAGAATCAGGGCATATCGATCACGCGTCGGCTTCGGCTGTGCCGCATGTGGGCGGAATGAATCCGGATGCGCTGGAAGTCGCTCCCGGGACCAAGCACGAGCAGCTTGAGGGATGGATTCCCACGCTGGCCTCAGAGGAAGAGATTCGCAAGGCGCTGGAAAAGGCGTTCGACTATCGCGGCGACATTACTCTTACCCTTAAAGATGGATCGAAGGTCGAGGGATATTTGTTTGACCGTCGCCCGGCTGCAACGCTAAAAAATTCCGTTGTCCGACTCTATCCGAAAAATTCCGCCGAGAAAATTGCCGTTTCCTACGCGGACATCGCGGCGCTGGCATTTACCGGACGCGATACCGCCGCGGGTAAAAGCTGGGAAGCGTGGATGAAAAAGTACGCGGCCAAGAAAGCCGCAGGCGAGACGAATATTGCGCTCGAGCCGGAGCCGCTGGAGTGAACTTCCCGGATGCGGGTTCACGCGGATTTACAGTGAAAGATCAATAAAACAAAAAAGAGACGGCATCTTATTTCGATTTCGTCACCGTGAAGTTCAGTCCCGCAATTAACTCGCCCACCTCATCTTCCGTGCCTCCGATAAAAGTGAATGAGACAGCATGGCCCTTGGCCAGCATGACGAGCGTCGATTGATGCATCGCGCGCGATCCGACATTTTTTTCGAAATCTCCGCGCACCAGCGGTTTTGCTCCCACGGAAAATTCATAGGGTTCTTCGGCAATGTCGAAGCCCTGGGCTTTTGCGACCTCGGTTACGGGGCCAAAATACTGTGCCGGGTCTTTCAATCCTGGATAAGACGAAATGGGTTCCGCGGCGATGAGGATGGAGGAGTTGACGTCTTCGCCCTTTGCTTCCGGCGGGCGTGAAAACGCCGCCAGAAGGACGCGGCTCGGGGAGGCGTCCGCGGCGGCCTCAGATTGATTCATTTCGGCGGTGCGGAAGACCCAACCTTCCGGGATTTGGCAGGCGAAGCCGAGGGCCGCATTGTGATAGGTGTGGCCAGTGAGGGCGCCGGGATCCAGAAGTTGTGCGCTCAACTTGCGCGGGGCACGGGGGGCCGGAGGGGCTTGTTGCGCGCGCGCAAGAGAAAGGAAGGCCAGGAACAAAATTGCGGCCGACGTATGCAAAGAGCGGCTCATAAACACAAAACGGGCAATATCTCATGGGCCAGTGATTGCCACACGAGACGAGACCTAAAGCTCGATCATATCTGAAGACGCTGGCCGGCGTTGCTAGTCAGCGGGCTCGCAGGGTTCGTCTTCGGGCGCGTGAGGGGGCGAGGGCGGTTGCTGTTCGAGCAGGCGATGGAGTTCGGCGCGGGTTTGGATGATGACCGAATCGGCAAACTGGCGGGCGGAGCGCTGGTGCTCGGCTGAGAGATCTTTTACGCGCAGGTTAAGCAGGGGAATGTCCTGCTCGAAGTAGCGCAGGGTTTTTTGCAGGCTGGTGATCCGCTGGGATGTGGAAATCATGTTTTCTCCGTATTTGATCAGAATGACATGGGAGGGGCACGGTCGGGAGTGAGTTTGTGGGTACGGGGTGCGCGGCAGCTTTCTGAAAAGGAGGCTATTCGTTGGTGGACGTTGCTGACGCTCCCGTTCGCTAGACGGCCGGGGCGGCTGACTCTACATAGATTCAGGAACGATAAACGATCTTTCCGGAGACGACGGTGAGGACCACTTTGCCGGTGAGTTGCCAGCCGTCAAATGGAGTGTTTTGCGACAGGGAAAGCGATTTTGCGGCTTCGAATGTCCATTTCTTTTTGGGATCGAAGAGGGTAACGTCGGCGAAATTGCCCTTGGCAAGAGAGCCGCGCCCCCGGAGATCAAAAACGCGCGCGGGACCGGCGGTGAATAGTTCGACAATGCGGGTGAGGGGAATTTTATTCTCCCGATACAGTCTGGTGATGGCCAGGCCGAGAGCGGTTTCGAGTCCGGTGATGCCGAAAGCGGCGCGTTCGAATTCGACCTGCTTTTCATGCGCCGCATGAGGCGCGTGGTCGGTAGCGATGGCGTCGACGGTGCCGTCGGCAAGAGCGGCTATGATCGCTTCGCGATCGGAGGCGCGGCGCAGCGGAGGGTTCATCTTGAAATTGGTGTCGTATTCGCCAATGTTTTCGTCGAGCAGGGTGAAGTGGTGCGGTGTGACTTCGCAGGTGACGCGGGCCCTGGCGCGCTTGCCGCGGCGGACGGCCTTGAGGGCGTCGGCGGTAGAGAGATGGGCGACGTGGAGGCGGGACTCGTTAATTTGCTGGGCGAGGGTGACATCGCGATCGACGAGGTTAGCTTCTGCCGCTGAAGGCATGCCGCGCAGGCCGAGGCGAAAGCTGGTGGGGCCTTCGTGCATGGAACAGCTTTCGGTCAGGCGGGTGTCTTCGGCGTGCTGAACGACAGGGAAATTGATTTCCGCGCCAAGGTGTAGGGCGGCGCGCATGATTTCGTCTTCGAGAATGGGCTTTCCATCGTCAGTGACGGCGACCGCGCCGGCGCGCTGCAAGGCAGAGAAATCAGTGAGAGCTGCACCACGCGAGCCGCGAGTGGCGGCGGCGATGGGAAAAACATTGACCACTGCGCCGCGCTCGGGACTCTTGAGCCAGGTGACCCACTCTTCGGAATCCACGACTGGCGCTGTGTTAGGCATGGTGCAGACAGAGGTGAATCCACCGGCAGCCGCGGCGGCGGTTCCGGTGGCGATGGTTTCTTTGTAGCTTTGTCCGGGTTCGCGCAGGTGCACGTGCAAATCGATGAAGCCGGGGGCAACGATCAGCCCGCGGGCGTCGAATGTCTGGTCGGCGCCGCCGCGAATCTTGTTGGGAGCGGCAACTTCAGCGACACGGCCATCGCGCAGCAGGACGTCCATGGGCGCGTTGATCCTGGCAGCGGGGTCGATCAGGTGGCCGCCGCGGATGAGGAGGCTGGGGTTCCCACGAAGAGTCATCCGGCGCTCCCTGGCAGATTCGTCTCCGGCAGAATAGTGGTTAAGAGTTTCACTTTGCCCTTCCTAACGCTTGCGCCAGGATCGCCATACGCGTGGGTACGCCGTTTCTTACTTCGTCCACGATGACCGATTGCGGGCCGTCGGCGATTTCGGCGGTCAACTCAAGACCGCGAATGATGGGGCCGGGGTGCATCACAATGGCGTCGCGGCGGGCGAGCTTCAATCGGGCGCTCGTCATCTGATAAGACGCAATGTAGTCCTGGAGCCGGATTTTTTGTCCCGCCAGGCGCTCCTTCTGAAGGCGCAGCAGCATGATGACATCCGCGCCGCGGAGAGCTTCGTCAATGTGGCGCGTGATCTTCAATCCCGGCACAAGGGTTGCAGAGACGTCGGGCACGAATTCGGGCGGACCGCACAGAGTAATCTTCGCCCCGAAGCGCGAGAGGAGATGGCAGTTCGAGCGGGTAACGCGGCTGTGATAGATGTCGCCGATGATGGCGATATTCAGGCCCTTGAATGATTTCTTGTGGCGAAGAATCGTGAACGCATCGAGCAGCGCCTGGGAAGGATGCTCGTGCATGCCGTCGCCGGCATTGATGACGGGGATGTCGAGGTGCCTGGCCATCAACAGCGGCGCGCCGGCAGCGGGATGGCGGATCACGATGGCGTCGGCTCCCACTGCGCGAAGCGTGTAACCGGTGTCGAGCAGGGATTCGCCCTTTTCGATGCTTGATCCCGAGGATTGCACGAGAGTGGTGATCGCGCCCAAAGATTTGGCCGCGATCTCAAAAGAAGTGCGGGTGCGGGTGGAGGCCTCGTAGAACAGAAGGACGATTCGCTTGCCGCGCAGAAGCGGCCGCGCTTTTTGCGGATTCATCCGGCGTGCCAGCTTGAGCAAGCCGAGGATTTCTCTGTCGTCAAGGTGCTCGATGCCGAGCAACGAACCGCGCGCCGGTGTGTTCATCCGCAAAAAATGCAAACGAAGCATCATACGCGGCGAGGTACATGCGGGGCAAGGCGGTGAATGCCGGTTGTCTTAGCTCCATAATTCTGTCACCCCCTAACGGCAACGAGACTTTGTCACCCTCTCAGGATGGTGACAATGAGTCAGAAAGAGTTCCAACGAGTGAAAGTGATTGAGAATGCAGCAGGCGCGGGATTTAGAGTAACTCTGAATGGACGCGAAAAAAGCCGGGATTCTTTCGAATCCCGGCTGCGAAGAGCAAGAACGATTTACTCAAGGGTGACAGAGACACCGGCGGAAGGAATTCCGTTGGTGACGACTTCAAGAGTGCTGGCGCCGGTCTCGACCGTGGGCGGAATGTCGAACTGCGCGAACACGGTTGCCGATCCGGTGGCGATGGCCATGGTGCTGAAGCTATGGCTGATAGCGTAGGCCACGTGGCCGGTGGAGTTGTTGGTGATGCGCACCAGCGGGAAGTTGGTCGCGCTCTGGTTGTCGTCGCCGTAGTAGGAGCACTGCGACAGACCGTTGAACTGGGTTCCAGCGATCCGATTGTTCTTGCTTCCGACGTGGAGTGTGGAGTTGACGTTGGTGACGACCGGCGCCCAGGCTGAGTTGGCAGTGCCGGAGGGCGTATAAACTTCGACTTCGGTCGTGCCCGGAACGGCGAACTGAGTGAACAGAATCTGTCCGCTGGGCAGGCAGACCATGTTGCCTTCATAAGAAGTGTAGGAGCTGGCGTTCGGAGGAGACGGCACGGAATTCAGGTTGGTGCCATCCCATTCGAAGAAGGTGACGTCATTGCCGAAGACGCCCGGGCTGGTGTCGAGCAGGACGTTGCCGTCGGGCAGCAGAGCGCCTGGAGCGTCAGCCATGTCGAGCCCGCTGCCGAACGAAGGGCCTTGGCTGAAGGTGTTGGTGGCGGAGTTATAGATGGCGTTGCTGGTGGTGCCGCCGCCGTAGAAGATGGTGCCATCGGGACGCAGAATGCCAGGGCCGATTTCATGCGAGCTGGGGTCGACGAGGTTGACGACCGTGGTGGGGCCAGCCGACCAGGTTCCAGTGGAGGGATTATAAATTTCGGAACCCTTAGCGCAGCAACCGCCGTTGACGTAAGCGTCGACGGTGAGGATGGTGCCGTTGGGCAGCAGGTTCCAGCCTTCTTCGTCGTTCTCATCGTGCTTGCCGGTGCCGGTAGAGGTCCAGGTCACAGGGCTCAACTTGGTGAGAATCGCCTGTTGCTCGGTGCAGCAGTTGGCCAGCATGAACGAGCCGTTGGGCAGAACGATACCGGATGCGTCACCGATGGTGGTCCAGCCGGTGGGCGCAGCGACGGAGATCCATGTGTTGCTGGAACGCAGGTACATGGCGCCCTTGGTGGTCCAATCAGCGCTGCCGTTGTTGTACTCGCCACCCATCATGATGACGTTTCCGTTAGGCAGCACGGAGGAGGCGAAGTAAAGCGGATTGTAGTCGGAGGGCAGCGTGCCGGCGTCAACCCAGGTGCCGTTGATGTAGCTGCCGGTGTTATCGGGAATCAGGCGATACCAGGGATCGGAGTGGTTCTCGAAGAAAATACTGTTGACGAGCACGGAGCCGTCGGTCAGCAGCAGCATGTGGGCGGTGTTGGAAGGAGCCGCGTTGGTAACCGGAGTCCAGGTTCCAGCGGTGAACGGTTGTTGAGCAGTGGCGAGAGTTGCAAACGCCAATAGAGTTAGTAACGCAACGGCAAATAAACGAAATGCCTTCATGTGTCCCCTCTCATCGATTTGGTTGGAAACGGAAAGCTGGTGCGGCGC
Organism: Binatia bacterium; assembly: GCA_035538435.1. Classification (GTDB taxonomy): domain Bacteria; phylum Acidobacteriota; class Terriglobia; order Terriglobales; family Acidobacteriaceae; genus Sulfotelmatobacter. The sequence continues at coordinate 15,191 of DATLKM010000127.1, forward strand.
TTCCACGGGCAACGTCGCAGATAGAAGTCAATGGACGCTCTGCCTTAAATTTTCAAGGCCGCTGGATTATAGCGCGATTAGAGTTGGACACAATCAAGTGGAAAGAAAATTTGACAAATTTTTATTAGTGGCGACGCGAAGTTTGCAAGATATTGCATAAAACAGAAACAATCGTGCGGAAAACTAACTTTCGACTAGAGAGTAACGGCCCTGATTTGTGTAAGCGGGCATGCGAGTGGCTGCGAACTCCGCTTTGGCCGTTTCGCGCGGCGGTAGTTTTCAACGTTCCGTCAGACAATTTGTTCAGATCAATTTATTCTTCGTCGAGGCCGGACTCGTCGCTGTGCGGATCAGGTTCGATTTTGAGTTCCGGCAGATTCGCGTCGTGGAGTGAACGGTTGAGCGCAGGAATGTCGGTGTTCTTAAGCGCGCCCCATCGCTGCAAGACATTTGGGGCGTCGTGTTCCAGTGCGGAGGCCGCGTTGGCTTGAGAGAGTGTCGGCTCGGCGTCAGCTTGCCAGATTTGGCCATAGAGCGTTGCGGCCTGTCCGTTGAGTTGCGCGAGTGTGGGTTCGCCGGATACCGGTCCGGGGCCGAGAACCGCGGCAAGCCGGGTCTGGAATTGCTGGACAGAACTGCGCGTGGAATCGTGCGATTGCTCGATGAGTTTGGGCAGGGCATCGCGAACGGTATTTGCCTGCAATACCGCTTTTGAACTTTCCGAGAGAATTCGAGCGAGGCTGAGTTCGAGCTGGAATTTTTTCTCAAGCGAAGCAGCGGAGATTTTTATGCGCGGATCCATTTTGACGGTGAACGATGCGGAATAAGTTTTGCCGTTCACGCCGAGACGCGCGCTGTAAAAGCCGGGCAGGGCGGTGGGGCCGAGCGGGAAACGCGGAGTGTCGCCGGGAAAAGCGGCGATGGGATATTCATGGCGCATGGCTTCAGGGTCGGGATAGTGCAGGTCCCAGATCCAGCGGTGCATGCCGGATTCCGCAGAGAGTGCGCGGAACGGGCGAAGCCAATAGAGAGGAATGAGTTGCTTGCTCAGATCGGTTTCGCTGACCGGGGCCTTGTCGTCACTGGAAAATTTGCGGATGAGCTGGCCGCGAGAATCGAGAACTTCGAGCGTAACGGGCGAAGCGGATGTCTGCGGAAGATAGTAGTCGACGATCGCGCCGTCGGGCGGATTGGCGGCGAAAGGTTCATCGGGCGGCAGAGGCGTATCGGTGTTGGTGTCGCGCTGCACGCGCCACGCGGGCGCGGGAGTAAAGAGATGCGCATCGCCGGCGGAAAACGTTGAAGCCAATTCGCGCAGCGGGGCGATATCGTCAAGAATCCAGAAGCCGCGGCCGTGCGTCCCGACGATAAGATCGTTTTCGTGGATCCACAAATCGCGCATGGAAGTGTGGGGCAGATTGAGTTGCAGCGACTGCCAGTGATCGCCGTCATCGAAGGAAACGAAAACGGAATTCTCAGTTCCCGCGAACAGCAACCCCTTGCGCTCGGGGTCTTCGCGGACGGTATCGACGGGGCCGAATTCGGGCAGGCCGGCTGTGATCAGCTTCCAGCTTTTGCCGCCGTCGTGCGTGCGATAGATGTAAGGCTGAAGGTCGTTGATGCGGAAACGGCTGACGGAGGCGTAGGCGGTGTCGTCATCGAAATGCGAAGAACCGATCTGCGTGACTTTGCTCCAGGCGGTCAGCTCGGGAGGCGTGATGTTGTCCCATTTCTTGCCGCCGTCGCGAGTGATCCAGAGCTGGCCGTCGTCGGTACCTGCCCAGAGCGTGTCGATTTTCTTGAATGAAGGAGCGAGTGCGTAGATCACGCCGCGTTTTTTTTCGGCATCTTTCGGCGCCAGTTTGCCGACGCTGGGCGGGACGCCGGGATTTTCGCGAGTAAGATCGCCGCTGATGGCTTGCCAGGAATTTCCGCCGTCAGTGGTTTTGAACAGAACGTTGGTGGCGTAGTAGAGCGTGTGGGGATCGAGCGGGGAAAACATGACCGGCTCGGTGCGATCCACACGATTGTTGGGGCCGCGCAGTGGAATCGGCGTGACGTTCTGCACTTCGCCGGTAGACCAGTGGAGTTTGGAGACTTCGTTTCGACCGCCGCCGTAAATGATGTCGGGATCGAGGGGATCGGGAGCGACGTAGCCGTATTCAATCACGCCCACGGGATGCCAATCGCGAAACGTGATGGCGCCGTCATTGCCGCGGCTGGAAATGCAGACCGATCCGCTTTCCTGCTGGCCTCCGCAAACTTTGTAGGGAAAAGTGGGAGTGACGGCGACGTGATAGATCTGCGCGGTGGGCTGGTTGTACCAGGAACTCCAAGTCGCTCCGCCGTTGACCGTGACGAGCGCGCCCTGGTCGCTGACGAGAAGAATAATGTCGGGATTGCTGGGATTGATCCAGAGATTCTGGTAGTCATCGCCGCCGGGAGCGCCGCGAAATCCTGACCAGGTGCGGCCGCCGTCGGTGGAGCGCATGGTGACGGTGCTGGCGCAATAAATCAAGTTGGGATTTCTGGGATCAACGCGGGGCACGGCGAGATCACCGCCCCCAATGCGAGCCGATGGGCGAGGATCGTCGGTGAGCTGATTCCAGTTTTCTCCGGAGTCATGAGAGCCATAAAACGCGAGCTTGCCGGAAGCGGTGGCGAGCGTGGCGTACAGGCGGCGGGGATCGCTGGGGGCGATGGCGACATAAATTTGCGAGAGATCGCCGGGCAGTCCGCTGGTAAGCTGATGCCAGGTTGCGCCAGCGTCCAGCGATTTGAATAATCCGCCGCCGCTGCCGTTGACCATGTTGCCGTCTTCCCACGGGCCTTCGCGAGCTTCCCACATGGAGGCGTAAACGATATCGGGATTGGTGGGGTCGATCTCGACGTCAGATGCGCCGGTGTTTTCGTCTTTGTAAATGACTTTCTGCCAGGTCACGCCGCCGTCGGTAGAACGAAACAGGCCGCGTTCGGAGTTTGGGCCGTAAGGATGGCCGAGCACAGCGGCGAGAATATGATTGGGGTCGCGAGGATCGATGGCCAGCGCGGGAATTTGTTCCCCATCGCGCAGGCCGAGATGCATCCAGGTCTTGCCGGCATCGGTGGATTTGTAGATTCCGTTGCCGACGGAGAGATCGGGACGGTGCAGGCCTTCTCCGCTGCCGACATAAATAATGTTGGGATTCGAAGGAGCGATGGCGATGGAGCCGATGGACTGGCTGGACTCGCGATCGAAGATGGGATTCCAGGTGCGGCCGTAGTCGTCGGTCTTCCAGACTCCGCCGTTGACTTGGGCCATGTAGAAAACGTTGGGCTGAGTGGGGACTCCGGCGGCGGCGCGAGTGCGGCCTCCGCGGAAGGGGCCGATCATGCGCCAGTGAAGGGCTTGATAGGACGATTCGGGAATTTGTTGGGCGGCGATGAATTGGAATGGGAGAAACAGGGAAATGAAGACGCAGACGCGAGCGATGGATTGAATCATGGGCCCCCTGAAACCAAACGGAACAGAATAAACCAAAAGGAAAGGGAACGGGGTGGAACCGGATGCTCGTGGGCAAAAAAGGGCCTGGGGCGAACGGAAGGTTTGTCTCAACCTGCGCTCGACATGACAATCCGACCGAGGTTTCAACCGAGCGGTCACTTTGCTATTGACATTTCGCTTTATATTCGCCAACAATGGCGGCATGGCGATTACACGCAGGCAGCGCGAGGTTTACGACTTCATTTCCCGCTTTGTGGCCGAACATGGATATTCTCCGTCATACGAGGAGATTCGCAACGGACTGGGTCTGAACTCGCTGGCCACGGTGCACAAGCACATAACTAATCTCGAGAAAAAAGACCTGCTGACGCGCGGCTATAATCGCAGCCGCTCCATCGACCTGATTCCTCCCAAGGGCCGGCTGAAGCAGGCTATGAGCGTGAACACGGGTGTGATTCTGCCGCTGCTGGGGCGGATTGCCGCAGGCCAGCCGATCGAGGCGATTGAAAATCCGGAGACGATTTCCCTGGCCGATTTTGTGCGCTCGAAAGAAGTGTTTGTGCTCGAAGTGCGCGGTGATTCCATGCAGGATGAAGCGATTCTCGACGGCGATTACGTGCTGGTGGAGAAATTGAAGACGGCGCACAACGGCGATATCGTGGTTGCCGTGGTGGATAAAGACGATGCCACGCTGAAAAGGTTTTATCGCGAAGGGGACAATGTGCGGCTGCAACCCTCGAATGTCACAATGAAGCCGATTATCGTGCCGGCGGAGACGGTGGAGATTCAGGGCAGGGTGATTGGGGTGTTGAGGAAGTACTGAACGGGCCATCGGGCCCACAACTCCGGTCAGCGTTGCAGTTCGCGGGTTGAAATTATTGCGGCTCGGGCAAGTGCAAGCGTCCTTCCGCCCGCGAAGAACGCGGCCCTCAGGATGACGCGCGGGAATAATTGGCTTGGTTTTCTTTGCGTCGATCCTAAGAGTGGCTGCGAGCAGGTCGCAAACGATCAATAAAGGTGAAAGTCGACTTCTACCATTAGGGTAAAGTCCACGGGTTCGCCATCTTTCAGCGCGGGTTTGAACTGCCAGGTGGAAACGATCTCGACGGCCTTTCTGTCCAAACCCATCCCCAGGGGCCGTTGGATTTGAACGTCGCGCACTTCCCCGGACTGAGTAACCGTAATAAGCAATGTTGAAGTTCCCTGATACTTGGCCCGACGCGCTTCATCGGTGAATTCGGGTTGCGGGGAGGATGTTGCTCGTGGCGGGGACGTTACACGGTTGAGTGGAGTGAATTCTGAGCGAACCGACGGGTCGGCGATCACTTCCTTTTCCGAATGGGCGACGCCGGGAACCGCCATGAACTCGGGCGAGAATTTGCACGATGAAACCTCCCTTGTGGCTCCGCCTGTAACGGCGGCGCGCACGCACGCTTTCCAATAATCGGGAACGAGCGCGGCGAAGTCATCGGCAACGGTCAGGAAAACTTGCGAGAGAATCCCGTCGGCCGCATCAGAACTGGCGGAGCCGAGATCCGCTTCTATCGTCAGGGCGCGATTGTCTTTCTCCTCCCTCGTGAACTGGCCGACTTTGTCATGCATTTCCTGAAAGCTGCCATTCGGCCAGCCCATGTGCATGCGCGGGGCATCGATCTTCAAGTGCGAGCCGGAAAGCCGGATGTCTCTTATGCGGACGAGGCCATCCACGGTCCAATCACCGGGCGCGGCATCGTCGAGAAGATGGCCGCTCGAGTCGTAGGTCAGGCGGTGTCCTGAGTAAAATCCGCGCAGGATCAGGACTTTGCCTTTGTATTGGTCGGTGAGGTGTTGCTTGAGATCGCTTTGGGCCGGCGACCATAGGCCGAAACACAAGATGAAGGCAAGGAAAAATCTCTTCCCGATTCGAAGTGATCTCGCCCCTGGCATTGAGCCGAATTCTACACCGAAAAAAACGAAGCGCACGCAAGTTAAACTCTGCGTGCGCTAAATCGAAATCCCCGTCGGGCACGGCTTGAGCAGTGCCGACCGCGAGGCCATTTGCCTAGCTCAAATACTTGTCCAGCACCTGGGCGATCGACTCTTTCGAGCGATTGCCGCCCACCAGTTGTTCCACGACCTGGCCGCCCTTGAACACCAGCAAGGTGGGAATTCCGGTAATGCGGTAGCGCATCGGCGTGGCGCTGTTAGAATCAACATCCATCTTGCCGACCTTCACTCGTCCCTGATAATCCTTGGCCAGTTCTTCGACTACGGGAGCGATGGCGCGGCAGGGACCGCACCAGGTTGCCCAGAAATCGACCAGAACGGGTTTATCCGATTTCAAAACGTCCGCGTCGAAGTTCGAATCGGTGACTTCGACTATTCCATTGCCTGCCATGTGAATCTCCTAGTTTGGGTTCGCGCTCGCGGCGGACGTCGCAATGTTGTGCCAACATCGAGCGGTCACAGCCGGGCTACGGCGATATATAAAGGCGTGCCCGACCGGGCACCTATTATCGTACCACCGTAGTTCGATGCGGGGGGTGGGGGGAAAGTCGCAACGGCGGGACGACCGCCAGGGCGTGTGTCGAGCGCGGGCAGGATTCCGGGAAATAAAAAAAGCGCCCGGAACTTTTCAGTTCAGGACGCCTCGGCAGCCCTCCCCCAGAACTGCCAAACCACGAATTGGATATTAAGAAAGTCCTCATTGGGTGTAAACGTCACTTTGGTAATCGGCTGAAAGAGGGGATTTTATTGCTGGCGGCGCCAGGTCTGGCCGTCATCGGAGGTGGACCAGATCTCGGAGGAAGAAGTCGTGATGGTGCCGTTCTGGACCGAGGAGAAGCGGATGGAAAGAATGTCGCCGGTAAGGGCGGCGGAGTCGGCGGGAATGACTCTCTCCCACTGATTGCCGCCGTCGCGGGTGTGGTAGAGATAGCCACCGTTGCCGCCGGCCCAGATCTCAGTGGGAGACGCTACAGCCAGGGCGCGAAAAACGAGCGTGACTCCTGACTGCTCTTTCTTAACGGCTGGAAGCGCGACTGTTGCCGCCTTGGAGGATGCGGGCGCGGCAGCCGCACGCTTAGTCACCTTCGCTTCCTGGGTAATCTCCAGGCTGGCTGCCATGTTCGCATCGTCTTTCTGCGCGAGGGTTGGAGCAGCCGGAGCAGAGTTGGCCAAGTCAACATCCTGCCAGGTTTGGCCGCCATCGAAAGAGCGGCGAACGGAGCCGGAATCACTGATGGTCCAGCGCGGTATTATGGCGGCCTTCATCAACGCGGGCTCGCTGCGCATGGGAGGAGACGGCGCGGGGCTGAAGGCGATGGCCGGTGATGCCGCGGGCTTGGCTTTGCCTACGGGAGTTTCGGCCTGCAGATCTGAATTTTCAGGCTGAACCGCCATCTGGGCTTCAACGTTCACCGTGGTTGATGCCATACCCGCACCGTTGCCTGAGCCGATTCCGCCCCCTGCGCCCGCCCGGGTTCCATAATTTGGCCTGGGAGTGACGGCGTCCACAGGCGCGGGAGGGGCTGCGTCTCTTGCCGACGAACGCGTACGAGGGCGCAGCGGCGGTGGAGTGGCGTTTACGACCAGATCGGACGCGGCAGTCGTGGTTTCCCGGGCTGGATTCGCCGTTGCCGGGGAGGACTCGCTCGCAACCGGCCCTTGCGGTTTGGCGGGAAGATTCGCCGCAACCAGGGGCTTTTCGTCGCGCCGAGGCGAGCGCAGCTCGAGGATTCCTACCGTACTCACTATAAGGAGGCCCACCGCCACCATGCCCCAGCGTAGAACCGGCCATGTGAACCAGGTGTTGTGAGTACTGCTGTATGCGGGGACGCTTACAGCTTCGGGCAGAGACAGGGCAAGAATCTCACGACAGTCGGAGCAACGTGACAGGTGCGACATGACATGGTTGCGTTCAACGGTCGAAAGATTGCGCTCGGCAAAAGCGATCAGAAGATCGGGATCGGGGTGCGCGTTGCTGCTCTGCGCTCCCAGCCGGGCGATTACGAGTTTGGGCAATTTTTCCATTGGGCTACTGCAATCATCCGCTGACGGGATCTCTCGTATTCATCCCTTTCGAACGATCCCCTGACGAACTGGAACATCATCTTCTTTCTTTATGAACGCTTCCCGTGCCGATTCTTGCGCCAGGCTGTGGCGAATATTCACCGTTAAATCACGCACATCGATTTCCAAAGCCTCTTCGGCCTGGCGGCGGCTCATGCCCTGCCGCACCATGCCGGCGAGAATCTTCTTGCGCAGGGTTTTCGCGAGCTTATCGACCTTGCGGCTGATTGTCGACTCGTGCACGCCCAGCATGCGGGCGATTTCGGCCAGAGTGCGGCCGTCGAGATAATACGCCGCCAAAACCATGCGGTCTTCGCTGGGCAGCGAAGTTAGGGCAGCATCGGTGGCAGACTCCAGCCGCGGATCGGCGGAAAGTTGGGGCTCAGGTTCGGGAGCGGCCAACTGCAAGCCGTCCTCGTTTTCTTCGTCCAGGCTGACGTTGCGCTTGGTCTTGCGGTAACGATTGACGAATTCCTGCGCGAGCACGGTGCGCAGCCAGCCTTCGAGCGAGCCGCGGCCGGTGAAAGATGAGAGCTTGGAGATACGCTGGCCGTCGCGAATGTTTGTGCCGTAAAGATCGGCGTAGAGGCCGTCGGCCAGCTCGCGCGCGGCCGAATCTTCACGAGCTATACGCAGCGCCGCTTGATACAGCTTTTCGCGATAGCGGGTTAGGAAGGTTTCCCAGGCGGCATCATGGCCGGCGGCGCAGGCGTGGGCCAGAGCGAGTTCATCGACGCGAAGCGAGAGCAGGAGAGTGCGGGCGTCGGCGTGAGTGCCTTCGGCAGGGAGATATTTTGAAGCTACCTCGCACAGGGCAAGCGTGAACGATTCGCGCGTGAGGCCGATCTTCTCGCAGCCGCTTCTGGCATAGAGCTCGGGCAAGATTTCGGCAACGGCCGATTGCACCGCCGCGGGAATGGCCTGCGCTGCACGCATGAATAAAAGGAGAAGACGAAACGTTACGAGAGTACTCTGCCCCGATGCTACCAAGTATTTAGACGCGGCAAATGTAAATTTTGGCCGCAAGCCTTCCAGAATATTTCGTTCTTCCCACGAGTCGATGGGCGGTGCGCTCCGTGGAGATGGCACCACAGCCTCCCTGGGACCGGAAGCGCGCCGCCCGCGCTGGGGAGGGACATATGCGTCCGAAAACGTTCGTGGCTGGGATGTGTCTGCTGATCGTGGCCGTGAGGTTGGGCGTGGTTCCGCGGCCGGTTCGCGCCGGAGAGCAGCCTTCTGCTGCCGGCTACAAAGTGCTGGAGCCGATCCGGCATGGAAGTCTGATGGTCTTTCCTGTTGTTGCTCCCAAGTCTTATCCAACTGGAGAGTTCATTACTCTCGATGAAGGATTGCGGTCGGGCGACGTGATCGTCACCGAGTATGGGCATTTGAACGGGCTGATTCGGAGGCCGCCGGCGCCGCATCCGAATGCGGCGGTGAACCAGTTAGTGCTGGTGAATGACTCGAAGCGTCCGCTGCTGCTGCTGGCGGGCGAGATTGTTGCGGGAGGTCATCAGGACCGCGTAATCGGCAAAGACCGCATTGTGCCGGCGGAAAGCGATCCCGTTGATCTGAGCGTGTTTTGCGTGGAACCGGGACGCTGGACGGGAGTGAGCGACAGATTTGGAGCTTCGGGCTCGGTGTATGGAAAAGGCGGAGGAATTGGCGGCGGAGTGGCGCCTGCGCCGAGCACGTTGATGGCGCAGCCTTCTGTGCGGGCTAAGGCGATGGGAGATAAAGATCAAAACCAGGTTTGGGCGGAAGTGAAGAAGCAGCAGCAGTCGATGGCGGTGGAAGTGGCGGCAGATTCGGCCCCGGTCGAAGCCATTACGTCTACGAGTTCTTATGCGGTGGTGATGGAAAACAAGGATGTGAAAGAGAAAGTGGATGAAGTGGCAAAGCCGATTGAACAGAATTATCAGAGCCTGATCAAGCAACTGCGCGATCGCAAGGCAGTGGGAGTGGTGGTGGCGGTGAATGGGCGCATCATTTGGGCTGATCTTTTCGCCAGCACGGAACTGCTGGAAAAATATTGGCCCAAGCTGGTGCGCTCTTACGCTTCGGAAGCGGTGGTGAGCCGCGCCAAAGGCGGCGAGGCGACGACTGCGCAGGCTGAGTCGTTTTTATCGGACATGGAAGGGCGCCGGGAAACGATTGAGAACGAGCCGGGAGTTTATCGCCACACGGAAGTGAATGGCGACGGCTTCAAGGCGTTCGCGCTGACTTCTCTGCTGCCGAAGACGGGATTCGATGTGCACGTGGCGAAGATGGCGGAGTGAGTTTGGGCTTCGGGCGTGTCCCACCCTTTCGCAGAAAAGCACGAAAGGAATGAGGCACGCCCGTTGGAGAGCATCGGCTGGAGAATCGCCTCCTACCCTTTGTGCTCCGGTTTAGGCTGCGCCTCGTGTTGCGGCGCAGGCCTTGAAGCCGGCTTCGAGTTTGCCTTCGGCTCGTTCATCTTCGGCTCACTCGCCTTCGGAGCGCTTTCATGTTTCGGCTCCGCCGCCGGCTTCCCCTCAGGCTTTCTCGTTGCCGCAGAGGGCTTCGAGCTCTCACGCGGCGCACTTGCATGAGATTCCGGCCTGGCCGCAGGCTTCGGGGCCCGCTCCTTGGGAGCGCTTTCTTTAGGGGCACTGGCTCGCGGGGCGCTCTCGGTTTTAGGTTTGGTCTCTGCACGGGAGTTCTCGCGGGGCGCCGAATTCTCCCTCGGCGCATTCGCGTGCGCGGGCTCTTTCGGCGCCGGCTTCGCGGCGTGCGTTTCCGCTGGACGCGACTCTGTGCGAGAAGGAGACGGCCGCGCCGTATTATTACGAGATTCCGTTTTGCTCGGCTCTGCCGGTCGTGCCTCGCTTGTGCGATTCTCAGCCCCACGGTTCGCTGCCGCACGGTTCGCGGGCCGATTTTCTGCCGCGCGATTTCCCGCAGGCCGGTTTTCGCTTTCGCGAGCAGATGCCCCCGCTCCTCCGCGCGCTTCCTTCGGAGACATCGCAGGAGCGTGATAGGCGCCACCCGCCGCCCGCGCCCCTACCACGCCAGCTCCGCTAAATGCGCCCGGCCTTGCAGACGCCGCAACCGCCGGCCTGCCATGATTGTTTGAGGCCCACAACTGACGGTTCTGGCTGGCGGCGTGCGCCTGTTCGGTCTGGGCGGCGACTGGCGGAGTATGATGCTCGTGCATGTAGGCTTCCTGCCGCGCCGTCGGGCGCGCCTGCACGCCTCCCCGCCCGCCGTTGAAAGCCACGTGCGAGCTGCTATTCACGATTACGGTCTTGTTTACGTACACGTTGGTGATGGTGGTGGTGTTCACATGCATGACTGCGGTGTTATAGAAGAATGTTCCGCCGCGCCACTCGCCGCCGCCAAAGCCGTTGCCGAAATATCCGAAGCCATAATTGATGCCTCCATAGAATCCAACGGTCGGCCCCCAGTAGCCCGGATTCCAGGCGTAGAGACCGTCGTTCCATCCCCAATAGCCGGGAGTCCAAAGCAGGCCCGGCTCCGGCGCTTCGACCCATGTGCCGGGAACCCAGTAGTAGCCGTCGTCGTCATCCCAAGCCCAATAGCCGGGAGTCCACATGTAGCCGGGATCCGGGCAGATCGGCTGGTCATACACCGGCAATGGCGGCGGGCCGATGCGCACAGAAATTCCTACCGCCAGTTGCGCGGAGGACGGAGATGAAAAAAGGGAGACGGCTACCAGCACCGCTAACACAACCGCGAACAACCTGAACCAACGCTGAAGCTTCATGTTTGTTTTCCTTTTTTCGGGGCGGGTTCGCACGCAACCAGGGCCCCGGACGGGCAAGAATGTTTTTGCAAAAATTCCTGTCGCGGATGCCCGGCGAAAATCGCCTAATGGAGACTGAAGGTTCGGCCCGAGACGAACCTTGCTGTACATTCGCGGTAAAGGTTGGAATCGTTTGGTAAGCGAACGGTTGGTGGGAGATTGACCCAGTCACAGCTACCCTGCGTCGAACATCCACAGGGGCCTTAGGCATTCTCCGGCAGAATGCAGCGTTCACGGTATTGCGTGTTTCCTGGAAGTCAGAGGCGGGCAAGTATCCGGCTTCTTGCAGAAGCGCCGAGCCTATGGATTGTTCGCGGCAGAGTTCCTGTACCACTCGCGCCACGCGGTCGAATCATTGGGCAGGTGTTCGTGGGTGATCTCACTGAGCGCCTGGAAGGCCCAGGCGTGGGTTTGGGCGTCGAGGGCGGGATCGTCCGAATAGTCGATCAACTTGGGCACAGCTGCTTGGCGTTGCTCTGGACTTAGCGTGCTGCCTTGCGCCAGGCTGCAGGCAGCGCGCTCGCGAACCACTGGCGAGGGATCGTCGTGCATCGCCTGCAAAAGCGGAACAATCGTCGGAGTTGTTCCCACTAAGGCCAGACCTTCGACGGCCCAGCGGCGGGAGTCGTCATCGTTGCGACCAGAAGTTTTGAGATGAGCACTTAGAACTTCGACCACTCGGTCGGTTGCCACGCCGCGGTTGCCCAGAAGGCCCAACGCCCAGAGCGCCCAGATTTTCTGGGCGTGATCCTGCGAACCGGCCCGGCCGATTAGTGTTTCTACAGTTGAACTTGTTTTGCTCAATCCATAGGCGGCGATCTGCACTTCGATGGCGGAAGCCTGCGTGCTGCGGTCGCTGGAATTGAGAGCGGCGGTGGTGAGCTGGCCGAGTTGTGAATCCATGGTGAGCTTGCCGCGCCAGGCCGTGACGCGCGCTTCAATCTGATTTTCGATTTCTGGGCCGTTCGACTCGCCGGCGCTGGACTGATGCGAGGAGCGATCGATCGAGCGCTCCAGTAAAATTTCCGCTTGCTCCTGCGGCTGGCGGGAATCGAGATCACGGTCTGTGATTTTGATTTGTGGGGCAGCAGCCCGATTGGCCGCGAAGCGCCCGCGGATTTTGTTCCGCGGCTTTGCCTGGCCGGCATGGGCGGCGAAAAATGCGGCGAAAGCTCCGAAAAGCGCGGCCACGAACTGCAGCTTACGGGAAGTGGAAGCTGGTTTCGGTCGCTGAGCGTCCGCGGCAGAATTTGAATTTCCAGGCTGAGACGAGCTGGCAAGATCCGAACCGGGGCCGAGTGTGCCGTAGTCGGGAGTGGGTTGCAGGCGCGGATCGGGAGCCGCCCCGGCATTCATGGCGAGAGGGACATTAGAATCCTGCGGGCTGCCGAACACACTCATAAACAGAGTTTAGGGAGGCCCCGGATTAGGGTAAAGTTACTTCGGGACCCGGACGGCGAGGTGGAGGAACCAATTGCGGCTACCTATGGCCGCGAATCTGCATCGGAATACAGCCGCAGTCCCGGAAAGCGGACGAGGAAATGAAGAATCAAGCAGGCAGGCGTGGTTGGATGTGGGGAATGGCAATCTTACTGGCCGGGGCAGCGTTGGCAGCTTCGGCTCCGGGGTACAAGGTCATTAAAACGTACAAACTGGGCGGCGAAGGGGGATGGGATTATCTGACGGCGGATTCGGCGGCGCGGCGCCTTTATATTTCGCGGGCGACGCATGTGATCGTGCTGGACATGGATTCGGGGCAGGCGGTGGGCGATATTGGCGATACGCCGGGCGTCCACGGAGTGGCCGTGGCTCCGGAGTTGGGGCGCGGGTTCACCAGCAACGGCCGTGAGAGCACGGTGAGCATCTTCGATTTGAAGACTCTCGCCACCACTGGAAAAGTGAAGACCGGCGAACGGCCGGACGCGATTATTTACGATCCGGCGAGCAGGCGGGTTTTTACGTTTAATGCCGGCAGCCAGGATGCGACGGCGATCGATGCGGCCAGCGGGACTGTCGCAGGCACGGTGAAACTTGACGGCAAGCCGGAGTTTGCCACCGTCGACGGCAAAGGCACGGTGTATGTGAATATCGAAAACAAGGGCGAGTTAACCGCGATTGACGCCAATAAACTGGCGGTGAAGGCCAACTGGCCGGT
>DATLKM010000128.1:0-5847 GCA_035538435.1 Binatia bacterium
CAGCGTGGATGCGCCGGTGAGCGTGATGTTTCCGCCGTTGATCGTCGCACTGTTCAGCTTGATGGTGCTGGCATTGGCGCTGATCGTTCCACCGGCGCCGTTGACAGTCGTGTTGCTGATGTTCAAGGTCGAACCGCTGGTCGACTCGATCGTCCCTGTATTGGTAACTCCACCATTCGGATTGATCGTCATGCCGGAAGTCTGGTTAGAGTTGATCGTTCCGGAGTTCACCAGCGTGAGCGAGTTGTTGCCGATGACGCCCGCGCCGGAGATGGTTTCCTGATTGGTCAGAGTGTCGCTGGCGGTTCCGCCGAAAATGTAATTCTGCGTGTTGTTCGACATGGTGATCGAACCCCCGCTCAGCGTGACCGGGCCCTGTATGACCAATTCGCTGGCGCTACCGGCCGAGTTCAATTGCACGGCTCCCATGCTGGAGTAGGCCCCGCCGTACAGGTTGAGGCCGGTCCCGTTTTCAATATTGATAATTCCACCGGTCGGGTTGGTGATGGTCCCACCCAGGTAGTTGCTGTAGCCCGATGCGATCTGGATTTGCCCGGTCGAACTGTTGGTCAGGGTGCCCAGAGTAAATGTGGAGCTGTTCAGCTGCAGAATTCCCGCGCCGGTGATGGTTACGTTTCCGCCCTCAATCGTGCTGCTGTTCACCGCCACCGTGCTGCCGGTTCCGGCCGAAATGGTGCCGCCGGTGTTATTGATGGTCCCTGAACTCGTGATGGTAAGGACCGCGCCCGAGGTGGCTTCCACCGTGCCGGTGTTGGTGAACCCGTCGTTGACCTGGATGGTCATGCCAGCCGATTGATTGGTATTGATGGTTCCCGAGTTCACGAGCGACATCGATCCGTTTCCAATGTGCCCGGCGCCTTGAATCGTGCCCGTGTTGGTCAGTTGATCGAGCGCATTCGCTCCGTAAATGTAGTTGCTGACGTTGTTCGACATGGTCAGCGTGCCAGTCATGGTGACGTTGCCTTCCAGCAGCAGCGTGCCCACGGTGTTGTTCGAAGACAAACCCAGATCGATGGCGCCGCCGTTGGTGATATTGCCGAACGCCTCCATCGTCTCGTTGCCGTTGACGTTGAGCGTATCGCCGCTTCCCAGCGTCAAGGTGCCGAACTGTCCCGCTGTCCCCGCCGACAGGTTGACGGTTGTCGACGCCGTACTGATCGTGACCGCGTCGGAACTTGAGGGTACTCCCGCGTTCCAGTTGGTGGAGGTGTTCCAGTTGCTGTCACCCGCTGTGCCAGTCCAAGTGTCGGCGGTCAACGGAGGCAATGAGGAACGGGCCGCAATGCGCGATGAGGCAGGCGCGTCTGGTGAAACGGCCAGCGAATGTTTACGCTTCGATAGTGAATTTTGGGCTGAAGCAAAATCGGCAGAAATAAAAACACTGGCCAGCACGCAAACCACAGCGAACCACAGAGTGACTACCGAAGACGAACGGCGCATGGGAGACTCCGCAGCGGACGAATTTTTGTTTTTACTTTTTCTGGTCAACTGGCTCCCCAAAACATCTGGATCCCCGAAAACCCTTGCCAGTTGCCGACGGACGAGGAGTCTACACCATCCTTCAACGCTTGTGGACAAAATTACAAAATATTTTCTGATTTTTCTTCTTCGTGGAAGCGAATATGCAAGAACTTGCAAAGCACAGACGAAACAGCAGAGCAAAAAGACTCATGCCGCCGCGCTCGACGGCGGGGAACGTCTAAACAGCTTGACAATCGCAACCTGCGGAGTATCGTTGATGTCTGGTCGAGCACGGCACCCCCCGCCGTGGTTCGACGTGCGGTCGTACAGCTCCCGTCCTGGGAGTGCAGTCTTAAAAACAGCAGTCTTACAAATAATTGAGTGAAGGTTCTGGCCTGGAGGCATTCGCATGTTCGTTTTCGCCACCGTCGTCGCGCTGTGCTGCAATAACACATCCAAAGAAAAACCAAGCAACTCACACCCATCTGCCACGGGCGCGTATTCATCCCGGGCCATGCGGGTGGTGGTTTGGCTCGCATTGTGTTTTGCCGTCCTCGCGCTTCCCGTCGCGGCCCGCGCAGCGGAGCAGCCATGCCCCGCTTCGCCAAACTTCACTCCCAATTTCAACTCCAATCAATACTGCCTGGTCCTGAACGGGAACGCGATGCTGGTCACCAGCAACGGCACCACAACTCTTCAGATCACCAATAGCAGCGGCAATCAGGCCGGCACAGCCTGGTATTTGACGCCGCAGTTGATCACCAACGGATTCAGCACCACGTTCCAGTTCCAGTTCACCAACCCCACCAATCCGCCCGCCGACGGCATCGCGTTCGTGGTGCAAAACTCGAGCACCGCGGCCATCGGCGCTACCAGTGACGGCGGAGCGCTCGCCTATGGCGACGCCGACTCGAACCTGAATCCCAGCCGGGGTCAGGGCATTCCCTACAGCCTGGCGGTTGAGTTCGATACGTTTCAAAACGGCTGGGACCCGCCCTCGATCGGCGGAGTCGACAGCCACGTCGCCATCCAGAGCTGCGGCGCGGGCCCGAACACTTCGCACCACAATTATCTTTGCGATGGGAACAGCGGCCCGAACTCCACGCTCGGCCAGCCCGTTTCCACCGAAAGCAACAACATCAATCTTGCCGATGGCGGTGTGCACAGCGTGACAATCAACTACACTCCCGCCTGCGCCACGTGCAATCCCGCAACCGTGGCGAACATGCAAGTGATCGTCGACGGCGTGGACATGTACCCGAATGGAGTTCCGGTTGACTTCTCGAGCATCGTCGGTACAAACGGCACGGCGTATGTCGGATTCACCGGCGCCACCGGCGCGGACTGGGAAACGCAGGATATTTTGAATTGGGAATTCGCCCCCACACAGCAGGGCCAGCAGATCAATCCCAACAACCCGCAGAGCCTCGACCAGACCACGGTCGTCAGCAGCACACCCGGCCAGTATCTATCGTTCAACTTCGACGACACGGTTTCCAATGCCGCAGGAACACTGACCATTCAGCCCGGCACCACTCCCTTCATCAGCACCTCTGGAATCAGCCAGTTCGACTGGGCCACAATCGTGAATGGAACCGCCATGGCCGATGCACCCTGCTTCATCGCCGCAGGACAGTCCGTGTGCGCGCTCAACACCATGACGTGCACCACCTCGACCAATTCCAATGCCGCCGGCGCGAACTGCCCGCAGTCCACTGCGCGAAACATTCTTTTCGATCAGGAAGTCGACGTCGACCTGAACCAGACCAACATCGTGAATGGGATTCTCACTATTCCCGCCGGCTACGCCCCCGGACTGGCCATGGCGCCCGATGCGCTGGTGAGCGGCGCCGAATGCACCTATCCCTCGGGAACCGGCCTGACTTCGCAACTGTGCCCGGAGAGCATCATGACCGTGTTGCAGGACAATAGTCCGCACGGCGGCGGCACCGGAACCACCACGAATTCCACCTACGTTTTTTTCTGCTGCGAACCGGAGTGGCAAACCACGGCCACGATTCCGATGTGGAACGACACCATCAGCGTGGCGGCATCGTTTACCAGCAACCCGCCACCCACGCCCAACCCCAACACCAATAATTTTCAGGCGGCGCAGGGAGAATCGATCGTTGTGGGCGCGGAGCAGCATGGCGTCTTGCTCGATACGACCTATCCTTTACCCGGAGAACAAACGTTAAACAATCCGGTCTCCTGTCCGGCGCTCGGCGTGCCTCCGGCTACCCCGTGGTCCACGCAGAACCCGCAAACCTTCAGCGTAAGCGGTACCATCACCAACTATGACAACAACGGAACAGCCACACAACTGACCGAGGGCGCCTACGACGCTCATTATTTCTCCGTCGATTGCGACGCTTTCGAAGAACTGGTCTTTCCTGCCACGCTCGATTTCACTCCGGGGAACCCGGGACCGAATGTGGCCACGTTCAAGACAGTGCAGTTCAATATCGACCTGACCGCACCGACAGTGAGCTACAGCCTCAGCCCAGGAGGTTCGGTTCCATATGACTCGACGCTGACGGCATCGGTTACCTGCACCGATCCCATCTCCAACGGAGTGGCTTCCGGAATCTCGAACTGCGGCGGACAGGCCACATCGCCGCAGAGCGCGCCGCCACTGACGACAAATCCCACGGTCACGGTCACGGTGAATTTGCCCACGGGCGCGGCCGGATCGCAGTCTTACGCGCTGCCGGCAGCCATCGATCAGGCGGGCAACCAGGGTGGAGCGACGAATATTCCCTACATCGTGACGCAGGTGCCGCTCGTCATCACCGCCAGCGGCGGAACCATGTCGTACGGGAGCACCCCGCCCGCGATCACGCCGGGCTTCTCCGGCTTCGTGGGATCGGACAATTCCGGAAGTCTGACCACTCAACCGACGTGCACAACAACGGCTACCAGTTCCAGCCCGGTAGGAACCTACCCCAGTTCCTGCACCGGAGCGGCCGACCCCAACTATTCCATCAGTTATGTTGCGGGTTCGGTGACGGTCACGGCGGCGCCCGCCACCATATCGTTGAGCAACCTCTCGCAAACCTACAGCGGATCGGCTTTGTCGCCCACTGTGACCACATCCCCCTCGGGTTTGGCGTATTCGCTTACCGGCGCTCCGGACACAAATGTCGGGTCATACCCGGTAACCGCAACCATCACGAATACGAACTATACGGCGACACCGGCGAGCGGCACATTCGTTATTTCGCAGGCGCCTGCGACGATCAGCCTCAGCAATTTGACGCAAACCTACAGCGGAACCGCTCTCTCACCGACGGTGACTACAAGTCCGACCGGCCTTGCCTACACCCTGAGCGGCGCTCCCGATACCAACGCCGGTTCGTACGCGGTCACAGCGACCATAACGAACACCAACTACACCGCCAATCCCGCGAGCGGAACCTTCGTGATCTCGCCGGCCGCGGCTACGATCACTTTGAGCAACTTAAATCAGTCCTATACTGGCAAGCCGTTGTCGCCCAGCGTCACCACCTTGCCGTCGGGCTTGCCGTATTCGCTCGCGGGCGCGCCCGATACCAACATCGGCTCGTACCCCGTCACCGCGACCATCACCAGCTCCAACTACACCGGCGCAACCAGCGGAACGTTTGTCATCAGCGGGGCCGTGGCGACCGTTTCCCCGACCAGCCTGAACTTCGGCACGGTGCAGCAACACCATACCGTCTCGAAAACCGTAACGCTCACCAACACCGGCAACGTTTCGATGACGATCAACAGCATCAAGATTTCCGGCGGCAATGACCCTGACGATTACAAGCAAAGCAACAAATGCGGTAGCAGTCTGGCGGCGGGCGCAAACTGCGTGATCACGGTAAGCTTCACGCCCGACAGTGACAATCGCAGCGGATCCACCGCGAACCTGGTTATTACCGACAGCGCGGCAGGCAGCCCGCAATCGGTTTCATTGACGGGCAAGCCTAACTGAGATCAGCGGCGAAATCCGAAACGAGCGCTGATTTCACAACCGCGAAGGACACGAAGAGCAAAAGCCTTCGTGTCCTTTGCGGTTGAATTTTTTTTGCGCCTGAGCTCGGCCGAAAAATGCGCGAAAATAAAGTCAGACTTCAAATTCCGAAAGAATACTCCGATTCCCATCCACTATCTCTGCTTTCTCGGTTATGGCAACGTAAACCGCACTCTGGTCCGCCTGTTGCACGAGCGTGAAACTGAGTTGCGCGACCGCCACGGAATCATCTTTCGCATCACCGGCATCGCCTCACGCCGCCTCGGGTGGCTTGCCGATCCCCAAGGTTTGGCATTTGACGACGCCCCTGCCTCTCACCCGGGACATCGATCAACCAACGTGCGCGAGTGGCTCGCCGCTGCGCG
>DATLKM010000129.1:0-11578 GCA_035538435.1 Binatia bacterium
TGGATGTCGCGGACTTCGAAGAATTTCTCTATCAGGTTTGGACTTCCGGCGGACCGGACACGCGGAATGGTGCGGGATACCTGAAACTAATTTCAGCCAGGACGTCATCAATATGAAGAACCGAGTTCGACTGATCATTGCCGTTTTGTGCTTCCTGCTCATCATCGTCGCGACGCGAAGCCAAGCTCCGTCAATCATCAGTCTGAGTCCGCCGACCGCGGTTGTCGGAACGGCCGGAATAACGCTCACGATTACCGGGCAAGCCTTTACTTCGCATTCAGTTGCTTACTGGAATGGAAGCAGTCGAACGACAACATTCGTCTCAGCGAATCAGATCACGGCGGCAATCACAACGGCGGATCTCGCGGCGCCGACAGCTGCTCAAATCACGGTCGAAGACAGCGTTTCCGGACTCGTCTCGATCCCTGTCAGCTTCAATGTTCTCGGCCAGCTTGCCACTGTGACGAGTTGGTATCCGACTCAATTCACGGCCGGCAGCACGATCAACGTCAATGTTTACGGCCAGCAATTCGCCGCAAACGCTACCGTTCTTTTCGATTCAATCCCGGAGACGACGACGTACGTCTCTTCGACGCAGCTGATCGCTACGGTCAATGGTGGTGACATAGGCTATACGGGACAGCACAAGATCGCCGTCTACAATGGCGCGATTCCTACTTCGCCGGCGACAGCGCAATTCTCTCCGCGGCCGGTAAACTTTGGAAGTGTCGGGCAAGGTGTGACATCCGGAGTCGTGACGGTCACGCTGCGAAATAGTGGCGGAGCTTCGCTCACGCTTGAAACTCCATACTTCACGTTTACCGGGGCGAATGCCGCAGACTTCGCGAATACTGGCGCCGGTTCTTGCACGAGCGGCGGGACGGTGACCGGATCCGGCGGAACCTGCACGATTACGCTCACGTTCACGCCTTCGACTAACGCGGCGGAATCCGCGAATTTGAACGTCTCGGATAGTGCCGTAGGATCTCCGCAAGTCGTCGCGCTCTCGGGAACCGGATCCGCCGGCGCGGTGACGATCGCTCCATCACCTTATACATACCCGATAACTCCCGTTGGCACGACTTCCGCGGCAACCGTCTTCACGCTCATAAATAGTAGCGGCGGAACAATCACGCTTTCGACGCCAGCGGCCACACTCACCGGAACGAACGCTTCGGACTTTGCGATCAGCGCTCAAACCTGCACGAATGGCGGCACGGTGACAAATGGCTCAACGTGCACAGTCTCGGTGACGTTCACTCCGACCTTGTCTGCAACGACAGAGACGGCGACGCTCAACCTGAATGATACGTATCCCGGCAGTCCGCAGACTGTTGCGCTCTCTGGTCCGACTCCCGGTCTCACGGCAATTTTGAACCTCACACCGAATCCTGTCCTGTTCGGAACAATCCAGCAATCGACAACATCATCCGTGACGACCTTGACGGCCGCGAATACGGGCAATACGTCGATGACGCTCGCGACTCCCTACTATTCGATAGCCGGAAACAATGCTGCAGATTTTTCGAACACGGGAGCGGGAACTTGCACAAACGGTGGGACTCTTACGGCCGGCGGATCCTGCACAGTGACGCTGACTTTCACTCCATCAACGGCAAATCCCGAAAGCGGCAGTTTTACTTTCTTTACGACAGCGACGAATAGCGTGCCGCCGAGAACGGCAAATCTTGAAGGATCCGGATCTTCAGGAACGACAGGAACGGGCACGAGTTTGCTAGGCGGAATGACGCCGGCGAGCTTCTCGATCCCATCGGGCTGGACGCTATCCGAAACGCAAGATTTCGAGAGCACAATACCCGGCGGACAATCGATTTCAGGAACCATCACGAATCTGCGCTCACATAGCGGATCGAAATCACTTTTCACCGTGACGAGTTCGGATCAAGCAACCGTCGCATGGTTCGGTCCGTCATCGCTTTCGACCGATGTCTACGAATCGCATTATGAGTATCTCGACAATAACGCCGCATTCAACGATGAGCTTTTCATCTCCCGGCTTTTCCGCGGATCCGGCGGAGTTCTCTATCAAGAGATCATCGTTGATCGTTTCGGTTTTTCCTTCAATACACTTAAGCCGAGCATCGTTGTCGAACCGCAATCGCAGTGTACGGGCGCCGGCTGTAGCGGTGTGGGAGTCGGCGTGATTCATGCCTTCTATGGACCGGCGCCGAATGAAGGCGGCGGAGCATGGCATCAGTTTGAAACATGGTGGCACCCGAATACATCCGGAAATTCTGATGGTTTCGTGAATGTCTACCGTGATGCCCAACTGCTCTATGCCGCGAACGCGAAGAGTCTCAACGGCACGATCAGTATGAGTGGAGCAACGGTCGAAGTCGGCGGCGTTTACACAAAGCTTTTATGGACAAGCAACGGGACTCCGACGGGAACTTGTACTCAAATGGGATTCGGCCTGGGAATCGAGCTGTTCGGCGGCGGCCAAACCTTCGCGAAGATCAACAGCTATTGCGGACCGCTCGCACCGACTTTCAATCACTACCTCGACGACATCATCGTGATGCACAAATGACCAAGAAAAAATGGATCTTCATCGCTATCGTGTTCCTGGCGATCTTCATCTACTTCTTTTTGCCCGGAGCTATCACGATTTGGCATCCCTTCGATCACGAAGTCGTGATCTCCGGCCGGGATCCGGAGACGGCGTATAGCGGATCCTGGGTTAAGTTGACCGGCCGAAACTTTACGCAGCATTCCGTCTTCTTCTGCACGACCGGAGCACAAACTCCGAGAGTACGCTGCAAAGATTGGATAGTCGTGAACTCTACTACTGCATTCGTACGGATACCATGACTGGAGCCAAATTGCCGGTTTTGCAACCGCGCGAGAGAGAGCAGGAGAAACCCGCGATCGGTTCAGCTGATGCAGTCCGGGAAGCGGTCGAGAACTATGAAAATGCGAAACTCGTCTTGGAAGAATCCAAGATCAGATATGAAGCTGCGCAATCTAGTTTAGATGAATGCCGACTAGCTCTGAGAGATGCGGCGTTAGCCGTCATCTCCTGTCAACACATCAATCTCAGCGTACGGCAAAGGGAAGTATTGAACTTTCTTCAGGATCGGAAGACGAACAAAGAGATAGCTGCGACACTTCATATCTCTGAAAGAACCGCAAAGTTCCATGTCTCCGCACTCTTACAAAAGTACGGATTTTATCGCCGCGATCAATTCTTTGGAGTGCTTCGGTGAGAACTTTTACTGATGGCAACGGCAATGACTCGACGTCGGCCGTACTCGCGTATCTCGCGGCGAATCACGAGTACACGTTCGCAGATCTATACTTGATCGGCGAGCTGGAAGATCCACAGGCGATCTTCCTTACGAATTGGGAATCGCCGCTGGCTTGGCCGATTTGGGGAACCTTCTTACCTTCCGGGATCAAAAGCCGATCGCGGATCAAGTCTGAAGTCTTGACCGACAGCGATCCGACCGCGGTCGATGGCGGCGGCGGCTCGTCATTCTCGGTCAGCAATCTCGACTTCGTATGGGCTCCTAAGCTGACTGCTTTCGGCACAACCGTCTTGACGCAGAACTTCTATCAGAAAGCGCAAAACGGATGGTTCGATAACAAGAAATTCCGTCTCTGGCGGGCGATCATGCCGACGCCGGGAGATGTGAACACGTACGGTGCAACTCCCTACTTCGGCGGATGGATTCAAGATACGACGGTTCAGCGGGGTGAGATAACGTTCTCGGTGCAGAGCTTCTTGAACGTCGTCACGCAGAAAGTTCCGCCGAACGTGATCGAAGCTTCGAATGCCCAAGCGAGCTACAGTGGCGCCGTTCCGGTCCTGCTTGACAACGAGACCAATCTGCCGATCTTTACCGTCGCGAATCCAGTGTCGTCAGCGACGCCGCTCTCGCCGACTGCGTTCCTTGGAGACTGCGTCTCGCCGACTGCGCATAAGATCTATAACTTGAACCGTTTTGCTTTGGGGTATGTGCAGTTCTTGCCGGGATCTACGCTCGCCGGATATTGGTCACCAATCGCAACGAACTTCAAATTCGATTCGGGAGCTGGCAACTCTCCGGAGTTTTACAACGAGTTTAATGTCTATGCGGCTTTCCCATGGGTGCCGAGTCCTGGCGATCGATTCTATGCTTCGACGCAACTGCCGCTTGATTATGCGACGGCGCTCTCCGCGGCAACTGGGATCTTCAAGGGATTCCCATTCGTTCCGCAGCCGACGGCGGGTGTCTGATGGTAACTAGACAAGAAGTTGTCAATGAAGCGCGGAGTTGGATCGAGACTCCCTATCATCTTCATGGAATGGTCAAGGGCGCTGGCGTCGATTGCGGGACACTGCTTTACTGCGTTTACAAAAACTGCGGAATCATTGCGAGTAGCGGAGAACTTTTCGGATTCTATTCCGATGATTGGTTCGCGAACACAAACGAAGAACGGTATCTCTTGAACGTCGTGCGACACGCTCCAAAGATCGCAGATTCGATCTGCAGGAGAACTACGGATGCGCAGCCGGGGAATCTCGTGCTCTCTCGCTGCGTGGGATCAAGAGTTTTCAATCATGGCGGGATCGTCGTCAACTGGCCGTATGTAATCCATGCGGTCGATCCTGAAGTTGAGCAGACTTGCGTGATGGATCATCGTTTGTGGGCATTCAAAGAGATCTCGATATTCGATCCGTGGGCTAAGAAAGAATGATTGGCGGAAAAACAGCTTCGGGGCATCGACCGACAGCGCTCGGCACACTTCTGAATGCGTCGACTGAGGGAATGACCATTCCGACAGTGTATGGAGTTACGCAGTCAAATCTTCTCGTCATTTGGGCAGCGCAGCTCCGGCAAGGAAAGTGCCGCGGAAAGAAATACAAAGGTAAGAAGAAAGGAACACCGAATTTCATCGAGCAGATCGATTTCTTGATCGGGGCGAATCCGATCGAAGGCGTCTTGCAGATGTGGTTGAACGGCGGGAAGTACGCTCTGAATTTCGTAAAGCATGATTTCAATCTGGCCCTTGGCGGCCAGTTGCAGACCATTCCGGATCCAAATTTCTATTTCCTGATCGCGATCACGACCGATGTTTTTCTTGACGGCACATTCAACGATTACGGAAGTCCGTCCTATAACAATGCGGGCGTGCCGTACAGCGTCGGTCAGTATGTCGGAGCACTCGGCAGCGGATACAACGTCGGCGACACATTCATCATTACGACGCCGCACTTCGGGAGTCCGGCCGTCGGAACTGGCTTCGTCGGAGTTGTTACAGCTGCCGGCGTCGGCGGCACGGTGCAAGGTGCAGCGATCGTAACTCCGGGTTACGGGTACGGCAGCGGAACTTTCAACACGGCTGCGACTAGCGGGAGTGGAACCGGACTCGCCGTAATCCTTTCGGCTGGACCGGGAACGCCATATAACTTGACGAGCGAGTTTCCATTCCTGAATGTGATTCAGCAAGGTCCGGATTTGATCGAAGGCGGCTACTCGAAATACTGGCCCTATATCTACAAGTGGGCGCCGTCCGATGGGGCGACGTTCTACTTGCCATCATTCCAAGAGTTCGATGCTCCATATTGGGGAATTCCAAATGCAACGGGAACTCTCCATGCTTACTATGCGCAGCTCGTGCGGCAAACAGAGTTCATCCCGCCGATCACAGCATCTTGTTTGACTTTCGAACCGACGCTCGGCAACGGCCCGGAATATACTGGACAATTCTCCGGACAAAGGATTCTCTATCCAGAATACGCCGGCGCCGGCAGCGCAGCTTTTGATCTCGGATCAAGCGCGACTATTCCACTCACACAGGGCGAGATGGTCGGGTGCTTCAAGAAGTATCCACCGCGCGGCGACGCCGACTTCGCCGACATGATCGAAGACATCATCAAGTCGGGCATGATCCAGACCGGCGCATCGCTTGGTCTGATTCAGCGCGGCGTGAACTGCAATGATCTTCCAGGAGCGATACAGAAAGGTTGCTTCAATCAACTCTCCGCGCTCGGCGGCTGGCCGATGTCGATGGCATTTTGGCAGCCAATCGCCAAAGGCGACGTTCTCTGCATCGCGCTACATTGGGAAGACTTGACCGGATCCGGACCGCCGGGGATTGCTGACGATGCCAACAACAACTGGATCCCGATTATAACCGGAAAGCAATATGGTTTCTGGTACGCCATTGCGAATACGAACTATCCGCCAGGAAACCATGTAAACCCGACTTTCAATGGTACGGTTGCGAATAACTTCACGTCGCAGTTTTTCGAGATGGATCCGAACTCGACGGTAATCGATGCCATAGCTTCGGCCAATGGCACGACGCCAGGAGTTACCGCTCCGGTCTCATGCTCGATCACGGTTACCGGCTCGCCGACCTACATCGTCGCTTACTTGCGCATCGGGACAGGGACTCTCGGAATTGTCGAGCCGCTGCCGATCCATTGGAACTAC
Organism: Binatia bacterium; assembly: GCA_035538435.1. GTDB lineage: Bacteria > Acidobacteriota > Terriglobia > Terriglobales > Acidobacteriaceae > Sulfotelmatobacter. The sequence goes on from DATLKM010000129.1 coordinate 6,444, forward strand.
TTATTTCCGAACATGCCGAACGATCAGGCGATTCTCTACTACCGGATCGTAGCGGCGCCGGGAACCTATACTTTCACAGTTAATGTTCCTGGCGCAGTCGGTGCATCTCCATGGGGCATCGGGATGCTTGCGCTGAAAGCGCCGCAAGCTGCCGGCTACCCGAAGACTCTTACAAATATCGTCGATCGTCCATCGCTCGATAACGTCCGTGCACAGTGTCAAGCTGCCGGCTTGATCGGATCGTTGACCATGAACGTGCAGAAGCCGGCCGGCGATTGGCTGAAAGATCTCTATCGCTGCGCTGACGCAGCGCCGGTATGGTCCGGATTCACACTGAAATCAATCGCTCGCAGCGAAGTCTCGAACGTGGGGCAAGGGACGATATTTATCTCTCCAACTTCGAGCGGTCCGGTTGCTACGCTCACGGAAGATGATCTTGTCTTAGGCTCCGATGGGCAAGTCATCACAGTTGAGCGCAAATCTCAAGTCGATTCGAACAACATCATTCAAGCGCAATTTTTCAACCGAAATTCGGACTACAATCCTTCGACGGCTTCCGAGCCGCTTTCGCCGGCAGTTGCACTCTTTGGTCCGCGGAAACTCGCGCCGCAAGATCTGCCCATGATCCAAGACCCGGCCGTCGCGCGCATGATCTTGGCGATTGAAGCTCGGCGCTATTCTCTTCTTCGTAACAAATACAAATTCACGATCAAGCCGAGAGGCGTTCCCTTTGAAGCCATGGACTTGCTGCTAGTGAACGATTCAAAGATGGGGATCGTGAATCTCGCCGTACGGCTCACGTCGCTCGAAGAGAATGACAATGGCGAGTTCGAGTGCGAAGCCGAACCATTCGTCTTCGGTTGCAATGCTCCGGAGACATTGCCGGTCACGGCGAGCGCTCCATTCGTTGTCGGGACAGGCGGCGATCCCGGCTCAGTCAACACGCCAATTATCTTCGAGCCGGTTCCGCGCTTGCTCGCGCAGCAGAATCAAGCCCAAATTTGGATCGTCGCAAGCGGCTCGTCTTCGAGTTATGGCGGCTGCGCAGTCTTGATCAGCACGGATGGAGGCAACAGCTACAATCAGCTCGGAGCGATTCAAGGAAACGGTATAACCGGGATCACGGTCGGTGATTGGCCGACAGCAAGCGATCCGGATAATACAAATAATCTTTCGGTCGATTTGACCGAATCACTCGGAACTCTCCAAAACTATTCAGCACTCGATCGCGACAACTTCACTTATCCCTGCTACGTGAGCGTAGGAACGGCGTGCATCCCCTATGAGCTTATGACTTACGACATCGCGACGCTCACGGCGCCAAACAAATATACGCTCGTTGCGATTGGTAGTCCGCCGACATACGAGTTGCGACGCGGAGTTTTTGGCGCTCCCGGTCCAGCCGTCGGCACTGGTATCGATCATCCTGGCGGCAGCCGTTTTGCATTCTTGGGCAATCAGAACTCGACGGTCGGGATCCTGAAAGTCAACATGGATCCTTCATGGATCGGGAAGACTCTTTACTTCAAGCTTCTCGCATTCAATACCATCGGAAACAATCTTCAAGCGCAATCGGCAGCTACTCCTTACACTTTCACGCCGACTGGATGTCCGGCAGGATCGAGCAATCCGAATAACAACACATACTCGATCATTTCCGGCGGAGTGCTCTCGCAACCGACACCGACGACTCTCGCGATGACGCAAGCCGTCGTGCAGTTTCCATCAAATCAGGCGACATATCTCGCGCGCAACTCTTCGAATACGACTGCTTTCACGATTCCGGCGCCGACGGCACCGACTCTCTATTACGTAACGATCTACGATCCGGCGCAGCTCGGCGAGACTGGCGCGACGCCGACGCTCACAACTTACGCCGCGACGACGCAAGCCGCGGCACACGTCGGGCAGCCGGGATATGTTTACATCGGATCGATCACCGCGCTGCCAGCCGGCGGTGGCAGTCAATCCGGCGGCGGAGGATCTGGCGGGATCACGAATCTCGGCAACGCGACGATCTCCGGCATACAGAATGAGTCATACACCTATGGCGCCGATACTGGCGCGGCGAATGCGTACGTCGTAACGCTTGTCCCTGTTCCGACAGCTTACGTCTCCGGCATGGGAGTCGTCTTTAAGGCTGCGCACGCAAATACCGGAGCATCGACGCTGAATGTAAACGGCCTGGGTGCAAAGTCGATCGTCAAGAATGGATCTATTGCGCTCGTCGGCGGCGAGATCGCATCCGGACAGATCATGTATGTCAAGTATGATGGAACAAACTTCCAACTTGTCGGCGGCGGTGGAGCTGCCGGTCCAACTCTTTTTGGAGAAACCATCTCGATCGGCTCGGGATCGACGTCGGGAACGCTATCCCACACGCCGAATCCCACATCGTTCTTGCAACTCACGAGAAACGGCGTCGTACTGCAAGCTGGCGTAGGAAACGATTACACGGTCAGTGGCACGGCGATTACTTTAGCAGTGGCGGCTTTAGCTACGGATATTTTTCAAGCATTCTATGCCTACTAGGGAGGCACCCTTGAGAAAGATCGAATTGACCATCTTCGGAATTATGGGTGCGGTTATTCTCACTCTCGTTTCGATGCGCTTTGATCCAGTCGCTCGCGGATTCGCGGCTACACTCGTCAATCTTACAAATCAAGTTACCGGGATCTTGCCAGTTGCCAATGGCGGAACCGGAGATGCGACGCTCACTGCTCATACTGCTCTAGTTGGTGAAGGTACATCGGCCGTCGTGGGAGTAGGACCGGGAACGAGCGGCTATCCGCTACTCGGTCAAGGTGCAAGTGCGGATCCAGCGTTCAAACAGCCGCGCGGAAATACACAAGTCGTGCAGATGGCCGATTCGACGACGAATCCGCCGACTGGCGACCTAGCGGTATTCGATGTAAACGGAAACGTCAAAGATGGTGGGGCGCCGTCCGGCGGCGGCGGCATCAGTCTCGACATCACTCACACATCCGGAATTTATACGCCAGTCGATCCACCAACTTCCGGCTGGTCATGGGTTAATCAGGGAACAGCGACGATCGCAACGAATGGATCAGCTCTATGCCTTCACATCCCGGATACTGGCTCTTCGCTTCAATGGCGACTCTATATGCGCACGATTACCCCTTCGACATACACGATCGTCGCGCATTTTGCTTTGCTCGCGTTCGCTCAAAACAGTCAAACGGGAGGGATCTATCTATACGACAGCGTAAGCGGAAAGGCTACCGGCATGGAATACCTTTTGCAAGCTCCGGCAGCTGGCGGAGATCCCGGCGTTCTTACTTGGCGAGTTCAAAGATTAAACAGCGTTACATCGGCCGGCACGACACCGGCGCAAATCGGATTCTCCGGGGGGCCGTTTACGATAGGTTCGTTCAAGATCGTCGAAGACGGGACCAATAGAACGTATTATTGGTCGCGCGACCGCGGCTTAAATTGGTATCAGCTTTTGCAAGAACCAACGGGAACCTTCATCACTCCGAACGAAGCCGGCTTCGGGGGTTTTTCAGTAACCTCATCCGTCGCACCGTTTGTCGACGTCGATCTACTCTCATGGACGGGAATATGAAACTTCGATTGTTCTTTATTTTGTGTCAACTTTTGTGGGCATCTGTCGCACTCCCGCAGAACTGCACGACTGCAACTCCATGCTCACTGTTCGGAACAACGGCGCCGGCCGGCAGCGCGGGTGCCGGCGCGCAAGATGAGCGCGGGATGCATTTCACTTCAGATACCGCCGGCACGATCGTCGGGATCAAGTTCTATAAAGTCACTGGCGACACAGCGGCGACGCACAAAGTCAATCTGTGGGACAACTCATGCGTGAAGCTCGGATCCGCGTATACGACGACAGAGACGGCGAGCGGCTGGCAGACAGCAACATTCGCGACGCCAGTTCCGATCTCTTCCAATACGACATACATCGCTTCATACGGAACGAGTTCCTTGATCACGCCGATCAATCGATACTTCTTCACTTCTTCGGCCGGGACTCCGACTCCGACGAATACTCCGCCGCTCCATGCGCCGGCCGTGAATGGAACGATTGCCTTCGATGCAATCGGTCAATGCGCGAATGCGACGGCCTACCAGTTTACGAACTATTGGGTCGACGTGCTCTTCGTCTCGACGACGCTCGCTCCGCCGGCAATCACGATGCAGCCACAAAGCATATCTGTCACCGTCGGCAACTCGGCGGCATTCGCGGTCACCGCAAGCGGCCAGAACTTGACGTACCAGTGGAGCAAGAACGGAACGGCGATCGCCGGCGCGACGCTGCCGAACTATATGCAAAAGCGGACATCGCAGAGCGACAATGGCGCATCGTTCACTGTAGCGATCTCGAATGCGGCCGGGAGCGTCACGAGCACGCCGGCAATATTGACCGTGACGCCTATCGAGACGACGGCGATCGATGCAGGATTCACTTCGGTCAGCACTTGGAATGCGGCGCTCGGAGCGCTGATGAGCTGCTCGACATCGATTGCGTGTACCGCGGCGATTGGGATGAATACATCCGGAGCGCTCGTCTTCACGATCACGATTCCGACGTCGCTTTCGATCTCTTCAGTCAGTCCGGGATCCGGTCCGGTCGGCACGGTAATCACGATCACGGGAACTGGCTTCATGCAAGGCGCGACGGTCACGTTCTCGAATGCATCGACCGCAGCGACGCCGGGAATCGTGACGTTTATCAGTTCGACACAGTTAACCGTCGTATCACCGCAGCTTCCAGCCGGAACTTATAATGAGACGCTTTGCATCCCGACGACGCCGCAAACATGCGTAACGCATACAGAGTGAACGCTTTCAACTAGGCCCGAAATGGATCGGTGGGTTATCTGCAAACGAGTTTTCCATGGGAAGAGTTCATCCGAGAATGCGTCGGGGGAGCGGTCGGCCTGGGCGTCGTCTATCTCCTGCTCAAATTCAAACCATGGCGCAACGGATCAAATGGGAAAGAACAACGAGCCGGGGATCGCTCCGTAGAATTTTGGCTCGCTGCACATAAGGCGGCGACGGAAGATGCAGTAAACGACGCTTTCAAAGAGTATAGCGAAGTGATCAGGATGATGATCCGCGACGAAGTCTTCATCATCTTGAAAAGTGCAGATTTT
>DATLKM010000130.1:0-8937 GCA_035538435.1 Binatia bacterium
CCCTCTCTGGCAGGTGAGCTTTATTAATGCCGCGCAAGGGACCACAACCGTGCCCTGCGGCACCGACGGCAACTCCAGCATCAGTTGCAACGTTTTCCCGTTCTACGACGTCACCTCGACCCCGGTCATCGATCCCAATTCGAACACGATGTATCTGGTGGCGCGCACCGCGGAAAACGGCAGTTACTTCCAGAGCCTGCACGCGCTCGACCTCACCAGCGGCGCGGAGAAATTCGGCGGCCCGGTTGTAATTCAGGGGAGCATTCCCGGCACGGGAGCGGGAAGCGTTGGCGGCGTCATCGCCTTCGATCCGCTGGCCGATATTCAGCGCGCCGCCTTGCTGCTGCTCAATGGCACCGTGTACATCGGGTGGGCTGGCGCTGCGCATGGCTGGATCATGGCCTATAACGCAACCACGCTTACCCAGACCGCAATTTTCAATACCACCCCCAATGCCGTGATCGGCGGGGTTTGGGGCAGCGGCGCAGGCCTCGCCGCCGATTCTTCCGGCAACCTTTATGCGAGCGTGGGCGATGCCGCTTTCGACGCCAGCACCGGCGGCAGCGATTTCGGCGATACGGTCATGCGCATGAATTCCTCATTGGCAGTGGAAGATTATTTCGCGCCGATGGACCAGGGCTGCCGCGCCGCCAATGACATCGATCTCGGTTCCGCCGGCGTAATGCTGCTTCCCCCGCAAGCGGGTGCGAATCCGAACGAACTGCTGATTGCGGGCAAGGGCGGCAATCCCTGCGACGCTTCCGGCGACAGCCCAATCTACTTGCTGAACCAGACAAATCTGGGCAGGTACAACGCCAATCAGGACCAGATTATTGAAGAACTCAATGGCGCAACCCACGGCTATTGGAGCAATCCTGCGTACTGGCAGAGCGCGGCGAACTCTTACGTTTATCTGGCTGGTACTACCGGAGACGCGGCCCAGGGCGACTATTTGAAGATGTACACCGTGACGGGTGGATTACTCTCCACTGCGCCTGTGGCGCAGAGCACGAATATTTTTCCTGTGGGCGCAACGCCCTCCATCTCGGCCAACGGAACGTCGAATGGAATTGTCTGGGCCGTGGAGCGGGCCGATTCTCTGGACACGCGGCCGGGTGCAAAAGCGGCCGTCTTGTATGCCTACGACGCCACCAACGTTGCAACCATGCTCTACAACAGCTCTCAGGGCGGCAACCGCGATCAACTGGGATGCGGCAACAAATTTCAGACGCCGACCATCGCAAACGGTCGAGTTTACGTCGGCACGCAATCGCAACTCGATGTATTCGGCCTGCTCGGCACGCAGTCCGGCCCGGCGGTTTACCTTTCCTTTCCCTGCTACACATTCCCCAATCAGAAAGTAGGCACGACGGGCGCCGCGAAAGTGGTCACGCTCAAAAACGGCGGAAACGCCGTTCTCACGTTCAGCGGCATCGGCATCGGCGGCAACAATCCCACGTCTTTCGCCCAAACGAATACTTGCGGGACTTCGCTCGCAGCCGGAGCGAGTTGCACGATCAGCGTGACGTTTACTCCCCCATCGGGGGCAACTTTCACCGGGTTCGTCATGATTTCCGACAACGCCGCCGGCAGCCCGCATAATATCGGCCTGGTCGGCACGGGCACGGCGCCGCCCACGGTTACGCTTCTGCCCGCTTCGTTGAATTTTGGGACCGTCAAAGTCGGAACTACCAGCCCGTTCAAGGCAGCCACGCTCACCAACACCGGGGCGGCGGCGGTTGCAATCGGCAACATTCAGGTCACGGGAACGGATGCCGGCGACTTCGCAGAAACCAACAATTGCCCGGCTTCGCTGAAGCCGGCCGGCAAGTGCACGATCAGGGTAACGTTTGATCCACAAGTAACGGGCGGTCTGAACGCGTCGCTCGCGGTAACCGACAACGCCACCGGCAGTCCGCAAGCGGTTTCGCTTTCCGGTACGGGGAAATAGATTTTGCGCCTTCGTCAATTTTGCGCCTTAGCGCGGGAACAGCATTTGGGGGATTCATGAAAACGGCACTGAGCACAATTGGATTGATAACGGCGGCGGCGCTTCTGCTCGCCCTTGCCGGCACATACGGGCGCGATCAGCGGCACGATTCCGCCGGCGGCACAAATTCCGGCCGCGCCAATGCAACTGAGCGGGCTAAGGCACTGGAAACCTACGGCCGGTTTCCCATGAGTTTTACAGAGAACCAGGGCCAGACGGACGATCGCGTTCAGTTCGTTTCTCGCGGAGCGGGTTACATTCTGTTTCTCACCCGCGACGGCGCGGTGATGAAGCTCAAAAACGCATCGGCCTCATCTTCGGCTCCGGCTTCGGCTTCACATGGGCCCAACCAGATCGCCCCCAAGAGCACTTCCCTCATGCCTTATGTGGGCAATCGGCTGGGCGGATTCTCGGGCAATCACACGGAAGACGCGGCGCCGGCTGTGCTTAGCTTGAAGGTCCTCGGCGCAAACGGGGCGGCGGAAATATCCGGAGTCGACCGCCTGCCCAACACCAGCAACTATTTCATCGGCAGCGATCCCACGAAGTGGCGCACGAATGTGGAGAATTTCGAGCGCGTGCGCTATGCGGGAATTTATCCCGGCGTTGACATGATCTACTACGGCAGCCAGGGACAGTTGGAGTACGACTTCGTGGTTGCGCCCGGCGCCGATCCCGGCCGGATTGCCTTGCAGTTGGGCGGCGGCGCAGCGGGCCAACAACCGCTCGCGCCTGAGATCGACTCAACCGGCGATCTTGTCGCCCATCTTGAAGGCGGTAATGTTCAGTTTCACCAGCCGGTTGTGTACCAGACCGTTGCGGGCAGGCGACAAAACGTTGACGCCCGCTACACGGTACGGGCGAACGGCGAAGTTGGTTTTGAACTTGGCTCTTACGACCGCAGCCGCGAGCTGGTCATCGACCCCACCGTCGCCTATTCGACCTATCTCGGCGGCAGCAATATAGATGTGGGCTATGGCGCGGCCGTCGATTGCTGCGGCAGTTCGTTCATCGTGGGCGGCACGTTCTCCACCGATTTCCCCGTGACTTCCGGCGATGTGCAAGGCGCCAACGCCGGCGGTGAAGACATTTTCGTCACAAAATTTGTCGCCAACGCTTCGAGCGAAGAATACTCCACCTACATCGGCGGCTCGGGCAACGACGTCGCCACCGACATCCACCTCGATAACCTCGGCGACATGACCGTCACCGGGTACACTCTTTCTCAAGATTTTCCGCTGGTGAACTGGATTCAGGGCACATTCGGTGGTGGGACCGTCACCGGCGACGCGTTCGTCTTCCAGATCGCCTCACATGGCACGGCTCTGGTCTATTCCACGTATCTCGGCGGCGATTCTGACGATCAGGGCTACAGCCTTGCGATTGACGCCAGCAACAACGTCTACGTGGTTGGATATACCAGCTCGACCAACTTCCCGGTGACCCAGGACAGCCTCTCAACCACCTGCCCGGCAACGGCAGCGGGCGCCTGCTCGACGGGATTTGTGACAAAAATCTCCAGCAGCGGCTCGGAGATGAGCTATTCGACTTATCTCGGCGGCTCGAACGGCCTCGGCGATTCGGCCTATGGCGTCACTACCGATGCGAACGGCGACGCGTACGTGGTCGGAATCACAGGATCGCCGAATTTCCCGACCACTTCGGGCGCATATAAAACTTCCTGCGGTTCGGACAGCAAATGCAATGGAACCTACGACGGCTTCGTTTCCGAACTGAATCCGTCAGGAAACGGATTTGTGTTCTCTAGTTTCCTCGGGGGCAGCGCCTACGACTACTCGGCCGGAATTGCGCTCGACACGACCGGAATTTATGTTTCCGGGAATACGACCTCGACCGATTTCCCCACCACCAAAGGCGCGGCGCAGACTACATTCGGCGGCATGTCTTCGGGCTGCGTCCCCAACAACGCCACAACCTGCGGAGACGTCACCATTACCAAATTGAAGACCAACGGCTCGGCCCTGATCTACTCGACTTACCTCGGCGGCAGCCAGGATGAAAATCCCGGCCTCTCCATGGCGGTCGATCCCGGGGGCAGCGTTTACGTCACCGGACAGACTGCTTCCTTGAACTTTCCGTCCGTAAATGCGCTGCTGCCAACCTACAACGGCGGTCCCACCGACGGATTCCTCACCAAACTGAATCCCGCCGGCAGCGCCTGGGTTTATTCGACGTATCTGGGCGGCGACGGACCTGACAACGGCTCGCGCGTGGCACTCGACATCTTCACCGCCGCCTACGTCACTGGAACCACCGGCTCGCTGAATTTTCCCACCACCGGCGGAGTGTTCCAGCTTCACTGCAACTCCTGCGGCGTAGGCATGAGCGATACCTTCGTCACCAAGGTTGCGACCAACGCGCAACTCACCCTGACCATGACCGCTCCTGCGACGATCGTTACCGGATCGGCCCTGGCCTACACGATTACCAGCGGCAACACGGGGCCCGATGCCGCCAGCGCCGTCGTTCTTACCGACACGATTCCTACCGGCACTACGTTCAAGAGCCTGACGGTTAATTCCGGAACGACCTGTAAGACGCCGGCTGCGGGCGGCACGGGCACGGTCACTTGCTCCAACGGCCTGCAGAATTCCGGGGCGAACATCAAAATCACGCTGAACGTGAACGTAACCGCGGCTGCGGGATCGGTAATCACGAACACGTCGACCGTTACCGCCGCGAACCAGTCGAACAACACCAATCCTTCCGTCACCGACACGACGAATGTCACTTCAGCGGCATTCCGGAGAAGGCACTTGATTTATCGCGCGAACCCCGGCTCCGAATAAATGCCGGGATCGATGGCGTAACCCGTTTAGACACTATTTTCCCTAGGCTTTTTGACTCTAGTTCCGGACAGGCATTTTGTACTAATGTTCAGTAACCTGTTTTGGCGGTTCCCCCCACAGGCGAATGTCCGCTTGGCAATTCTTTGGAGGATTTTCCTTATGCGCGTCCGGGTTTCCCTGGCGTTGATCTGCACCAGTCTGCTATCGGTCTGCTCCCTTTCGGCGCAATCGTCTGCGCCTCCGGTGCACGGCGATATGACCGTAATCCAGCATATTGTCTTCATCATGAAAGAGAACCGCAGCTTCGATAACATGTTCGGGACCTTTCCCAACGCGAACGGCGCTACCACCGCGCCCATTTCCACCGGACAAACCATTCCGCTGGGCCATACCCCCGATGTAACCCCGCGCGATATCGCCGGACATGGCTGGTACGATTATTCCAACGCGCTCGACGGAGGAAAACTCGACCACTTCGACATCATTCCGGGCGGCAGCGTGAATGAGGATTACCTCGCGCTCACGCAGCTCCAGCAGTCCGACATGCCGAACTACTGGACTTACGCGCAAAAATTCGTCCTGGCCGACAACGCCTATTCTTCTTTCCGCGGCGCGACCTGGCCCAACCACCTTTACATGGTCGGCGGTCAATCTGAGGGCGTGTTCCTGAACCCTCTGCTGGGCAGCCAGACGCCCAACTCCTGGGGCTGCGATTCGCCGACCGGCACCTACACCCGCATGCTGGACATTACCACCGGCATTGTGACGTCGCCGTTTCCCTGCCTTGACTTTCAGACCATTGTCGACAATCTTGAAACCGCCGGAGTGAGCTGGAAATATTACGCTCCCGGCGAAGGCCAGTCCGGCTACACCTTTTCCGCTCTCGACTCAATCAACCACATACGGAACGGCCCGCTCTGGGCCAACGTGGTTTCCGACAAAGATTTCATTACCGACGCGACTAACGGTACCCTGCCGGCCGTCAGTTGGCTGGTGACCGGCTCGCCCAACAACGAGCATCCGCCGGAGAGCACCTGCGTGGGCGAGAACTGGACGGTGAACCAGTTGAACGCACTGATGAACGGCCCCGACTGGAATACCACGGCAGTATTCATCTCGTGGGACGATTTCGGTGGCTTCTACGATCACGTTGTGCCGCCCGATGTCGATTATTTCGGCTTGGGCGGTCGTGTGCCGTTTCTCATTATTTCGCCGTATGTGAACGCGGGTACGATTTCCCACACCCAGTATCAGTTTGAGTCGGTCCTCAAGTTCGTCGAAGAGCGCTACGGCATCCCGCCGCTGACCAGCCGCGACGCTTCGGCCAACGACATGACTGACAGCTTCAACTTCGGCCAGACTCCGCTGTCGCCGGTGATTCTGAATCAGCGCAGCTGCCCCTTCGTCGATCCCAACGTTTACGTGGGAGCGCAGACCGTCAGCAAGAAATCGGGAGCGACTGTGCTGTATCTGGTCAACAACAGCAGCAAAACTCTGACCATTAAAAGCATCGCGGCCAGCGGCGATTTTTCCCAGACCAACAATTGCAAATCGACTCTGGGAGTCGGCCAGAAGTGCACACTCAACGTGAGCTTCACACCGAAAGCAGTGGGCAACCGGAGCGGCGCGGTTACGGTCAGCGACAGCGATGCCAGCAGCCCGCAGGTCATCAACCTGACCGGCGTCGGAATTGCCTCACAGTTTTCCGCGATTCCTAATTTCGGCGCCGTTTATCTGGGCGGAACTGAGGCGAAGAACCTTACCCTCAACAACACGCAAAGCACTCCGATCACGATCAGCAGCATTACGGCCTCGGGCAATTTTTCTCAGACCAACACCTGCGGCGGAGTGGTTTCCGGCAACAGTTCCTGCACCATTACGGTGAATTTCAATCCCACCATTTCAGGAACATTATTCGGCGGCATTTCTGTGCAGAGCAGCGATGCCGTCAGCCCCTTGACCGTCGATCTCGTGGGAAGTGGCCAGTCCATCGGCTATTCGCCTACCAGCCTCACCTTCCCCAGCACTGCCGTAGGCAAATCGAGCAAACCCAAAAATGTGACGATTACAGCGGAGCAGGCGACGCTGTTGATCGGCACCATAGCGACCACCGGCAACTTCTCGCAAACCAATAACTGTCCCGCCAGTTTGGCCGCCGGCGCATCGTGCACCGTCAGCGTGACCTTTACCCCGCAAACCAGCGGCACCCTCTCGGGCACCATGGTTATGACCACCAGCGACAATGGCAGCCCCCAGTCGGTGAAGCTGAGCGGAACGGGGTCGTAACCGTCAGCACGCCCTCCGATTGAAATAGGCCGGAAGCGCAAGCTTCCGGCTTTTTTTGTTTTCGCCTTCGGCAGCTCGCGGGACCGGAAATCGATCGGCCCATCCGCCGCCTGGATTCCTGGCATCCAACTCGACGGAGGTGAGGCATGGACGCCGATGTCGCGCAGGAATTGCTCAACGAGCTTGGTTCGGCCCTGGAGCGGCTGGAGACACAACAGGGCGCGTTGTTGCAGTTTTTGAAAGAAAAAAACATCGTGCCCGAGGCGGAGCTTGCTCCTTATTTGGCTCAGGCCGGCAAAACCAGCAACGTCAGATGGGTGGCCACACGCGTGCGGATGGAGCGCATCATTTCAAGCTCTCGGGAAAAACAGGAAAAACAGGAAAGCGTAGGAACGGAGAAGACCGAAGAAACCGTGACAAGACCCGAAGGCCAGACTGGAAAGAAGCAGGATCCCGCGGAAAAGAAGACAAGTAACTTGAGTAAGGCTGACGCGAAGCAGGCAGAAGCAGAGGAAGAACAAGACAAGAACAGCCAATCTGGAATTCCAGAGACAACTCGTCAAGCCTCTGCCGGTGCAACCGAAGCCGGGGCAGAGGACGCGGAGCTCCGCAAGAAAGATGCAGCGTGAGGGTGCGCTGGCGCTTTATTTCTCAAACCGCTGTTTGCTGAACCTGGCTTGGGCGAGCGTCATCCATGGACGGCAAAGAAAAATCCACGACGACCGGCATGTGATCGCTCCACGATCTCCATTGCGCATAGCTGCCAACGCTAACTTCGCTCAGGGACTGGATCCAGGGACGGGGCAGGAATATGTAGTCCAGATGAAAGGGCTTTGATTCCCGGTGCCAAAGATAGTGCGTCGGCCGCGTTTCTTTGCCGTGCTCTTCCGAGAAGAAAGCGTGGTAGGCACTGAGCAGATTTCGTTCGGCTAGCATCCCGACGACGGCCGTGTGACGCATGATCTTGCGGCCGCGATCGAGAATCGCGTTGCTGTTAAAGTCGCCGCAGATCACCGTGGGCACTCCCTCGCTGAACCAGCGTTTATGCCGCTTGACCGCCTGAAACAACTGCCCGACATAGTTCAACTCGCGGACCGTGCCCACGGGGCAGGCCCACACCGCCACCAGAAGAAAATTTGTCGGGCCGTTCACCTTGACCGGGGCAATCCATTTCTGGGCGGGATGCCTCGCCCAAGACCGGCCGGAATCCAGCGCCCATGGCACGGCCGCGATGACTGCAAGGCCTTTATGCTTCGTATCGCCCCACCAGCATACGGAATATCCTTCGCCGGCGCAGGCCCTGGCTGCATCTCGCGAGCATTCGGGAATCACGGCTACGTCCGGCTTCAGGGCGAAGAGCAATTCCCTCTTCCGGGCGAAGGCCATGCGGCAGTTCCAGACGACGATGCGCATCGCATGTAATTTTATCCGCAAATGAAAATCCCCACCCTCCCGCAAAAGGCACGGAAGGGCGGGGCAAGCGTCTCTTTTCCGGATCAAGGTCTACTGCTTCATCACCACGTTATTGATTTTCTTTGCGGCGGTGTTACCGAAAATGAATCCCGCTCCGGTGTACGAAGTTACGCCATAAGCGCCGGCGGCAACGGTATTGCCGCTAATCCCTACGGATATGCCCATATCCTGATAAGCGGCTCCGTGAGAAACAGTAAGTCTTACGCTCTGCGTCATATTAACCCAGCCACCGGAAGGCATAACATACGTATAAGCCGCGCCTGACCACGCATTCGCGCCGATCTGCGCGTGATTGGCGCCCATGACCGCCGTATTTCCACTGATCGAGGCCGAGATTCCCAACAGATCGCCGGCCACTCCGGTCGACGAAGTAAGTTG
>DATLKM010000131.1:0-1948 GCA_035538435.1 Binatia bacterium
GAAAACGCGGAATCGTTTTGGCATGGGTTTTTCAGATGTGAGTGCGCGGATAATGAAAATATCATAAGCGGGGCGAGGGCAGAAAAGCAGGTTCCTCCACTGCGCTTTCTGGCGCTTATCGCGCCAGAAATGCTCGGTCGGAATGACAGTGGAGCGGGTGGCCTGGTCTAGGGATAAAATCGGTGCTGTTTCATCTGCGCCCCTTGCGCGAGTGGGCGATTGTTGAGGATACTGGAAAATCAATCTTCTTTACTTACACGACATCATGAAAACAATTATTTCATCTGCAACGCCGTCGCAATTGGAAACCGAAGCGCTGGTCGCGGTTGTCCTCAACTACTCGGAGTCTTCCGACAAGAACAACAAAGATGCCAGGCCGCAGCTGAAAGTGGCGGGGGAAGACAGCGCGGTTCAGTCGGCCGCCGCGGATTTGCTGGGCAGCGGTGAACTCACGGGCAAAGCGTTTGAAAGCAATCTGCTCTATAAACCCGCGGGATTGAAGGCCAAGCGCCTGCTTCTGGTGAGCGGCGGAGGGGCGAAGAAATTTTCCACTTACGAACTTCGCCGCGTGGCTGGAGCGGCGGTGCGGACTCTGAAAGCAAGAAATATCCGCAGCTTTGCCTTTATTACTCCAGCAGGGATGGATGCGAGCGAAGCCGTGCGGGCGATTGTGGAAGGCGCGCTGGTGGGAAATTTCGATCCCGATTATTACCGCAGCGACCGCAAAGATCAGAAGATCGACACGCTCACGATTATTGCCGCGGGAGATCAGAAGGCGCTGGAGCAGGCGGCGAATGAGGGACAGATTATTGGGGAATCGCAGAATTTTACGCGCGATCTGGTGAACGAGCCTTCGAACCGCATGACCCCGACAATTCTTGCCGAGCGCGCGAAGAAAATGTCGCAGGAAACCGGATTGAAGTGCGAAGTTTATGGCGCGGACAAGATCAAAGAATTGAAGATGGGAGCGTTCTGGAGCGTGGCACAGGGATCGGACGAGCCTCCGGCGTTGATTGTGATGACCTATGAGCCGGCCGGCGCTCCGGGAAAACCTGTGCTGGGGTTAGTGGGTAAAGGGATCACGTTCGACACAGGAGGAATTTCGATCAAGCCTGCCGACGGCATGGAGAAGATGAAATACGACATGGCGGGAGGCGCGACCATGATCGGCGCGATGCGGGCGATTGCCATGCTTAAGCCGAAGGTGAAAGTGATCGGCATTGTGTGCGCGACGGAGAATATGCCTTCCGGACATGCGCAGAAGCCGGGCGACGTGCAGATTGCCATGTCGGGCAAGTCGATTGAGATCATCAATACGGATGCGGAGGGCCGGCTGGTGCTGGCAGACGGCCTGCACTATGCAAAACAACTGGGAGCGACGCACCTGGTGGATGCGGCCACGCTGACCGGAGCGGTGGTGGTGGCGCTGGGTTACGCCAATGCCGGGCTGTTCACCAACAACGACGAAATGTATGAGCGCTTTCACAAAGCGAACGAGGAAGCGGGCGAAAAAATGTGGCGCCTGCCGCTGGACGACGACTACAAAGAGCAGATTCGCTCGACCATTGCCGACATCATGAATACGGGCGGGCGCTGGGGCGGAGCGATTACGGCAGCGATGTTCCTGAAAGAATTCGCGGAAGAGACGCCGTGGATTCACCTCGATATCGCGGGCACGGCGTGGATGGAAGACCAGAAGCCGTGGATTTCGAAAGGGCCATCGGGAATCGCGCTGCGGAGCATTGTGGAATTTGTGAGAGGGTTCGCGGGATAGGGCGTTTCTTTCTTGATCAACGTTGATGCAGGGCCATGCGCAGGAAATGGCCCTGCATTTTTTGGCCTGAACTGCTCTTTGCGAATGTCGCCAGCCTTTTGCGGTGAATCTGCATCCTACGCCGAGTTCGACTGACCGCTTGGCAGTCGTTGGCGTGGGAGGGATTGCCTTGAG
>DATLKM010000132.1:0-18460 GCA_035538435.1 Binatia bacterium
CGTACCCGGATGCCGCCGCCCTGCCGTGTTGCTGCCGATCACAAAATCTTCCTGTCCGCTGTACCGGTACAGCAAGACTTGAAAGGCCGCCAGCAACGCCATGAACAGCGTTACGCCCTCCTCACGGCACAGCTCGCGCAAAGCATCGCTTAACCTGGTCGGCAAAGAAACCGAATGCATGGCCCCGCCGAAGGTTTGCAATGCCGGCGCCGGATTGGCGATGGGCAAGTGCAAAGAGGGCGACGGACCTCGCAGCCGCGCGCGCCAATATTGCAGGTGCGACTGGGAATCGCGCCCCTGCTCTCTCTGCCAGTTCGCGTAGTCGCCAAACTGAAAATCCAGGTCCGGCAGAGGCGAAGGCTCGCCGCGCGAAAACGCCTCATACAACGCCATCAATTCAGGCAGAAAAACGCGGTATCCGCTGAAGCCATCGAAAATCAGATGGTGCAGAACCACGTCGAGCCGGTAATGCTCGTCTTCCAGACGAGTCAACCGCGCGCGAAATAACGGGCCCGTCGCGAGTTCGAACGGTAAGCGCGCGTCCGCAGTCGCTAAGAGAAGAGCTTCACTCTCGCGCTGATCAGGCGGGAGCGATCGCAGATCGGTCACCGGCAGATCGACCGAAAACGGCGGCAATACTTTCTGTGCCGGCTCTCCGTCCAAGACGGGAAATACCGTCCGCCACGCTTCATGGCGACGGACGATTTCACCAAAAGCGCGTTCAAGGACCGCAACGTCGAGCGACCCTCGGTGCCGCACCGTCAGCGGCTCGTTATAAAGCGCCGTGTTGGGCGCCATCTGCGCATGCAGCCATAGTTGCTGCTGCGCGAACGTAAGAGGAATTCTCTTTTCCTGATCGCGCGGCCCAATCGCCCCCGGCTCGGAGACAGTCTCCATCCGCGTCCGGAAATAGTCTTCCAGAAGCTGCTTGCGCCGGGTTTCGGTAAGAACGTCGCTCATGGCCCGCTCATTTCAGGCTCTACACTGGCATCATCTGAGCGTAGCTGTTTTCAGGCGGAGCAAGAGCCTGCCCAGAGCAATCAGCTTGATGCCTTCGCACACCCAAGTCCAAACTACCCTTAAACCGTCACGCCCGCCGGCTCCAACTCGCCCACCGGACGCCCACGCGCGCCCATAGCGAACCGGTAAACCTCCTCCAGCATGCGGATGTTCTGCTCCGCCGTATATTTCTCTTCAAACACCCGCCGCGCCCGCCGTCCCATCTCCTGCATTTCTACCGGATGCTCCCACGCCCACCGCATCTTCTGCCGGAAGTCGGCCATGTCCCCAAGCGCAAAGTGCATTCCGGTTTCGCCGTCCTCAATAATTTCTTCCATCGCGCCCAAGCGCGAACCGATCACCGGCAGACCGCAGGCAAACGCCTCCGCAATCGTAACCGGAAACCCTTCATACCATTCGCTGGGAAAAATCAACGCGCGCGCATTCTTCATGGCCGCAAGCGTCTCCGCGCGCGGCAGCCGCCCGCGATAAGTAACGGACGGCAGCTTTCCGGTTTTCAATTCCGCTTCCACCTGTTCGCGGCACGGACCATCGCCCACGATCTGCAACGGCACGTTCGGCAATTCCTTCCACGCGTCGAGCATCGCGCCGACGCCCTTCGATTGAAACAGCCGCCCCACAAACAGCACATACTCGCCCTGCCCGGTTTTCGCGCCGGGATCGGGTAACACAAAATTCGGCTTCACGCGAATTCGTTCCGCGGGCAGCCCACCCGTGATCAATTTCTTCCGCGAAAACTCCGTCAACGCGATGTAGCAATCCACCAGATTCGTCCACGTGCGCATGCGCCGGTGCACGTCAACCATCACCGTAAGCACCGCGGTGCCGAGTTTCGAGCCCTGATAACACCCGTAGCGGATTCCCCGCAGGACCCCATGGTCTAAACACTCCTCGCAAACCTTGCCCTCGCGATACAACTCAGCCCCCGCGCACAGCAGACGGTAGTTATGAAGGGTCTGCACCACCGGGACATTCTCCTGCCGGCAGGCGTAATAAATCGACGGCGAAATTCTTGGAAAGAAGTTATGCACGTGCACCACATCGGGCCGCGACTTGCGCAGCAGTTCGCGAAATTCGCGGTGCCAGCGCCGCGACCACACGCAATCGGCCGCCATCCCTATCTTTTTGCTCACGCTGTCGGGATAAACGTTCTGCTCCTCGACCTGCGTGACGTCATGCCCATGCTCGCGGAGCAGCCGGGCTTCCGACTCGAACACCTGGTCCTCGCCACCCGCGATCAGGTAGTGATTGTGCACCGAAATGACCTTGAGAGGACGCATGATTGCCGGCCGGGTTTAGAACGCCGCCTCTTGCGCTTCGCAAGCCACAGGCACCTCGGGTTCCGATCTCTTGACCGTAGCCAGCTTGCGATCCAGCAGGATAAAAGCCACGGCAACGTACAGCACGTTCGCGATCACCATGCTCCAGATCACGCCGCGCAGGCCGAAGAAGCGCGGCGCCGGAATTCCCATGACAAGCGCAATCACGCTGGCTGCTCCGTTGGCAAAAAACAGCGACCGCGGATATTCCATGGCGCGCAGCACAATGGCCGGGCCCAGCGCGGCGCTCCAGATAATGGTTTCCGCGGCAAACAACGGCAGCAGCGAACTGGCGTCCATATACTTGCCGGCATAGAGCAGATTGAACAGCGGCCGGCGCAGGGGAATCAATACCACCCAATAAGCCAGCGCTCCTACCACGAACAGGGCTGTCAACTTGCGCGT
Organism: Binatia bacterium; assembly: GCA_035538435.1. Lineage (GTDB taxonomy): Bacteria > Acidobacteriota > Terriglobia > Terriglobales > Acidobacteriaceae > Sulfotelmatobacter. The sequence continues at coordinate 2,745 of DATLKM010000132.1, forward strand.
GAGTCCCTTCGACGCGCTCGCCCCCTGGCTTCCTTGAATGCGCGCCGCCATGGGCAGGAATAACATCGAAAGGGCCGCATAGGTTTGCAGCACCGGCCCACCTAAATTCATCAGCGCGCGTAATTCAGCGGTGACCGCCAGCCCCCAGAATTTGCTGGTCAGGGGAATATAAACATAAGTGGGGATCCACCCCACGATGCACGTGCCCAGCGCCCATTTTCCGTACTCCCAATGTTTCTTCCAGGTCTCGCTCAAATGCATGACCGCGGTCGCCGGTTCAAGCTTGGCCCGCAACTGGAAAAACATGATCACGCCGCCCACCAGCGCGGCGAAGCCCATCACCAGAAAAGCGCTAAACGCGGTCAGATATCCCAGCTTGTAAACCAGAAAGCATCCCGCGACCACCAGCACGCAGTAAAAAGAAGACCCAAACGCGGCCGGCCCGGGCGAGAGTTTCAAGTAAAAACTGCGCCGTCCGAGGGCGTGAATCAGAATGAACGGCGTGGCGGCGGTCATGCCCGCAAACGCCAGCGCAGCCGTATGTGAATAATGCCGCGCAATGATCGCGGTGGCGGCCATCATCACGCAAATAATGGCCGAGACTCCCCAATGCAGCCAGAAGTTCGACTTGAGATATCCGCGAAGATTCTTGCTATAAGTCGTTCCCGAAAACACCGACAGCGGCTCCAGCAACATCGCCTGATACAAAAACGTGACCAGGATAAATATGCTGAACACCAGCGCGTAGGCGCCATACTGCTCCGGCGACATCCAGCGCGCGAGCAGAATACCGAGCAGAAAATTCGACCCGGAATAAAGCCCGAAATCGAGCAGCGCCAGCCCGCCCTTCATCACCCAGGGAAAGAATTTCTCCGTGATGAACCGGCGGCTGAACACGGGAACACGCTCGGAACCGTTCCCTTCCGCCGCTTTCATTTCCTCTGTCGAACGGACAGCCACTTGCGACACTCCTTCCGATTCTGCGCTTATCTCGCAGCCATGGCCGGCTCATTTTGCGCGCGCTCCAGCCGCTCGCACAACGCCGCCGCCAACTGCCTCACATTCGGCTCGTTCAAAATATTGCCGTGGTCGCCGTCGATCTCGTGAATCTCCACTCCCCCGGCGGCGTAACGGTTCCAGCCATTTTGGCCATTGTCCAATCCGCGCAGCGCCTTCTCGCTCGCGCGAAACAACGTAATTGCCCCGGGATACATCGACGGCCGGTACTTCTGCTCTGCGACGGCGCAGGCCTCGCGCACCGCCTTCACCGGCGCAGGCAGAGACAGCGCATCCATGCGCCGCTTGATGCCACGGCCATAGCGCACCGCCCGCTTTTTTAGATACACGAGCTTTTGCTCCGGCGAAAGCGAAAGAAACCGCCCCACCAGCGACGAATTTCCTTGCTGTCCCACGAAATACGTATCGACTAAAGCCAGCAGCCGAATCTCGTGTCCGCCTTCGGCCAACCGCCGCGCCATTTCCAGCGCGACCAGCCCTCCGAACGAATATCCGCCCAAATAGTAGGGCCCCTCCGGCTGCGCCTTGAGCAGGTGTTCGCAATAGAGATCGGCCATGGCTTCCACCTGATCGAGCACCGGCTGCTTCCCGTCCAGTCCCTGCGCCTGAAAACAGATGAACGGCTGATCTTTTTCGATGTGCCGCGCCAGCGCGTGGAAGCGCATTACCGTGCCGCCCAGTCCATGCACGAAAAAAAACGCCGGGCGCGCGCCCGCACGTTGCAACGGAACCAATGGCGACCAACTTTCCCCCGATTGAATCAACGGGAGCAGTTGTTCGATGGTCGGCGCCTGAAGCAAGGCTGTCAGCGTCAGCTTCCTGCCGAATTCTTTTTCAATACGGCTGGTCAGGCGCAGCGCCAGCAGCGAATGTCCGCCAAGATCGAAAAAATTATCGCGCAGGCCGATCGCTCCCCTGCCCAGCACTTGCGCCCACAGCCGCGCCATCTTTTTCTCGGCCTCGGTGCTCGGGGCGACTCCCGCTTCAACTCCAACCGCCGCCTCTATCTGCGGCTCGGGCAAAGCCTTGCGGTCAACTTTGCCGTTGGGCGTGACCGGAAAGCTTTCCATGAATACGAAGTTCGCCGGGGCCATGTACTCCGGCAGTTGCTTCTTCACGTAATCGCGCAGTTCGCCTGCTGTCGCCCTGCCGGAAGAGGCAATCACATACGCCGCAAGCTGCTTGCCCGCTTGCGATTCGCGCGCGATTACCACCGCTTGGGCAACGTCCGGATGTTTCTCCAGCACCGATTCAATCTCGCCCAGTTCCACCCGGAAGCCGCGAATCTTCACCTGAAAGTCGATGCGGCCAATGAATTCAATATTGCCGTCGGGCAGCCGCCGAACCATATCGCCGGTTTTATATAAACGGGCGTTCGCATCTTTCGAAAAAGGATCGCCGATAAACTTCGCCGCCGTCCGCTCTGGATGATTGAGATATCCCCGCGCCAGCCCCGCTCCGCCAATGTGCAATTCGCCCGCTTCGCCCACGGGCACGGGCCGCAACTCCGAATCCAGAACATGCAGCTGCACATTCGCAATCGGACGCCCGATGGGAAGATTGTCAGGAAACGGTTTCTTCGGGTCCGGCTCATAAGAACTCGCGATTACGCACGCCTCGGTCGGGCCGTAAGTATTCACCCAGCGCACCCGCGCCCCACCCGCCTTCAGCCACGACGAGTACGCCGAAGACGACGCTTTCTCGCCGCCCACAATCAGCAACCGTAAGCTCTCCGGAAGGGCCTCTTCGCTTTCCGATAATTCATGCACCAACTCGTGCCAGTACGCCGTGGGCACGTCGATCGCCGTGATTTTGTTCTTTTCCAGCCAGCGCAGGAAGCCGACAGCCGTCAGCGGCACGTCGTCTCCGCGAGGAATCACGCATCCACCCGCAAACCATGTCGGAAAAATCTCTTCTATGGCGATATCAAAACTGATCGAGGCGAACTGCAACATGCGTTCGGCCGCTGTCAGGCCGTAAACCTCGATCGACGCGAACCCGTGATTCACCAGGCCTCCGTGTGTGAGCAGCACCCCGCGCGGTGTCCCCGTCGAACCCGAGGTATAAATAATGTAGGCAAGATTTTCCGGCGTGGTCAGGCAATTCAGGTTCTCGCCGCTCTCTTCCTCCAACCGGCCTGCGAGCGAACCCAACGTAAGGATTTCCGCTCCACTGCCACCGATGGTCGAATTGAGCTCAGCCAGCAAATCTGCCTGCGTGATCAAAACCGGCGCTTTGGAATCCCGCAAAATGTGCGCCAGCCTTTCGCTCGGATAATCCGGATCAAGCGGCACGCAGGCCCCGCCCGCCTTAAGCACCGCGAGAACGGCGACCAGCAAATCAGCCGAACGCTTCAGGCAGATTGCTACCGGTACTTCCGCCCCAACTCCCTTGCCCCGCAAAAAACGGGCCAGCCGATTGGCGCCCGCATTCAGTTCGCGATAAGTAATTCGCTGCGCCTTATCTTCAATCGCCAGCGCATCCGGCGTTCTGGCAACCGTTCCTTCAATGACTTCATGAATGCACAAATGCGCGGGATACGGTTTGGCCGTGTCGTTCCAATCGGATAACAGCTTCCCGCTCCCCGCCTTTATCACATCCCCGCTGGCAACTCCGCCTGCGCTAAGATCACGCTGCGCCGAGAAGGGCTTCCCTTTCGTCTCCGGCCCCTCCAGCGCAATCTTGAGCGACGTCAGACCGCGCAGCCCAAGATTTGTCCGCCACACCAGCTCCTGCGGCTCCAGATGAAATTTCGGAAACCGCCGCAGCAGCGTCTCAAAAACCACTTGCCCTTCCAACCGCGCCAGAGGCGCGCCAAAACAAAAGTGTGCGGCATACCCAAACGCCACATGCCGGTTGTCTGCGCGCCCCACATCAAACCGGTCGGGATCGGGAAACCGCTCCGGATCGCGGTTTGCCGCCGCCATCACCGCAATCACAGCCTGCCGCTTGCGAATCTTTTTGCCCCCCAGTTCGCTGTCTTCCGGCGCCAGCCGCGCGGTGTGCTGACTGGGGCTTTCGAAACGCAACATCTCTTCAACCGCCGAGGGAATAAGCGACAAATCCGCGCGCAACTTCTCCAACTGATCGGGATGGCGCAGCAAAGTCAGCACCCCATTGCCAATCAAATTGGTCGTCGTCTCCTGCCCCCCCACCATGGTGATGATCACATTCGCGACAATTTCCTCTTCGCTCAGCCGGTCGCCGCCGATTTCAGCATTCAGGAGCGAATGGATCAGACCCTCGCGCGGATATTTCTTTGTCTCCCTTACCGCCTCGCGGAAGTACGCCGTCATGTCCTCGACGGTGCGCAGCATGGTTTGCGCGTGCTCGGGATTATGCTGAAAGTTTCCCAGCATCTCGGCAAAGTTCGCCGACCACTGCTTGAGTTTCATCCGGTCTTCAACCGGCACGCCCAGCATCTCGGCAGTGATAATCGCCGGCAGCGGTTCGCCCAGGTCGGCAATCGCGTCCATGGAGCCCCGGCTTTCGAACTCATCGAGCAACCGGTTCACAATTTCAACGATGTGTGACCGGAGCGTATCAATGCGGGCGGGAGTAAAGGCGCGCGACGCCAGGCCGCGCAGGCGCGTATGCTGCGACGCTTCCATGAACAGCATCTGCTGCACCATCAGGCCGGCAATCGGGCTGAGATGCGACAGCCCCATGGAAGCAAGCTGTTCGGGAGTCGGCGTGCGGTTGGCCGAATAGGTGTGCAGGACCTCGACCACGTCGCTGTAGCGGGTGACAACCCAGGCGTGGAGAAACGGGTCCCAGTGAACCGGGTCTTCTTCGCGAAGACGGCGGAATAGAGGATAGGGATCGGCAAGAACCTGCCGATCAAGCAGATGATACAGGCTGAGAGCCGCATCGGCGCCCTCAATTCGCGATTTCGGCTGGGCGCCCGACGACACTACTGACTCTCCTGCACCGTGACGGATGAAACGGCGGAGCCGTTGGCGTTGGCTGCTGCGATCTTCGCCAGAATCAGGTTCTCCACTTCCACCGACATCTCTTCCAGCGTGGGGTGGTCGAACAGGCTCAACAGGCTCAACTCAACGTCGAACGATTCCTTGATTTTCGTGATCAGTTGCGTGCCGAGCAAAGAGTGGCCGCCGAGCAGAAAGAAATTGTCCTTGGCACTGACCCGGTCCACGTGCAGCAACGGCGCCAGAATCGCCGCCAGCCGCCGTTCCACGATAGTCTGCGGCGCCACGAACTTGGTTTCCGGCAGAGTATTCGCTTCATTCAACGCCGGCAACGCTGCGTAATCCACCTTCCCGTTGCGCGTCAAGGGCAACGCGCTCACCCTCCCGAAGACTGACGGCACCATATAATCCGGCAGCCGCCGCGCCAGGGCTTCGCGCAACTGGGCCACATTCACCTGCGCCTCCGCCGACAGCACCAGATAAGCTGCCAGGCGCTTGTCCCCATTGCTTCCGCCCAGCGGCGCCACCGCGCTCGAAACCACGCCCGCCACGGAATTCAATGCGCTGACAATCTCCCCCGGCTCCACCCGGAAGCCGCGAATCTTGACCTGCTCATCCACCCGGCCCAGAAATTCGAGTTCCCCATTCGGCAGAAAACGCGCCAGATCGCCGGTGCGGTAAAGGCGCACACCCGTACCGGGATGCCGCACAAACCGTTCCGCCGTAAGCGCGGCATTGTTGCGATACCCTCTGGCCACGCCCGCTCCGCCAATATAAATCTCGCCGACGCCGCCATCGAAAACCGGCTCCATCTTCTCATCCAGAAGATGAATCTCCGTCTTGTCGATGGCCCTGCCGATGGTGGGCAGACCCGCCGAAGCATCCGCCGTTACGGTTCCCGATGTTGCCACCACAGTCCCTTCCGTCGGCCCGTAATTGTTCACCAGCGTGAAAGGCAGTCCCTTGGGGGGACGCTTGTGCAGAGCGTCAGCTCCGGTAAGCAAAAATCGCAGCGCAGTATCCGCCGGCCATTCCAACGCGAGCATGCGCTCGGCAATTGCTGTGGGAAGGAACGTGATCGTAACCCGGGTCTCGATCAGCCAGTCGCGCATCGCGGCCGGATTATTGCGGGTCGCTTCGTCTGGAATTGCGATGCTCGCCCCGCAGGCAAGATACGGCCAAACTTCCCACACGGCAGCATCGAACCCGACGGCCGCCTGAAAACACGCGCGGTCGGTTGCCTTCACTTCAAAGGCGCGCAGATGCCAGTTCACCAGGTTCATCAGGCTGGCGTGCGTAATCTCCACTCCTTTGGGTTGCCCTGTGGAACCGGACGTGTAAATCACATACGCGAGATTTTCGCCCGAGACCTCCGCCCGCGCATCCCCGCACTCTTCCGTAGAATTCAATTCCTCAGGCACAACGATGGCCCACGGCCCCTGCGGCAGGCGCGCGCGCAGCCCTGCGCTGCACACCACCGCTGTCACCTGCGAATCAGCCAGCATAAAAGCCAGCCGTTGCTCGGGAAGCGCGGGGTCGAGCGGAAGGTATGCGCCACCGGCTTTGAAAATCGCCAGCGAAGCTAGCACCGAAGCAGCCGAACGCTCCATGAACACGCCGACCAGTGTCTCGGGACCCACTCCCAGGCTCCGCAAATGGCGCGCCAGAACATTGGCCCGGCGATTTAGCTCGCCATAGGTCACGACCTCTCCCCAGCTGCTGATCGCTGCTGCGCCCGGGGTGGCCTGCGACAATTTCTCCACCAAATGGAAAACGCAGGCAGCAGAGCTGCCCGCCGACGGTGTTTTCAACAGTTGGTCGTCGATCAGTTGGGTTTCGGGTTTCACGTGAATCCTTTCGGCCCGCCGCTTTGGCTGGGCCTGGTCACGCGTCAGTTGGGGGACGGAACAGACGCTACCAAAGTGTTTTCCCGGGTTCTACTGCAAATTCCTCTCCAGCGGAAAGACCGTGGCAGGGCAACGATCTCCCAGGCAAACTTCATGCCTGCTCCATCTACTTGCGCTTCCGGACCACCAATTCTTCAATTGCGTTGACGCTCTTCAGCGTGTCCGCGTTGATCTCCTCATCGCTGACGCGCACCCGCAGCTCTTCCTCCAGGAACGAAACCAGACGGAATATGCCCAAGGAATCGATGACCCCCGTTTCCATGAGCGATTCGTCGTCGGTGAAAGACGTAATGCCCTTGGGTTCGGCAAGGTTTTCCTGAATGAATTGGTGGATCTGCTCTTTGAGAGCGGATTGAGTTTGCTCGGTGGCCGACATTGTGAACTTCCCTCCTGAGAACTTTCTTAATTAAACGCTTCAAATTCTTTCCGCCGCTACGGCGCGACCATCGTCGTTTGCCGCGCGCCTTCCTGCGTCAACTGGACCCGGTCCACTTTTCCGGTCGAAGTCTTCGGCAACACCTCGCGAAATGCGATTGCCTCGGGAATCATGTAGCGCGGGATGCGCGTGCCGCAGTACTGCTGCAATTCGCCCGCGGTCACCGACGATCCTTCATGAAAAGCCACCACCGCCTGAATGCGGCTGCCGATAATCTCATCGGGAATTGCGATCGCCACCGCCTCTTTCACCGCCGCATGGCTCAGCAGCGCGCTTTCAATTTCACCCAACTCAATGCGATATCCCCGGCTCTTGATCATGCTGTCGCGCCGGCCCAGAAAGTAATAATTTCCGTCTTCCGCCAGCTGCACCAGATCGCCGGTGCGATACATTTTTTCCTCAAAATTCGGCTGGAAGCTGTTGGGCAGAACCATCTTCCTGGTCTTCTCGATATCGCCCCAATACCCACACGTAACCGAAGGCCCGCGCACATAAAGTTCGCCCGTTCCTCCCCTTGCGTCACGATTTCGTTTTTATCGTCCACCGCAAACACTTCCGTGTTCTCGCAAGCGATGCCGATAGGCAGCTTGTCCATGCTCATCAGCCGCTCGGGCTCAACTTGGTAGTAAGTGCAGACGTTGGTCTCCGTCGGCCCGTAGAGATTGTACAGATCGACGTGCGGCAGCAACTGCGCCAACTGCTGCAAATACTTCATCGGGAAAACTTCCCCGGCAAAGAGAATGATGCGCAGCTGTTTCAACCTCTCCGTCTTCAAATTTGCATGCAGCAACAACAATGTCAGCGCCGACGGCACCGAATACCAGATCGTGATGCCCGTGCTCTCGATGAATTCCGCCAACTTCACCGGAAAAAGCGCGAGATCCTCGGTCACCATATACAGCGAAGCGCCCGCTTCCAGCGTGTTGTAGACGTCGAACACGGAAAGATCGAAGTGCAAAGGCGCGTGGTTCGAGAGCCGGTCTTCGCTCGTAATTTTGAAAATCTCGGCGCACCACTCAACAAAAGTCAGCGCGTTCTGGTGCGTCAGCATCACGCCCTTGGGGCGGCCCGTCGATCCGGAGGTGTAAAGAATGTAAGCCAGATCGGTTTCGGTCAGCACGACCTTGGGCGAGTGATCGGCCGGATACTGCGCCAGAATCGTCCAGGGCAGAACCGAGCCCCCGTTTGAATGTTTGGGCGATTCGTCGATCAGCAGGCTGAAATTAAGACTCTCAATGACGGCACTGTCCAGCCCGCGCCGCTTGTCTTCGCGGCTGATTAATACGCGGACGCCGCAGTTCCCGATGATGTAGCCCACGCGCTCGGCCGGCGCCTGCGGATCGAGCGGCACATAAACTCCGCCCGCCTTCACCACCCCCAGCATCGCAACCACCGATTCCACGCACTTGGGAAAGTAAATCCCTACGCGGTCGCCTTTGCGCAGGCCGCGCTCCCGCAACAAATGCGCCAACTGGTTCGAGCGCTCGTTCAGCTCGCGGTAGGTAAGGCTTCGCCCACGCGCCCACACCGCCAACTTTTCCGGATACCTTGCCGCGCTCTTTTCTAATAGTTGCTGCAGGATATAAGCCATTGAACCCTGTGTCCGTTCCGCCAGTTCCCTGGGTCGGGGAGTTATATCAAAGTCCCTGAAACCCGGCAATAATCACGCGTTGAATCTCCGAAGTTCCCGAGTAAATCTTTCCCGAAATGGCATCGCGAAGATCGCGCTCCATTTCGTATTCGGCCATGTACCCGTAGCCGCCGTGAATCTGAATCGCATCCAGGCAGGTTTGCACCGTCGCCTCGCTCACGTACAGCTTGGCCATCGCCGCTTCGCGCAAGGCATGGCGGCCCTGACTTTTCAACCACGCCGCCTTATAAAGCAACAACCGGCCGGTTTCGAGCCGCACTTCCATGTCGGCAACCATGTTGGCAATCGCCGAATATTTTCCGATGGGCTGGCCGAACTGCTGCCGCTCGCGCGCATACTTCACGCAGGTTTCGATCAGCCGCTGCATCATGCCCAAATGGCTGGCCAGAATGCAGGTACGCTCCCACTCCATCGAATGGGTAAAGATCGCCTGCCCGCTGCCCTCTTTGCCCAAAATGTTTTCCGCCGGCACTTCCAGATCTTCCAGCGAGACTTCCGACATGGGTGAAGTCCGCAGGCCCATCTTGTGCAGCTTCTTGCCCAGAACCAATCCCGGCGTTCCCTTCTCGACCAAGAATCCGGTTACGCCGTTCGGCCCCTTCGCCGGATCCACGTTGGCAAAGATCACGAACAGATCGCCGTGCGTCGTGTTCGTGATAAAAGTCTTCGAACCATTGATGATGTACTTGTCGCCCTTGCGCTCGGCGCGGGTTTTCAGACTGTATGCGTCCGAACCCGATCCCGGCTCGGTCATGCAGTGCAGGCCGATCCACTCACCACTCACCAGCTTGGGCAAATACTTCTTTTTCTGCTCTTCCGTACCGAACGCCATGAGCGGCAGTTCGCTGGTCCACATGTGCGCATTCAGCGAAAACAAAAAACCGTTATCTTTGCATCCGTACCCGAGTGCTTCGAGCGCACAGGCCGTGGTTAAAGTATCCGCGCCGCCGCCGCCATATTCCTGCGGGACCGGCAATCCCTGAATTCCGAAGTCAGCGCACTTCTTAAAAAACTCTCGGGGAAATTCCTCGTCACGATCCCGCTTACCGAGATCGTCGTTCAATTCCTGCTTGGCGAACCGGATCACTTCCTTGCGAAACGCCGCTTGCTCTTCGCTCCACGAAAAATCCAAGGTCTTTCTCTTTCCCCTTATAAAGAAACTGGCTGATTTAACAGGCTTAAATTAAATGATCGCAAACGTTTCACTGCACGGTCTTTTCGTTTACTGCCGCACTCGTCCCCGCATTCCCGTTCGTTCCCGCAGCGGTGGCCGGCTTGTTTCCATTTGTTCCCTGCCCGTTGGCCGCCTCGGGCTTGGCGTCCTTGCGGTCCATCGCCCGCCAGGCGAATTTCTTCGGCCCCCGTCCGCCCGGCAGCTTGATGCGTGCCGGCACGCCCATAATCGTGATGTTGTCCGGCACATCCGTCAACACCACGCTGTTGGCCACAATCACCACGTTGTTGCCGATCTTCACGTCGCCGATGATCTTGCACCCGGCCCCGAAGTAAACGTTGTCGCCCACGCTCTTGCAGCCGGAGTTGATCAGTGTCCCGGTAGTGAAGGTGCAGTTCGAACCGATCTTTACCGGGGGAATGAAAACTCCGTAGGGCGTATGAATCACCATCCCCGGGCCAATCTCGGCGTCGGGGGAGATGAATATGCCGAAGAACATCTGGTTGAACCGCTGCCAGAACAGCGCCGGAATCATCAGCAACTGCTTGACCACAGGGATATTCAACTTCAGCACCCAGTGCGAATACCGGTAGCAAACAATGGCCGGCGTCTCCACCCGCATCAGTACGCGCAGCAGGCCTTTTTCCATGGTGCGGTGACCCGTCGCCGCCGCAAAATCCGCGCGCAGATTTTCAAACATGCTTGCCCTTTCACCCGCTGGCTGAGCCCCACGGCCAGCTTTACGAATCGCTCCCGCCTAAACCTTGCCCACTGTCATTTCGAGCCGGCATTTCTGGCGCGATTAGCGCCAGAAAAAACAGTCGAGAAACCCGCTTTTCTCGCTCGAGTCCGGAACTTCCTACAGCTTGTTGTAAATCGAATCTGGAATCGGGAACGTCCGCTGATTCAGCACCGCTCCCAGCACTCTCGCCTTCGCCGCCTGCAAGTCCTGCACCGCTTTGCGCGCGCTCTCACGGCGCGATGCATTCGCCTTCAAAATCAGCACCACCCCGTCTCCGCCCCCGCCCAGCAACATGGCGTCGTTGCCGTCGTTCAGCGCCGCCACGTCCAGCAGCACATAGTCGAACTCCGCCCGCAACTCCGAAAGCCGCAATCTCATGCGGTCGGTCGAAAGCAGGTTCTGCGCTCCCTCAGGATTCGACCCCGAACTGATCAGCCACAGATTTGGCCTGCCCACGCCTTGCGCAAACTGACGGATCGGATCAGGCTTCAACAGTGCATCGGAAAGTCCGTAATGATTCTCCACTGAGAACTGCGCGTGCAATCCGGGCCGCCGCAGGTTCGCGTCCACCATGCATACCGATCCGGAAACCTGGCTGGCCAGCACATCCGCCACTCGCGCCGTGACCCAGCTCGAACCGTTGCCCCGCTCCGGCGCGCAAAACACCACGCTCCGCGGAGAATCATTGCCCGGCACCACAAACAGTCGCTGCACCAGCTTGGTGAACTCTTCCAGTTCGCTGCCCGTCATCCCCAGCGTCGAAGCCACAGGCGGCGAAAACACCACCGGCTGCTCGACCGATTGTTCCACCTCGACTTCCTCCGGGGTGGTATAGAGCGCCTGCTCGCGACCGATCCTTTGCAGCAATTCGAAGTTACGGCTCATGAAATCCTTCCCCTAGGGTTCTCTAGCTAACCAGTCAGCCTACCACCTTTGTCACACGTCCCCAAAAACGGAAAGCGCTTCCCGAACCCGCCAACGCAACCGGCGAATTCCCGCTCTGGGACGACCAAAAACCCCCGTCTTACTTACGCCTGCGGCCGCTGCGCCTGCACCAGCGAATTGCTCGAGGCCGGAGTGATGTTGTACTGCCGGATCTTGTACAGCAGCCCGCGATAGCTGATGCTCAACAGCTTGGCCGCGTGCTTCCGGTTCCAGCCCGATTCTTCCAGCGCCCGGCTGATGGCGTGGATTTCCGTCTCGGCCCGCAACGAACGCAGCGCCGCCCAGCCGTGCGACGTGCCATTGCCCGGCGCTGCCGTCGCCGCCGTGCTTGAAGCCTGTGCCGGTTGCGCCGTTTCCTGCGTCTCGCTCATCACTTTCGTCTGCGATTCATTCATAACGACCCTCGTATCTTCTGGTTGCAATCTTGCCTGTAAGAATTTGACTGCTGGGAGATTAAGTGCCTCGCGAAAGGCCTTGTCGGCCTTGCCTGCCACTTCAGACTGCCTCTACTTCGTAACCCTGCAAACGAATAGAAACCGACCGCTGAATCAGCTCCACCGATACCACCAGCATGCGGTCGTTTTCCTGTCCTACCAGAATGCCTTCGGTCCCATTCAGCGAGCCGCTCCGAATCCGCACTCGCTGCCCCACCTTCAAAAACGGATGACTCTCCAGCGGCACCCTGGCCGCAATCAGGTTCTGTATGTACTCAATCTGCCGGTCCGGAATCGGCATTCCCTGCCCATGAATCCCGACGAACGCCACCACGCCCTCGGTCGTCAAAACCCGCAGCTTGAGCTCCGGCCGGTACTCCATCTGCACGAACGTGTAGCCGGGAAACAGCGGCAACTCCACCAGTTTTTTGCGGTCGCTCCATTGCCGCAACTGGCTGGTCACCGGCAGAAAGGTCGAGAATCCCAGCCCTTCCAGTTGCCGAACCACCATCTTTTCGTGCCGGGAGCGCGTCTGCACCGCGTACCAGCTCAAGGCCGCAGCGCTTCGGTCGATCATCTTATTGAGTCCCTCGGAGCCTGAACCTGCCCTTCGCGGCTCCGCCCTCTCGGTCACAGACAGTGACCACGAAGAATCTGTCATCGATCCCACGACACGACTCCTCTTCTCGGCCCTCGAATATCAAAGGGGAATAAAATGCGAACCGTTGATTGCCTTGTTTGGGGGGAGATACCGTACTTGCGACCTGCGAATCGGGGCGTGAATGCCGGAAGTTGCTCCCACTCCCGCCGCCGAAGTTCCACTCAGCCTACGGGAGTTTGCAAGATACTGCAAGTGGTCAAAATCCTTGGGGACAAAAGACTCCATCGGCGTGGGGAATGATGTCTAAACCATTATGAACCAATGCATTACGACGCCGTTATCGAGTCTTGCATCTCGAAAACACTTCCCGGGGATGTCATTCCGAACCGCTCCGAAGGCGCGGTGAGGAACCTTCTTTTTCCCCGGGCTTAAAGGACAATCGTTTTAGAATGATGACTTCAGTTCCGAGCCGCAACCGCCCCTACCGCCCCACCGCAAAATAAGCCTGGTTCCTCTCTGTCGTGATTGAACCCTCCACCTTGTCCACCGCCGCTTTCGCGTGCTCAGCCGTCAACGTCTGGCGGATTTCCGCCTTCGCATCCTCCAGCGGCAGTTGGCCCTTGCTGTCCATCCTGAAAATGTAATGACCGCCCGCATCGCTGAACACCTGCGAAACTTCGCCCGCCTTCAGATCGAACACCGCCCCCTGGCTCACCGGCACCGATGACCTTCGGACCTTCTCCATGTGCGTATTCGCCGACGCCACCTTCACCCCCGCCGCCTCGAACGCTTCCTGTTGCAGCTTCACGAAATCTTCGCCGGCCGCTCCTCGCGCCCTCAGCCTCTGCGCCAGACCGGCCAGTTCCTCGTCGGACTGCTGTGGAGTCTGGCTGGTTTTTCCATCCGAGGATTTCGCCGGCAGCTTGTGCAACGGCACCAGCAGCCGCTCCAGTGTGTACACTTCAAATTTCTCCGCATTCTTCCGGTAATATTCGGCGATCTCCTCATCGCTCACCGGCGCGGCTTCCGCTTGCAGCTTGCGCGTTAGCCCCTGGGTCAGGATCTGCATCCGCGAGAACGCGATCATCTGCTCGTAAGGCGCCTGTTTGTCCAGGCCCAATTCTTCCGCGCTCTGCGTCATCACCAGCAGACGAGGGTACAGAATCGCCAGCTGCTCTTTCGCCGAGAGGCTCATATTCGGATGAATCGCGGCCACGACTTTTTCAAATTGCTCGCGCGTGATTACAGTCTCGCAGGCGGACGAATTTCCCGCCGTTTTCGGTGGAGTGCAAATCCCTTTGATCGTAAGCACCGGGGCATCCATGGCAATGCTGGAAGCGGCGTTCACACTCGGCTGGTCATCGTCTCGTGTCTGCGCGGATCCGCTGCCCGCAGGTTTCGCCTGCGCCCAAGCCAGACCGCCGCCCAGCAAACACAGCAGCCAGAATCTGTGTCTCATTAGTAGAACTCCATTTTGGTTTGAGAAAGGATGATACAGGAGTCGATGATTATCGAAGAGCAGATGCAAGACGGGGGGCGCGCTGTAAGAATTTTCTTCGCGCGCCCCGGAACGCTTCCCCCCTACTGTGCGCAGGGACTGCTCAACGCGGAGTTGTAGGACGAATGGTACGACGAGTAAGGGCTGCTGTAGTTGGGGTCAAACGCAAGGTAAAGGTCCGGCAAAGCCAACTCCAGAATCGTTGCGTGATGCTGCACCGCCAACGGTATCAAATCAGCCAGATTTCCGGTGGGATTGCTCGGACCGACGGGATCGACAGGGTCGCTCGGAGTCGCCGTCTGGAGCTCCAGAGGCACCCGCCCCTGGTATGTGTCGAACATAGTGCACCAGTCGCTGGTACAGGGGGTGCCGCTGGCGGAGGCCTGGATATCGCTGTTCTGCCAACCGTTGGATCCAAAACCGAACCCGTCGGAAACCGCGGTCGAAGCTTCAAAATCCGGCAAGGTGACCCCCGGGTCGGTGTCCAGGGAATTCATCGATTCCATCAACTGCACCGCCGGGCTCTGACGGTGTTCGAAAGTATCCATCGCCTGCACGTAATTTTCCCATGTCGAAGGGCTGGGGTCAGCCGCAAACGTATTGGGCGAAGGAAGCCCTTGTAGCTGCTGTGTACAGTAGGCATCCGCTTCATCGCCGACCGACAAGCCAAATCGCATGTAGCCAATCGCGCTATTGCCGTTGTACTGCTGAATAACCTTCCCGATAAAGTTCTGGTAGGCAGTCATGAACGGTTTTTCGTAAACAACCGGATAGCCGGTTGAATCGAAGCCCGCCGTGTTGGCGTTGGCGGTCGTGTTAACGAAGGTGCCGTTACCTGGGTAGAATTCGCAGTAAGCCACGTCCTGCGGCGTGCTCGCCCCGACGGAATTCGCCCAACTGGTCGTGAATACGTACGCCGGCGTCATAGTGTTGACACCGCCCTGCAAGTCATTCACGTTGCCGTAGTTCACTGCCATCCACATCAGATTCACCTTCTTGTTCGTACCAGAGTAGGCAGCTATTTGCTGATTCAGGCTCGAAAAATCGTAGCTCTGCTGACTGGTCTCAACCGTGTTCCATGGAATGTAAATGTTCACGCCTGAGACAGCCGGGCTCGACAGAATAATCTGAAAGCTACTGTTGTTCCAATTGCCGTTCGAGAGCGTCGCGCACGAAACTCCCGGCGGGCATGGCGGCCGCAGCGCCTCCAACTGAATCGAGCAGCTGTTCGAAACAATCCTCGGGGACGACGACGTTCCCCCGCCGCAGCCGGACAACCCGGCTAATCCACTGCAAACTGCGCACAGCCAAAGACGCCGAACGTTCACAAAAGAGGAGGTCATTCACTTTCTCCGGGCGACTTGTAGTCGTGGGTCAATTCG
>DATLKM010000133.1:0-20308 GCA_035538435.1 Binatia bacterium
TCCCTAGCCGTTCAAACTGTCCGCCCCTATTGCACGCCGGGCGCGACTGCCGCCGCCAGCGGGCGTTGATAGCCGACATCCAGAAAGAAATGGCCGCTGTCCAGCTTCTGCTCGTCGTCGCCATCGGAATCCGGCGAGGTCCACACGCCGCCGACTTCTACTTGATCCGGCGCCGGTTTGTCCGGCGCGGCCTTCGCCATTTTCTGCGGATGCTGCCGCTGCTTCTCCACGTAAGCCTGTATCACTTTGGCGGCCACGTGGGCGGCTTCCGATCCGTGCTCGCCCTCTTCAAACAGGGCGCAAACGACAATCTCCGGATTGCGCCGCGGCTCCACGCCAACGAACCATCCATTATCTTTGTATTCCGCTTTCTGGCTGGCGCTCATTTTCGCTTTTAAAGCATTGCTGACGGTCTGCGCGCTCCCGGTCTTGCCGGCCATATCGACGCCTTTGATCGCCGAAGCCGCGGCTGTGCCCACAGGGCTCACCACCTGCGCCATGGCGTCGGTAATGATTTCCCAATTTTTAGGATCGATCGGAATGCTCTTATCGTCGGTCGTCGTGCTCTGCGCCGGAATCACTCCCGGGGGCAAATCGGTTGGATTGGTCACATGCGGCCGAACCAGCCTGCCACCGCTGGCGATGGCGCCGAAAGCGCGCGCCATCTGAATCGGCGTGGCGGCTATCGCGCCCTGGCCAATGCTCACGGAAATGGTCTCGCCGGCAAACCACTTCTGATGAAAATTCTTGAGCTTCCATTCTTCCGAGGGCATCACACCGCTGACTTCCTGCGGCAGATCGATTCCGGTTTTTTGCCCCATGCCCAGCGCCAGCGCGTACTTGGCAATGCGGTCAATGCCCAGCTTTTCCCCCAGCGTATAGAAAAACACGTCGCAGGATTGATAAATGCCCTTGGCGATGTCGACCAGGCCGTGGGTCTGGTGGCGGGCGGCAATCCAGCACTTGAAATAGCGGCCGTAAAAAGTCCCTCCGCCGCTACAGGTCACGTGCAGGTCCTGGGCGATTCCCTCCTGCAAGCCGGCCGTCGCCATAATAATTTTGAATGTCGATCCCGGCGCCAGTTGCGCCTGGATAGCTTTGTTCAACAGGGGATGATTTTCATCGGTCACCAGCTTGTTCCACTGGTCGCGCGAAACATGCACGGCGAAATCGTTGGGATCGAAAGTTGGCCGGCTCACCATGGCAAGAATTTCGCCGGTACGGGGGTCCATGGCGACGATCGCGCCGTTCTTGCCTTCAAGCGCCTCTTCGGCGGCGATTTGCAGGTCGATATCCACGGTGAGTTTCAGTTGCTTGCCGGGAATGGCGTCGGTTTCGCCCAGCAACCCGACTTCGCGCCCGTGGCTGTTGACCACTTCGCGCCGCGCTCCGTTCGTGCCCATCAGAACATTGTTATATTGCCGCTCCACGCCGGAGATTCCCACCACATCGCCGGGATTGTAGAGTTCGAACTGCGGCTGGTTGAGCATGTCCTCGGTGACTTCGCCCACGTAGCCGATCAGGTGGGCCATGAATCCATTGCGCGGATAGAGCCGGCGATGGGCCATGATGGTGTCGAGTTCGGGCAGCTCGTTGCGGTGCGCGTCGATGAACGCCAGTTCGTCGGGAGTGATGTCTTCTTTCAGAAAAATCGGCTGGTACTGCGGCATGGAGCTGAAATGCCGGATGCGCGCGCGGACTTCGTTGGGATCGAGATGCAAACCTTGCGCGATGAGGTCGGCGTCGGCATTGAGGTCGCGGGAGGAATCGCGCAACAAGAGCGCCGAAAAAGAAGGGTAGTTGTCGACGATGACGCGGCCCTCGCGGTCAAGAATCTTTCCTCGCGGCGCGAGAATGGGTACGTTACGGACGCGGTTTTTTTCCGCCAGCGTGGCGTAGACGTTGCTCTGCATCACCTGCAAGCGCCACAATCCGTAGGCGAGAACAAGGAAGATGGCGAGGATGATGTACTGCGTCGCCGTCAGGCGGATTGCCGATACTTTTTCGTCGCGACCAAACATCGAAAATCAGTTCTCGGTTCTCAGTTCTCGGTTCTCAGTTCCCGGTTCCCAGTTCCCGGTTCTCGGCTTTCAGTTCTCAGCTGCCGGCTCAAAAGCCAGCCTGATAACCGGGCATTCTCGCACCCGAATGGAGATATCAGAGTCGCTCCGAGTTCCGTTTGTGTGTGATTCAATTCTAGCCCCATCGTCAGGTTGAAGGCACAACGAGGAGTAACGTAAGTCATAAGCCGTCGACCGGAAACCAAGAACCGAGAACTGAGAACTGAGAACCGAGAACTGAGACCTGGGAACTGACTCACGCCCGCTGTTTGAAGCGGTCCAGAAAAAAGTACAACCCCAGTCCCACAATCGCGTTGGCGATGGCGGCCAGAACGCCGCTGGTCCAGCTCCAGTTCAAACTCAGACTCACCATGTCCCGCGCCACCAGAAAATAAACCGCCTGATGAATCAGGTAAAAGGCGATGGTCACGAGCAGCCGCGCGCCGGCATTTTCCACATCGAGTTTCGCGCCCAGCGAAGATGCGCCATAGCCGACAACCGTTTTCGCGATGCCATAAATTCCAATGGGAGCCGGGCCGAGCATGTCCTGCGCCAGACCGATGGCGGCCCCGGTCAGCAAACCGGATATCGGGTTGCGGCGCGCCATGGCGAAAAAAATCGTCACCAGCAGCGGCAGGTCGATATAAGAGAAGACTGGAAAAACCCGCGGCAGGAATGCCTGCAAAAAAAGCGCAAGCACCGGCACACCCACCGTTACCGGAGCACTGAACCGGTAAACCTCAATCTGTTCGCCCGATGTGTAAGTGATGGGCACGCTAGTGAGGATTATCTTCGGCGGCGTCAGGTTTCGGGTTGAGATCTGTACTGCCGGGGTCAGGCGAAGATGTCACGGCCTTTTTAGGAGAAACGGACAAGCTTGCAGCATCGGACGCCGAAGGCGACTTCGCAGGCGGAGCGGCTTTCGGAACGTTGGGGCTTGCGGAAGTTCCAGCGACGGATGTTTCGGACGCTGCCGGCTTGGATCCAGGGGGCCGGGTCGACGCGGCCGGATTGGATGGCGAAGGAATCGAGGTCACTCCGGCGTTGTTCAATTTCGCCGGACTCGGCGCTCCGGAAGCGGCGGTAGAAAGTTTTGCAGCCGGGGCGTTCGGCGGTTTCGCCGCGCCGTTTGCCGTAGCGGCAGCCCCCTGCCCTGCGGCGTTCGCGCCCGGAGCAGTCACGGCCGGCTTGTCCGGAACCGAAGGCAGCCTCAAGGCAAGAACATCGGCGGCCCGAACCCTGCCGCCGCTTTCCGTGACAGGCTGGCGCTCCTGCTTCTCGGTGACCACCAGAACTTCTTCCAGCCGGTTCAGGTCCGCCGCCGGTTTGACTTTGATATTCAGCAGCATCTCGTGCCCCGGGCTGACCTTGGTCACAGTCCCGACCGGCAATCCCTTGGGAAAAATCTGATCGCCGCCGCTGCTGAGAACGGATTCGCCGGGCGTGACGCTCTCATCGCTCATCACGTGCTCAAGCATCAGTTCGCCGTTGGGCGTGCCATGAAGGCTCACCTGCAGGCGGGATTTTTCCAGCAGCACGCCGACCCCGCTCGACTGGTCGTTGATCATCAGCACCAGCGAAGTGGAGGGATACACGCGCAAGACTTTTCCCACGATGCCGTTGGCGGTGATGACCGCCATGTCGGGCGCAATGCCGTCATTGGAGCCCTTGTCGAGATAGATGGAGCGGGAAAGATCGCTGGCGCCGGAACCGATTACCTGCGCGGCAACCGTCTTCCCAACGTACTGTTCTTTGAAAGCCAGCAGCGCCTGCAGGCGGCGGGCCTGGGCCGCATCCTCGCTCAGCCGGACCTGCTGCAAACGCATCTCTTCGATCTGCTGCTTCAGCTCGCGGTTCTCGGCGCGGACGCCGCGCAGGTAAAAATAGTTGCGCCACAGATCTCCGGCGCCGCCCTGGGCGCGCACCACGACGCGCTCCAGAGGAGTAATCAGATCGACCGCCCAGACGCGGATCAGCCGTGTGTTCTCGCTGTTGGGCCCGCGTTTCACCTGCACGGCAAGGCCCAGCACCTGGAGAAACAGCACTCCCACCAGAATGATCAGATTGCGGTAGCGGCCGAGTACGGATTCCATAGGAGCAATGAGCGGTGAGCCGTGAACCATGAGCCAAAACTGCCAAGGAACCTGAAACTTATCGCTCGCAGCTCAAAGCTCACTGCCCACTGCTTTTATTCGATCGAAATTTTTCTCAGCAGCTTGAAGTCGCTGAGCATCTTGCCCGTGCCCAGCACCACGCTGCACAGCGGATCGTCGGCAATGGAAACGGGCAGTCCGGTTTCTTCGCGGATGCGCTTGTCCAGGTTCTTCAGCAGGGCGCCGCCGCCGGTCAGTACGATGCCACGGTCGCTGATATCGGCCGAAAGCTCGGGCGGCGTGCGTTCCAGCGCCACGCGAATCGCGTTCATGATGGTGGAAACGCATTCACTCAAAGACTCGCGCACTTCGCCGTCGTCCACCGTAATGGTCTTGGGCACGCCTTCAATCAGGTTGCGGCCTTTGATTTCCATCGTCATCGGCTTGTCGAGCTGATGGGCCGATCCGATTTCCATCTTGATTTGTTCCGCCGTGCGCTCGCCGATCAGCAGGTTATATTTGCGCTTCAGGTAATTCATGATGGCTTCATCCATCTGGTTGCCCGCCATCCGTACGGAACGCGAATAAACGATGCCGCTCAGCGAAATGACGGCAATGTCGGTGGTGCCGCCGCCGATGTCTACCACCATGTTACCGCTGGGCTCGGTAATGGGCAGGCCGGCGCCAATGGCCGCCACCATGGCCTGCTCCACAAGATGCACTTCGCTCGCCTTGGCGCGGTAGGCCGAATCCATGACCGCGCGCTTTTCCACCTGCGTGATTTCCGAGGGCACGCCGATCACGATGCGCGGATGCACCAGCATCTTGCGGTTGTGCGCCTTCTGAATGAAATAGTTCAGCATCTTCTCCGTGACCTTGAAGTCGGCGATCACGCCATCTTTCATCGGCTTGATGGCGACAATGTTGCCCGGCGTGCGCCCGAGCATTTCCTTCGCCTCTTTGCCCACGGCCTCGACTTCGCCCGTGTTCTTGTTGATGGCGACGATGGAAGGCTCGTTGACCACGATACCCTTGCCTCGGGCGTAAACCAGAGTGTTCGCCGTGCCCAGGTCGATAGCCAGATCGCTGGAGAACAAGCTGAATAAAGACCGCAGGTTGTGAGAACGATTGGAATGAAATCCGTTGCTTGACATGAGAGTTCTGCCTTCGTTTGGTCCTTGGTCTTGGTCTTTGGCCAACGGCCAACGACGAAACGCCAACGACGCCTTTCCTACTGAATAATGATCGTCTTCTGCTGCGTGTTCACTCCGCCCTGCGCCGTCTGCGCCGTCACCGTAATCACCGCTTCGCCGGTTTCCAGCGGAGGCGTGAAGTAATGAAACGTGCCGTCGGTCGTGACCATGGGAACCTCGCGGCCGTTCACCATCACGCGCGCTCCGATTTGCGTCTTGCCCGTCACCTCAATGACGTGCCCGTGCTGAATAAAAGGATCCAGTTCCAGGTCGATCGCTTCCTTCTGTTTTCCCTTGGGAATAATGGTGAAGCGGTTTTTCTCGCTCTCCACCGACTCCTTGCCCGAGGGGTCGACCGATTGCACCACCCAGTAATAGGCGCCCTCACCCAGGCTGGTGACCGTAACGTCTGCTGTGTTGAGTTTCTTGTCCACCAGTGTAGAGGAAAAATAAGGATTTCTCGAAATTCTCAGGCGGTAGGCGGCGGCATTGGCCATCGGCGTCCAGGAAAATTCGACGTCTTTGGTGGTTTCGCCGGAAGTGAAAATCGGCGCCATGTTGGCGGGAGAAATCGGCGTAGGCGGCCCGGTGCTCTTGGCCTTCTCCATGTGCGGCTCGGTGGCGGTGAAACTCACTTTTTCCCAGTTGGCCAACTGCACGGTTTCGCCGTTGCGCGTGACCTCGCCGGTACCTTTCTTCATGACGATTTCATGCTGATCGGCATGAGGATCGTTATGTACCTGCGCCGCCGATTCCGGCGCCAGCGAGGCCCGGGCGCCGGCCACAATGACTTGCGATTTCGACCCCTGCGAATACGTCGCCGTGGAAAGATCGACCGTCCCTGTGCTCACCGCGACCGCGACGTTGGTTTGCTGCTGATCGTTGGCCGAGTTTTCTTCGATCACGATCAGCGAATCCTGCTTGACGGTGTAACTGGTGCCGTCGTTGAAGACAACCTTGGCCATGCCTTCCGAGCCGGTCTGCACCACGTCGCCTTTTTCCAGCGGTATGTTGTAGTCCGCGCCTACCCAGCTGTTGCCGTTTCCCTTTTTCACCCGCACGGTGCCGTCGAGCGCGGTGAAGTGCGCCTGCTGCGCGATGGAAGCGCCTGTGCCTGGGGCAGGGGCCATCCCCGCCACTTTTTCCAGAGCTTTGTCGGCCACGCTGCCCGCGGCCTTCATGGCGCTTTCGGAAAATTGCGGGAAGCTGAGACGGATGGCGATAAGAAAAACAGCTCCGCCTGCCAGTATCATCAGTGCGACACTGCGATACGTGACAGTCTTCCACGCAATGTGGATGGCCGGTTTGCGAGTCTCGGAGGACACGTCGCCCTAAGAAAACGTATTCAGCCTACTGAATATGCGGTATTCCTCACGTTACCACAAGCCCATCGGCACAAAAATGGGTAATCAGTAGGGAACGTTACTGAAGTTTGATGTTGATCTTCGAGTGCGGAACCTACGCTGTACTACCGGCCACGCGTTGATCAGCAAGCGTGAGGTTGACTGCCTGTCCGGGAATGCCGTTAATGCGGGCATTCGGTCGCCGCATCCCTTCCCTCGCGGCTTTCCAAAGGGCCGAACTATGTTCAGAAGAACTATGTTCAGAAGACGCGTTTTAAATTTTCATTTCTCCTGGTTCTTGTGAGTTCCTAAGGAGGCTCGGGCGGATCGTTTGTCCTCTTCCTCTACGACGAAAACAGCAGCAGCATTTCTGCACTGCCGGCCTCGATCACTGCGGCACCCACCGCCATTAACGATCAAGCACAACTCGTGGGCGGAAACGGGAGCATCCCGTACTTGGCCACACCGACGCAATAGTCGGGGCCTGAACCGCACACATCTTCGCCCCGCATTCCATCCACCAAACTAGAAAAATCTTTCGCCTCGATGTTGCAAAAACCCGATGAGTCGTGCAGTCTGCTGAAATGCCACTCAGACTGCGCCGTGCTTTGCTGGTCGCTCTTTCCTTCCTTCTATCTCCTTTCTTTCTGGCCGGCGCGCGAGCTTCGGCGCAGCTTGGACCAGAAGATGGCGGCCACGAAATTCAGGTCTGGGCTGCCGGCGGGTATTCGGTCCCCGGAGGCACCCAGAACACGGGCCTCTTCGATGCCGGCTTTCGCGTCGGTTGGGTTCTGACAGACGAACACCTGCCGGGAATCCTGCGCGGGCGTTTTGAATATGTCCTCGACGGAGTCCCGGTCTATCTGATTTTTCAGCCGGCCAACACCACCTATGGCGCCGGCTTCAATCCGCTCGGGCTGAAATGGAATTTCGTGCGCCGGGGCCGCCTCTCTCCTTATTTAGAACTGGGCGGGGGCGCACTGTTCACCAACCACAACGTGCCCACTTACACCAATACGGTGAACTTTACCCCAGGCGCAGCTTTCGGGACTCATGTCCTCGGAGAAAAATACAACTGGAGCGTGGAAGTGCGCTATTTGCATATTTCCAATGCCGGCCTGGCGGTGCCGAATCCCGGGCTGAATACCGTGGAAGTGAGGCTGGGAGTGGGGAGATTCTGGAAGTAGCCAGCCGTGCTCGTTTGGATGTTCTAAGGGTTCCACTCCAGCCGCACGCTGGGTGTGGCATCGACGGAGAAATCTTCAGGGTGAGCAAACCAGTCGGTGTTGCGGGCTACTGTTCGTTCGCTCCCGGCGGTACGAGGTTCTCGTAGGCGATTTCCCTCGCCTGGTCCGGGGCCAATCCCGCCTTCTCGCACTGCTGGAGGCTGATGATCGTCAACTCTATTGCGCTCTCCAAGATTTTCTGGAGCAGGTTCTTCGCTTCGAGCCTCATGACCAGATGCGGGAAGTTCTCCCGCCAATTCTCTTCCGTCTGAGCCAGCAGGGGCAGGTAGCGGGCGTCCTCTTTCACCGGAAGCAGCGGGGCTTCGAGTGGACTCATTGGATGTCTCCTTTAGCGCGGAGGTTTGTTCTTCTCCGCTTCCTCCCCCGCCCGGTTCAGCGCCGCCATCCCCGCGTCCATGATCTCTTTCGGAATTCTTCCCGGACGAGAGTTGTCCATGGAGTTTTTCTCCGATGACGCCGCTGTCGCGGAGCCGGTCGAAGACTGCTTGCTGGGCTCGGAGGAGCTCATCTCCGTAACAGTGTAGGCCGCCCTGAAAAGGTCTTCAACCGGAACTTTCGTGGGCTCGGAGGCGTTATCGATGGCCTGCCAGTGGATGCGATCTCCATAAACGCGTCGGATGACATCGCCAAAACCTTCATTCCGGGGCGGAAAGCGCCGATTTCCCAAGGGTTCGCGCCGATAAATTACGCATCACTTGCTTCGACCTTCGCATCGAAGAATTGCCGTGTTTTTATGCCTTCAATCGTTCCCCATCCCCTAAGGAGACTTCGCCATGCCGAAGAAGGATTTCAGCAATACCGCCGTTGCGGAAAGAGCCAGCGCGCAACCCCGCCTTCACCAGCGCGGGCCGGCCATTCAGAAGTATGGAACCGTTTCTCACATGCTCCCGCTCGAACTGGAAGAACCGGTCCGGCTGGAAATGACCGAGCAGCTCAATCTCATGCTGGCCGACACCATGACGCTCCGCGATCTGTACAAGAAATCGCACTGGCAGGTCGCCGGGCCCACGTTTTACCAGTTGCACCTTTTATTTGATAAGCACTTCGAAGAACAGAGCGAACTGGTCGACACCATCGCCGAGCGCATTCAGTTGCTGGGTGGAATTTCCATCGCCATGGCGCACGATGTCGCCGAGACCACACGCATTGAACGCCCGCCGCGCGACCGCGAAGAAGTTCCCGTGCAGCTTTCGCGCCTGCTGGACGCGCACCAGATCATCATTGGCCACTGCCGCGAACTGGCCGAGCGCGCCAACAAGATCGGCGACGCGGGAACCAATGATCTGGTCGTAAGCGACGTGCTCCGCACCAACGAACTGCAAGTGTGGTTCCTGAGCGAGCACCTGGTCGAGGCGCCGCTGGTCAAAGCCGACCAGGACGAGCGCCGCGCCGGGTGAAGCCGTCTCCAACTCAAAGAAATAAGGGCGCGGCCAATATGCCGCGCCCTTTCAACATTCTTTCGCGAAGGCGGTCTCGCCGCGCAGGTCAGTCTCCGACCTGAACCTTTCTTCTACTTCACGGCCGCGCCCAGCTTGTCGTGGTCGTAGTATTCATAGGCTGACATCGGTTTCTCCCCGCCTTTTTTCCAGATTCGCGAATCTTCCGGAAGTTTGCCCAGCGCGCGTGCCATCTCACGAATATGCATGGCGACCGTGCCGCAGCATGCTCCAATGAAGTTGATCCCCATATCGCGCGCGTCGATGGCGTAATCCGCCATCTGCTTGCGCGTCAGTTGCAAGGGATCGAGAGCATACGGGAATTCCGGCAGGCTGGTGAAATCGGGCTTGTCTTTGGGCGTGTGATAGCCGACCGGCTGGCACGCCAGATATCCCGAAACCGCCTTCCGCATTTCTTCCATCGGCTTCAGAATGTGTTCGGGCGGGCGCAGGCAGTTCATGCCGACGATATCCGCTCCGGCGTCGAACAACGTCTTCGCGGCTTCGGCGGCGCTCTTGCCCTCCGCCGTTTCGTCTTTGTTCTCGAAGCAGATCGTCACCATCGCCGGCAGTCCGGTTTTTTTAGCGCGCTCCACGGCGATCAGCGCCTCGCCCAGCCACGAAAAAGTCTCGCCAATGATGAAATCGACGCCTTCATCGACTTGCACGGCAAGTTGCTCATCGAAAGTCCTGCGGACGCGATCGGCGGCGCTCGGGCTATTCGGCTCATACATCCAGGTCAGGCTGATGTTTCCCGCCACCAGGCAGCGATCGCCGGCAACCTCGCGGGCAATGCGCACCGCCGCGCGATTCAATTCCTCCAGCCGGTTTTCCAGGCCGACTGTGGCCAGTTTGTCGCGGCTGGCATAAAAAGTCAGCGCCTGTAACACCTCGGCGCCGGCCTCACGAAATTCCACGTGCAGTTCGCGCAGCGCATCGGGATAAACCAACGCGACCTCGGGCGTGAATGGACCCGCGCGCACCCAGCCGCGCTTTTCCAGTTCGAGCAGGTATCCGCCATCGCCCAGAACGGGCCCGTCTTTCAGCCGCTCCAGAATGCCTTTCTTTTTCATGACGTCTCCTTCAAGACTGCAAGATCGAGAACCGCAGAATCGTTGTGCGCATGCATGCGCTCACGCCACATCCTTCATCATTCCCTTCTTCCAATCGCGCAATACCTGGTGCGCGGCATTTCGCCCCGGCGCCGCTGTCACCCCCCCGCCCGGATGCGCGCCTGCTCCGCACAAATACAGACCGCGCAGCGGAGTCCGGTATTTCGCCCAGCCCGCCACGGGGCGCATGAAGAACAACTGCTCCAGCCGCAGATCGCCGTGAAAAATGTTGCCCTCGGTCAAACCGTACGTCCGCTCCAGATCAAGCGGCGTCAGCACCTGGCGCGCCTCGATTGCCGACGGCACATTGGGCGCATACTCGGCTATTTTTTTCACCACGCGGTCGCCCAGCAGTTCCCGCTTTTCATCCCAATTGCCCTCGCGCAATTTGTAAGGGACATACTGCACAAAGCAGGTGAGGATATGTTTCCCCGGCGGCGCAAGCGACGCATCGGCGTTTGAAGAGACCACGCAATCCACCCACAATCCTTCCGGGATTTCTCCAAACTTTGCCATGTCATAACATCGCTCGGCAAATTCCAGCGACGGAACCAGCGTATAGAACGTGCGCTCCAGAGCGGTTGCGTTCGCCGGAGTTCCGGTAAACCGCGGCTCTTCGCTGAGAACAAAATTGACCTTCGCGCAGGGGCCGTCCATCTTGATGCCACGCACGGCGAACAGGAAATCCTCCGGCAGTTCGCGCTCTGCCACCATTTTCAGAAAGGTGCGCTTGGGGTCGCAATTCGACAAGATCGCGCGCGCGCGAATTTCGCTGCCATCTTCGAGGACCACACTCACGGCGCGCCCGTTTTTCGCTTCGATCCGCGCCACGGGAGTTCCGGTAAGAATCTCCACTCCGGCTTTTTTCCCCGCGCAGGCGAGGGCCTGGCTAATCGCGCCCATGCCCCCGATAACGTGTCCCGAAAATCCCTGCAATTCGTGCTCGCCGCCGCTCAACAGATGAAACAGCAAACCGATCGCGGTTCCCGGCTGATAAGGCCCGCCATGCTTGCCGTAGACATTGTTGGCCAGGAACAATGTCTTCATTTTTTCCGACTCGTAATTGTGGTCGAGAAATTCGCCCAGGCTGCCGGTCAAAAACGAAATCAGTTGCGCCACCTCCGCGCTGGAGATTCCCCGAAAGCGTTTGCTCATGCGCAGAAGATCATTCCATCCTGTGACCGAAGAGGTGTCGATCTCCGGCGGCGGTTCCATGAAAAACGGCTGGAGATAGCGCGCCAGTTTTTTCAACTGGTCATCGACGGTGACAAACCGTTCCGCATCTTTGGCGGAAAGTTTTGCGAACTCAGCCTTGGCGCGAGCCCGATCGACCCACCACGGCACGACCTGCCCATCGGGAAAAGGAACCTGAATCGCCGGATCGCAGGGAATCATTTGCAATCCGTAATCGGCAAGGCGAAGCTCAGAAATGACCTCGGGCCGCAACATGCTGGCGATATACGACGTGGTCGAAACCCGGCAGCCGGGAGCGATCTCTTCCGTGACGCAACAGCCGCCGACAATTTCCCGGCGCTCCAGCACCAGCGTGGAAAGTCCGCCGCGGGCGAGATACGCGGCAGCGGTCAAACCGTTGTGGCCGCCGCCCACCACAATGGCGTCATAGCTGGACTGGAAGTCGTGCTTCACAATTATGACCTGTGATTATATTGAACGGGAAACGCGATCAGTACATTAACTTATTATCCAGCAAAAATGAAGATCAAAATGATATGAAATCGATGGTTTGCACATATGACCATGAGTCGGTTTCAGCGTCGCCGGAAGATGGCGACCGATCAAAGACAAGACAGCTGCCAGATGTCTGGGCCGGGATGGCTGCGCCACGCCGCCCCTTGGTCACGGCTGCCGATTCGAATGGAGGCAGAAGGCAGCCCCGGCCACAGTGTGGCCGGCGGGCTCGCCGTCCCGGAAATTTTCTATTGAAAAATAGGGATCGCTTGGTTATCCTTCGTGACTTGGAGTCACCATGAGCGGCATTGCCAGCAATCCCGTCGTCGCGCCTCGCTATTCACGAACCACTCCGCCGCGGCCCCGCTCGGAGGCCAAGCGTTCCCGCATTGTGGACGTGGCCATGCAGCATTTCGCCGAGCGCGGCTATCACGCCGCCCGGGTGGGCGACATCGCCGGCACGCTCGACATTGCCAAAGGATCGATTTTCCAGCATTTCGGCAGCAAAGACGGTTTGTTTTTCGAATGCTACAAGCGCGCCGTCCGTTCTTTTTCCAAATATCTCGACGCCCCCGCCGAAGTCCGCGAGGCGGGTTTTTTCGAGGTTCTTTCCTACTGGCTCTCGCGCACCGAACACCTGCTGCGCGAGGATTGGGTCCCCTATCGCATTTCGCTGCTGGGCAATTACGGCACTGACTTGCTTCTGAAGCGTGAAATCAATCGTTTTCTCATGGCCGAAGATCCTTATGGAACAGTCGCGTTCGTGCGCTTTGGACTGGAGCGCGGCGAGCTGCGCAAAGACATGGATATCGAAATGATCGTCTCCATCGTCGACTGGATGACCGAGCGGTTCCAGGATGCGCTGCTCACGGCCGAACTCGATCCCGGATTGTTTCGCCGCCAGGGCGAGATACTGGAGAAAAAAGAAGCTCGCATTCGCCAGTTTTTGGAAGTCTTGCGCCGTGCGGTGGGAGCTGCATCCTCCGACCAGAAGGGCCGTTCCGAATCGAAATTGCCCCGGGGCAAAGAGCGGGCGTCTTGACTGGGTGTCCCTTGACCGCCCGGCAGGACGCGACTGGCGATCAGCCTTGGTGTACCATGCTTTGCTGGTCAGCTGTACGGAAAATGACTCCGCGTCATGATCCGCGTTCTCGGGTGATTTGCAATCCGTTCTTGGCTTTTGAGCGGTAAAACTATGTCCTCGATTGCCAGCATTCTCTCCGGTTACGACGCGCAGGCGCCGCTTGCACAGGCCTTCACCATCCCCGGTTCGTGGTACGTCGACCCGCGCATCGCCGAACTCGAGCGGCTTTCAGTTTTCAGCAAAACGTGGCAACTGGTGGCCCGCACCGAACAGGTTCAGACTCCCGGTCAATTTATCAGTACCACGGTTGCGGGCGAACCCATCGTCGTTGTCCGCGGAAGCGATGGCGTGCTGCGCGCTTTCTACAACGTCTGCCGCCACCACGCCGCGGCCGTCGTCACTCAGCCCTGCGGTCAGGCAAGTTTGCTGCACTGTCCTTATCACGGCTGGAATTACGGCCTCGACGGGTCGCTCAAAGGCATGCCGGAATTTGACGGCGTGGAGAATTTTGACCGTAGCCAGAACGGCCTGGTTCCCATTCGAGTGGAAACCTGGGAGAGTTTCGTTTTCGTTAACCTGGACGACGACGCTCCATCGTTGAAAGAATTCCTGGGCGCCCTGGTCAAGCGCGTCGCCCCTCTCGGCATTTCGAGCCTGCACTACTTCGACCGCCGCACCTACGACATTCACTGCAACTGGAAGGTCTTTGTCGATAACTATCTCGACGGCGGCTACCATGTTCCCCACCTGCACAAAGGATTGAATTCCGTCCTCGATTACAAGCAGTACACCATCGAGAACGAAGACCGCTACTGCCTGCAATCGAGCCCCATGGTTTCCTCCGCCGAAGACGCCGCCACAGGCGCAACCCGCAAAGGCGACCGGGCCTGGTATTTCTGGCAGTATCCCAATCTCATGATCAATTGTTATGCCGGATACATGGACACGAACCTTGTGCTGCCGCTCGATGTCGACCACTGCCGCGTCATCTTCGATTTCTATTTCGCCGACGTGAGTGAAGCCTCCCTCGAATACAACGAGCAGTCGGTGAATGTGGGCAATCGTGTGCAAGAAGAAGATTTGGGAATCTGCGAAGACGTGCAGCGCGGGCTGAAATCGCGTGCCTATCGCGCCGGAAGACTTTCCGTCCGCCGCGAGGCGGGCGAGCAACTGTTTCATCGGTTGCTGGCTGCCGACCTTAAAAGCGGCGCACAGGGCGGTTAGGTGCTTTCGCAGCTCACGACCTGGCGCTCCGCCCAAAACCTCACATGAGACTGAAAACTACGCTCACCGCCTTCTCGTTTCTCCTGCTCTTATGCACTGCGCTCTCGGCGCAGACCACCGCCATCCGCGCCGGAAAACTTATCGATCCCGACAGCGGCAGCGTTCTTGCCAATCAAATCATCCTCGTCCGCGAAAATAAGATCGAGGCCGTTGGCCCCAACGTCGCCATCCCGCACGGCGCAAGAATTCTCGACCTGTCAAACATGGCGGTGCTCCCCGGCCTCATCGATTGCCACACGCACCTCGCCGACGGACATCTCAGCTCCGATCCCGTCAGCGTATTCACAAAAACGGCAGCCGAGTTGGCGCTGGAGTCCGTTCCGAATGCCCGCCTCACTCTCGAGTCGGGATTCACCACCGTCCGCGACGTGGGCACATACCGCGCTTTGGGTGACATTGCCCTGCGCGACGCCATCAACCGCGGGGACATTCCCGGCCCTCGCATGTTCGTGGCCGGCGCTTATGTCACCATCACCGGCGGAGCCGGCGCCGATACCGGCCTCGCCCCCGACATCACGCTTCCCTGGGACATGCATTACGGAGAGGCCAATAGCCCCTGGCAGGTGAGACAAGTCATCCGCAAACTGGCCCATGATGGCGTCGATCACATCAAGATTTTGTCCAGCGGCGCGGTGCTGACCCACGGCAGCAGCCCCAACTCGCAGGAGTTCACCCTGGAAGAATTGCAGGCTGCGGTCGATGAGGCCGGCCACTTCGGCTTACGCGTCGAGTCGCACGCGCATTCTCCGCAAGGGATCAAGAACGCCATTCTCGCGGGGGTCGCGTCAGTCGAGCACGCCACCTTGATCGACGACGAAGGAATCGCTCTCGCCAAACAGCACGGCACTTATCTCGACATGGACATTTACGACGAAGAGTGCATTCAGCAGGACGGCCGCGAAGGAAAAATACCAAAAGATTTCCTGGAACACGATGCCCAGCTCGGCCGGATTCAGCGGGAAAATTTTCGCAAGGCGGTCGCGGCCGGAGTGAAGATGTCATTCGGCACCGACGCCGGAGTCTGTCCCTATGGCACCAGCGGACGGCAATTTGCGTTCATGGTGAAGTACGGCATGACGCCGATGCAGGCCATCCAAGCTGCCACCAGCAATGCCGCCGACCTGCTCGGCCGTACCAGCGAAATCGGATCCATCAGACCGGGCAAATTCGCCGATATCATTGCCGTTTCCGGCGATCCCCTCGCCGACATTCGCGCACTTGAAAACGTGGCTTTCGTGATGAAGGAAGGCAAGATCTACAAACAGTAGAGCGGTCGATCCGGGTCGAACCGGCCCGGCAACGCCTAATGCTTGAGCCGTCTGCGTAGAAAATCGAAGACCCCGTATCCTAACAGCGCCGCCAGCAGCGCGATGCCAAAGTTCGCGGGGGTAAAAACGTCGTGCAGCGCCCAGCGTAAACCGCGCAACTGTCCTCCGCCAGAGCGCTCAAATTCTCCCATCAGAAGATTGGCGTAGAACAGGAACATAATGAACAGCACTTCCACGGCGAATCGCAAAACCTCTTTCATGGTGGTCTCGGAACAATCCTAATGCTGGTCGAACAACTCGCTGCGGTCGATCCGTTCCCCTTTGAACACGACCAGTGAGATGCGTTCGGTGGCGGTGATATCTTCCAGCGGATTGCCATCCACCAGCAGGAGATCGGCGTCATTGCCCGGGCGAATCGAACCGACATGGCTTTCCTGTCTCAAGAGCCGCGCCGCGTTGGCCGTGGCGGCCTGCAATGCGGCTGCAGCCGGGATTCCCGCCTTTACCCATAGTTCCAGCTCACGCTGCACCGTCGGGCCGTGAATCACCAGAGGATTTCCCGCGTCGCTGCCGGTTACGAGCAAGACTCTGTGTTCGTACGCGCGCTTCAGATTGTCGGCGGCAATCGCCATGTCGACGGGATATTGCGCGATCGCCTTGCGCCGCGCTTCCACTTCCGGCGAGGCCATTGCCTCTTCGGTCCCTTGCAGCAAATCTCCCGGCCCTACCTGCTGCACCAGCGAACGCTTGAGTAAATCCGTCTTCCCCGCCGCAAAATCTTTCAACGCCTCTCCTACGCTTAATGTGGGATCGTAGAAAGCTCCCTGTTTTGCCATCTGGTCAAAAGCCGCGTCGGGAATTTTCTCGCGAAAGGAACCGTGCTCGATCGAATCCGCCCTTGCCTGCACCGCGTCGGCAACGTCGCGCGCGTCGCCGGTATGAACGGCCAAAGGCAGTGAATCTTTGTGAGACTCCTCTGCCACTGCGTCGAACAACGCTGTGTCGAGCCGGTTATAGACCAGGCCGCCGCCGCCCGATTCCAGGATCGCCTTGACGCAATCGGCATCTTGCTTCTTTAATTCGTCCACCTGCTGCCGCGCCTCGTCCGCCGAGCTCGGGATGCGCAGAAATTGCGCCTCGGCCCGCTGGCGAACGTTTTCCGGAAGCCCTTTGAAATATTCTGTGCCGTGACCGCCCGCGGCTGTGAACAGCGGGCCGCAGGTTTTCAAATCGGAGCCCAGAATTTCGCCGCTGCTCACCTCTCCGCGCAGCTTAAGCATTCCATCCAGCAGGTCGCCAACGCTGCGCACCGTGGTCACGCCGCTATATAAATAAGCCGCCAACTCCCGCCGCAGGCCCTTCTCTGGGTCCTCGTAATACTTGTTCATGTCGGGATAGAATCCGCCCGGCGCGCCCAGATGCACGTGAACATCGATCAGTCCTGGAAGAATAGTTTTTCCCGCCGCTTCCACGACTTCCGCATTCAGCTTTTTGGGCTCGGGAGCGGGACCGTCGAAAACCTCGGCCACCTTGCCGCCGCGGACCAGCACCGAGCCGTTTTCGATCACTCTGCCGTCGCCGACAAAAATGCGCGCCCCGCGAATCAGAAATGTGTCGCTGCGGGCCAGTTGGCGGTTCAGAATTTTCGTCTTGGCGACGCCCGTGCGGGCGTGAATCTGCCAGAACCCCAGCAGCAGAAACGGGGCCAGCACTGCGGCCAGCCACAGTTTCGCCGAGTTCCGGATTTTCTCCTCTTTCTCCCAACGAAACAGTTTGTAAGCGATGAATATTCCCAGCGCCCCCGTCATAACCAGCGCGAGGGCCGGCTGAATATCGGTGATGAGGTTCTCGTTGCGCAGCAGCATGCCCTGAATGCCCGTGACCATGTAGGTCGCCGGCACAAATTGCGTGACCACCAGCAACCACGGGGGGAACATCGCCAGGGGAAACGTTGCGCCGCTCAGAAACAGCATGGGCAGGTAAATCAATTGCACCACCAGCTGGCTTTCCTGCATGGAGTTCACCACCGAGGCGATGATCATTCCCATGGCGCGAAAGGCGATGATGGCCAGCGTAATAAAGATGAGAATCGAAAGCATCGACTGCGGCCAGGGCATGCCGTAGAGAAAATGCGCCAGCGTGAAAATCAGAATCACGTTGGGCATGTACAGGATCCATCCTGTAACCACTGACGCAATCAGCAGCGGCGCCGGAGTGATCGGAGTCACTTTGTATCGCCGCAGGATGTTGGCCTCGCGCTCCTGCACGGCGCGTATGCCCGCCCCGAAAAATCCGTTCCCCAGAATGCCGATGATCAACACCATCGCGATAACGATGGTCATGGCTGCGCCGCGCTCGGCGTGCATGGCCTGCCCGAAGATGAAAAAGAAAATCAGCGGGAACAGATAATTGAAAAAGATGACGGAGCGGTTTCGCAGGGCGAGCTTTAGATCCAGTGCAATCAGCGCCGTATAGCTCTTCATCTTGATTCAACTCTCCGCTTTCAATCGCGCAGGCTCTTGCCGGTCAGCTCAATAAAAACATCCTCCAGGCTGGGCTGCTTGAGATGCACGTCTGTCAGTTCCAGGCCGTGCTGGTCGATCCATTTCACCAGATCTACTAAAGTCACGGCTGGACGCCGCGAGTGAACGGTCAGAATCCGGCCGGTCGAGTCGAGTTCGCTCTTCACAGCGTCCGCCCACTGCGGCAGATTTTCCGGAAAACGCGTCGCGCAGGCCACGGCAATGCTCGAAGAGGTTTTGCTCTGCCGCTGCAAGCCCGCGGGAGTGTCGAGGGCAATGATCCGCCCTTCGTCAACAATAGCGACGCGGTCGCAAAGCCGCTCCGCCTCTTCAATGTAATGCGTGGTCATAAGAATGGTGCGGTGCTCGCGTTTCAGTTCTTCCAGCAAAGTGTGGATCTCGACCCGCACCTGGGGGTCGAGCCCGGTGGTGGGCTCATCGAGAAAAATCAGTTGCGGATCGTTGACCAGCGCCAGGGCCAGCGCCAGGCGCTGCTTCTGCCCTCCTGACAGCGTGCTGTAAAACGCTTCTCGTTTCTCCTGAAGCTGAAGGCGCTGCAACAGCCGCGCCAAATCGACGTGCCGCGTGTAGAACGACGCGAACACCTGCATGGCTTCATGCACGCGAATCTTTTCGGGAAGGTTCGTCGCTTGCAGGCATACCCCGATGCGGTCTTTGAGCTGTTGCCGCTGCCGGTCAGGATCAAACCCCAGCACCGAAACCTCGCCGCCGCTGCGGGCGCGCAGGCCTTCCAGAATTTCCACTGTGGTCGTCTTGCCCGCGCCATTCGGGCCGAGCAGGCCGAAAACCTCTCCCGGCTGGATTTCAAAATCAATGCCCTTCACGGCGTGGACGTCGCCGTAGGACTTCTTCAGACCGCGAACTGAAATAGCTGGCGCAGTTGCGTTCATGGTGGGATGGATAGGCTACCGGAGTTGCGAGTGGCAAGTCAAAAACGCGGGATCGCACCTTCAGCACAGCCGTCTTCAGATCGACGCAAACCGCAGAAACTCCAGGCGCAACAAACTCTGTAGGAACGACGGGGAGGGATCCAATGGCAGCAACCAGGAAATCGAAGGGCGGGAAAACGAAGGGAAAGAAAAGAAAATACAGTCCCAAAGCAGAGCAATCCGTCGCCAGCGCGATGCGGCGCAAGAAAAGCGGCACACTCAAGTCGGGCCCGGGGGGCAAGGGTGGCGTGGTCAAAAGCCGCAGGCAGGCGATTGCAATCGGTTTATCTGAAGCGCGAAAAAAAGGCGCAAAGGTGCCGAAGAAAAAAACCTGAACCAACGCTCCGTTTCGCTCTTCCCGTTTTCCGGACATCTTCCGCGCTCTTGTTGCGCACCCTCGCGCTGGACCTCGCCCACACTCGCCTCTCCCCCTGTGATGACCGGGCAATGCTTCCGTCTACAATATGCGTTCGTGTTTCATCGAGGCGGATGATGGTCAGCGACTATGACGTTGTGATTGTCGGCGCAGGCGTCGCCGGACTGGCGGCGGCTTCTGATCTGAGTAAAGCCGGAATTTCGATCGCCATCGTCGAGGCCCGCAACCGCATCGGGGGGCGCATTCTCACTCTGCATGACCCCCCTTCGGGCGCTCCGATAGAACTAGGGCCCGAGTTCATTCACGGCAAACCGGTTGAAATCTGGGACCTCCTGCGAGCTTCAAACATTCCGATGGTTGAAGTCGAGGGCGAGAATTGGTGTGCAGAGAATTCCGGCTTACAGCGTTGCGGCTTTTTTGAGCAGATCGATGAGATTCTGGAAAGCATGG
This sequence comes from Binatia bacterium, assembly GCA_035538435.1. GTDB lineage: Bacteria > Acidobacteriota > Terriglobia > Terriglobales > Acidobacteriaceae > Sulfotelmatobacter. The sequence continues at coordinate 20,108 of DATLKM010000133.1, forward strand.
ACGATTCGACAACCGACGAATCGTTTCTCGATTTTCTGGCCCGGAGGTGGCCGAATCCGAAGCATGATCCGGCGCTGGAGAAGGCCAAACTTCACGCCACGAACTACGTTTCTGGATTCAATGCCGCCGATCCCGCCCTGGTCGGAGTGCACTGGCTGGTCGATAGCGCGCGCGCCGAGAAGCGCATCGAGGGCACCCGCG
>DATLKM010000134.1:0-19937 GCA_035538435.1 Binatia bacterium
CATCGCTGACCTTGTTTAGCGTGTCGCCGTCGGAAAACGGATGAGGTTTCACTTCCAGGTTGTCATAGTTTGAAACTCGCTCCGCGGTGGATTCCGAGTTGTGACACCGCTCGCAATACAGCCCGTTCAATTGGCTGCCAAGAGTCTGTTGATAACCAAGCGCGATTTCATCAATCTTGAGTTCCACTCGCGCGCCCGATTTGTTCACTGTAGACGCCGCGACCTGATATCGCCCGGCCATCCCGCCCAGGGAAACATTCGCGCTCAGTTGGCCGCTGGAATCTGTCAGGCCGTTGGGGGGATCGAACTTCACACCCTGGACCGCAGAGAAATCAACCAGAGCGCCGGTCACGGCATTTCCTTGCTCGTCATTCACCTGGACAACCAACGGCTGCGGAAGAAGAGCCCCTGTCTGTCCGATCTGTTTTCCCCCGCTGGACTCGACGATCGCTGCGCCGAATGCGGTCGGTCTCAGAGACGCGGAGCTGACCTTGCGTGAGCACGATAAAGACAAAATCGACAGCCAGACTGCGCCGCACAAGTAGATTGCTCGCATAAAGGATCGGTTCATCGCTTGGCGACCTCCTTTGTACCGGGGCCCTTCTGCGACATCAGAAAGGCAGTCAGGGCACGTGCATCTTCATGACTCATGTCGCGATTGGGCTCGCTTGTGCCCGGTCGCAAGGTTTGCGGATTCTTCATCCACTCGTAGATCCAGGCTGCGGTCAGGCGCGAGCCTACGTGAGAGAGCGTTGGGCCTATATAGCCCTTATCGGTTTTTGTATCGACGATGTGGCAGCCCTGGCAGGCGTATTTGCCATAGAAGAGTTGTTTGCCCAGCTCAATATCGCCTTGCGAGTAACCGCCAAGCGGCAGAGAGTCCCGGTCAATCGTCGGATTCTGATAGACGGTCAAGATGTAATCGGTAAGGTCGTTCGCCTCGCCGTCGCTCAAGTTGAAGCGTGGCATGCGGCGGATGAGTGCCGGACGCAACGTGCCCGGGTTCTTAAAGAATTGAACCAGCCACTCTCGCTGCACCGAGCTGCCTTCCCACGTGAGATCGGGCGCCATGTCGCCGCCGTGGCCATTAATGCGATGACAACTGAAGCACGCCAGGTCAGCCATCAGTTTTCCCGCTTTGCCCGCCGGCTGATAATTCGATTCAGCGGGCGCAGCAACCCTCAAAGACTGCGGCAACGTGGCCGAGCGGTCATTCAAGGCCAGAAGCGCAGTGGTTACAGCGTCGATCTGCGACTCTGTAAAGCTGTACTGCGGCATACGCAAGCCCGGCGCGAAAGCGCGGGGCTGTTTAATTTTTCCTGCGATGTAATCCGGCAGTGTGTGCTGCATTCCGGGCAGGAAAATGAGCTGCGTGATGGATTTGCTCCCGATGCGGCTGAGTTCGGGCGCAAAGTTCTCGGGCTTCTTGATGCCGGCAATTTCGTGGCACGAGGCGCAACCATAATCTGAAGCCAGCCGCTTGCCGTGAGCAATCTGCTCCGGCGTGGCAGGTTCGAGATGCACGTTGGAAAGGAGATCAGAATCTGTCTTCGCCAGAAGAAACGCGGAGAGCGTTGCCACCTGCCCGTCATTGAAGCGGTAATGTGGCATCCGGCTGCCGGGGTCGTAAGTGCGCGGATTCTGCAGCCACGCCTGCAGCCATTCCGGCTTTACCTTGCTGCCTACGCGGGTCAACTCCGGCCCAATATCGCCGCCAACCACGTTACCGGCGGCGTTGGTTACGGCGTGGCAGGAAGCGCAGAACGATTCGCCGTAAAGGCTTGCCCCCGCCGCCGGATCGGATGAGGCCTTCGCCGAAACGGTCATCTTATCTCCGGCCAGCGGCGTGCTGTTTGCGATAAGGAACGCAGAAATGTCGCGCGCATCGGCGTCGGAAAGTTGGAAATCCGGCATCGTCGAAGTCGCGGCGTACGCTTGTGGATTTTTTAGCCAGGAATAAATCCACTCTCTTTGCGTCTTGTCGGCGATGTGCGAAAGCGACGGAGGAACATTGCTCGCCTTCATTGTCGTTCCCTCGGCCAGGTTCACCAGATGGCAGTTCACGCAGCCGTAGCGCGAGAGCAGCTTGCGCCCCTGATTCAAAACCGGGGTCCCGGGCAACGGGCCGCGGTGGCACTCCCCGCAGGAAGATTCAACATACTTTGCCGGAAGAATCGGCTGCTCCCACGCCAAAGTGCTGTTGTGGGCTTCTTCCACGGTTGTTGCCGCTCCCTGTCCGCGATGGCATATGGTGCAGCCGAATTGATCGAGTTTGTGAGGGATGACGGGATGCGGACGGAACGGCTGCGTCGACACATCACGAAGCGTCGTCTCTTTCATGGCGACGTGGCAACTGGTGCAGCGATCGACTACTCCGAGATCCGGCAACCAGATTTGCTGAATGCCGCCGTCGAAATGGCGTTGCAGTGTGTTGGCGTCGGTGCGGTTGCGAATCATCGTAAGATAGCGGTGCTGATAGTGCCGCCATTCGCTGAAATGATTCTTCGCCGGAGCAATGGCAATCGAGAACAGGAACACTACGCTAACCACGCCGAACGCGCGAACACTGTCGCCAAACAACCTCTGCCACAGCGACGTCTTTTGTTTCATATCCGCTGCACCCTTAATATGCTTTCCACGGCAAAACCCAGGACCAGCCCGGCCCGCGGAAGAATGTGCCGATGGCGGTAAGCACCACCAGTTCGAACAGAAACCATGTCATCACCCAATAAGAAAGGGGGCGGCCCGCAAGATAGCGGCGGAAAGCGGAGGGCGATTGCGCCGAACTCTGCGCCGCCAGCAGCATCAAGCCGGCCATGATCAAGGTCGGAACCAGCGCCACGATTACGTGAAACCAGATCAGGAAAATGATCAGCAGGGCTGTAACTGCATAAAAAACCTGAAGGCGTCTCCCGCGGTCCCGCGTAAAGAGCCCTTCCGCTTCGATGTTGACTTTGAAATAGGGAATGACAATCAGCGCCATCACTACCAATCCCGGCGCCAGAACGCCCGCAACCACAGGTGGAAAGTAATGCAGCATTTCCTGCAGTCCGAGGAAATACCAGGGCGCTTTGGCCGGATTCGGGGTGTGTGAAGGATCGGCCAGGCCTTCGAGAGGAGCATCGAAGATCAGCGCTATCCAAACCAGCGCAATAGCGAGTAACTGGATCGCCACTGCCGCGCGGAACAATACCTCGGGAAAAGTTTGTATTTGGTCTTCAGTCTCGGCTTTCACTTGGGCCGAGGTCCGGCGCGTTATGAAAACGATACGGCGCGGCGACTTTTGCGCGTTCGAATCGACGACCGCCACGAAATCCTTGCCATCAGCCATGTATCGCGCCTCCTTTGTCATTCCCAAGGGAACGGGAACGAAGCACGGCTGGTTCGCTCGAGTGCGCGTAAAGACCGCCATCCTTGCGAATGCGCCAGAAATGAATTGCGATAAAGAAGATCGCCGTCAGCGGAAGAATCATGCAATGCAGCACATAAAAGCGGAGCAGTGCATTCGCGTTCACGGAGTTTCCGCCGAGCAGGAGAAAATGAATCTTCTGGCCGGCCAGCGGCACGGCCGAGGCGATGTTCGATCCCACAGTGATCGCCCAGTAAGCCAGTTGGTCCCAAGGCAGCAGGTAACCGGTATAGCTGAGCAATAGCGTAATCAGCAACAGGACTACGCCGATTACCCAATTGAATTCGCGTGGCGCGCGATATGCCCCGCGATAAAAGACTTTGAACATGTGTGCGAATACCAGAAACACCATGGCATGTGCCGACCAGCGATGCAGATTGCGCAAGAACACACCGGACGAGACCACAAACTGCAAGTCCTTCGTATCCTGATAGGCCTGCGGCACGGAGGGATGGTAATAGAGCATCAACGGAATGCCCGTCCCGACGAGAATAAAAAACGTTCCCAGAGTCAGGGTGCCCAAATACCAGGTGGCGCTGACACCCAGCATTCGCGTACGCACTTTGGTCGAGAACAAATGCAGAAAGACATTTTGCTGAATAGCCAGCGCCCGCTTCAGCGTGCTCGATCCAGTGCCGCTGCGGAAGATCGAGCGCCACAAACGCGTCTCGCGCAAATCGTCGAAGTATTGGTCTGCGGTTTTCGCCATTGTCAGATCCTCACGAATGAGTCGCGCGCCAGGGGTTGGACATCGGTAGAGCGATCCACCAGCAAGTCGCCATCGTCGTTTAGCCAAATGCGCTTCCACGGCAGGGGACGTGGCGCAGGGCCTTCGACCTTGTCGCCTGGCTTGCGGCCGTCGCCCGCGTGCGCCGAAAATTTGCTGCCGTGACAGGGACAGGCGATGATTCCCAACTCCTGCTTCCACGCCGTCAGGCAGCCCAGATGCGTGCACACCGCGCTCAGGGAGAAGAAACCTTCAGCCGAGTGAATGATGTAGATCCCGGCGCCCACATCGAGCGTGACGGAATCCAGCGGATAGCGGTCGGGTTTGCCCTGATTCACGATGGGCGAGGGCTCATACAAAACGTTGGGCTGAAGATATTGAAAGGCGAAGGCGGCCGTGCCGGCCGCGGCAATGCCCAGCGATCCCAACCCCAGCCGGGCGAAAAACTGCCGCCGGTTCAGTTCCGCCGCCGTTTCTGAGTTCTCTACCTTGTGTTCGTCTGCCATACTCTTCCTTACCTCTGCAAGCCCGCGCCGATGGCCGCGATTGAAATCAAGCCGGTCGGTTCGGCGGGAAGCAGGTTGTAAGACTCCATCGTGATCGTCCCCACCGGGCATCGCATCGCACACAGGCCGCAGCGTATGCATCGCGTCTCGTCTTTCAGCATCGCCGATCCCTTAACAACTCCGAGTTCGCCTGCGGCCACTTCGTCCAATTCCACGCCAAAGCATTCCTGGTCATCGCGAATGTGCTGCACCGTTTGGGGTTCAAAGGCGATGCGATCGAGCGAGATCAGTTCCAGGCAGTTCTCCGGGCAAACATCCACGCATCCGCCGCACAAAATGCACATGCTGCCGTCTTCCGGCGTGCCTTCGAAAACCGTGTTTGTCCAGCAGTGAAGGCAGCGCTGCGCTTCTGCTACAGCGGTATGGGCGTCATAACCGATCTCAACTTCTGTCACACCGGTGCGCCGCTCCAGCGGCAGCATTGGCACCGCTTGGCGATTTATATCGAGATACCCCAAAGGCATGGAATGGCGTTTGAGCACCTCGATCTCAATGACTGGCTCGGGATGCTTCCCGCCGCGAAGATATTCGTCGATTCCCACCGCCGCGCGCTTGCCGTCACCCACGCTATCGATAATCAATCGCGGTCCGAAAACGCAATCTCCCCCGGCAAAAATGCCGGGAGCCGAGGTCATCAGGGTATGGGGATTCACCGCGATCAATCCGCGCGGCGAAAGTTCGACCTTGTCTTCCGGCCTGAAAAAATCAAGCCGCGGGGCTTGCCCGATCGCCATGATGATCGTGTCGCACGCGATCTGGCTCTCACTGTTCTCATAGAACGCGGGGTTGAAACGGTTGTTTTCATCGAAGATCCGTTTCGTTTTCAGCGTTTCCAGGGCAACGACCTTACCGTCTTTGCCGAGAATCCGCTTTGGGCCGAACCCAGGATGAATGATGATCCCTTCCTCCTCGGCTTCTTCAATCTCTTCGAGTGCGGCCGGCATTTCATTGCGGCGCTCAAGACAGACAAGATTTACCTCGCGGGCGCCCATCCGGAGTGCCGAGAGCGAAATGTCAAACATTTCTTTTGCGGCAACCGCGGCCACATTCTCCGCCGAAGGCTCGACTTCCTGGACGCCGGCCGCATGCTGCCGTACCACTTCTCGCGCCGCGGAGCGGGCCACATCCATGGCGACATTGCCGCCCCCGATCACAATTACCTTCTTGCCGATCCTGAACTTGTAACCGAGATTTACGTTGAGCAGAAAGTCGATGCCTTTGTGCACTCCGTCGAGATCTACTCCTGGAATCGACAGATCCCTGCTGCGGTGAGCACCAACCGCAATCAGGATCGCGTCGAAGCCCTGCCCCCGCAGTTCGGAAATGGTGAAGTCGCGTCCGGCCGCGTGATTCAGCTTTAGAGTGATGTCGCCGGTTTCGAGAATTTCACGCACCTGCGCTTCGACCACATCGCGGGGCAAGCGATACTCAGGAATGCCCAGATACAGCATTCCCCCCGCGACTGGGGCAGCTTCGAAGATCGTGACCGCATAGCCCATGAGCGCGAGATCGTGGGCGGCCGATAAACCCACCGGCCCGCCTCCGATGACCGCAACCTTGTAAGGCAGTTTGTTTTGTCCGCGCCCGTCATTCACGTTGATCGGGTGCTTCGACTCCGGCCCATGCCGCTCGGTGAGGAAACGCTTCAGCGCCCGTATCGAAATGGGGCGGTCTATCTCCCCACGACGGCAAGCGGTTTCGCATGGATGAGCGCACACCCGCCCGCAGATGCTAGCCAGAGGGTTCGGATCGCGAGCCAGTCTGTAGGCTTCCTCGAAGCGCCCCTCCGCGATCAGGCCAACGTAGCGGCCGGCATTGGTGTGCGCCGGACACGCCATCATGCAGGGAAAGTTGCTGTGCAGCCAATCCGCGTCGACTTTTTTGTTCTTGAATCGCTTCAACATCGCAGTCGTTCCCCAGAAAACTGGTCGGCAAAAACCCCGTGTACGAGAGAGTAAGTGCGAGGAGCGAATCGCTGGCCTTCGCTCCTCGCCTCTGCTCCTTACTTGCTCAGCGTGAAATCCGCTTTGCCACCGCCCGCAACAGTGACCGGCTTGGACTGGTTCTTCGCTCCCTCATGCCAAACGACGACCGTGTAGCTGCCATCGGGAACGTCTTTGATCTTGTAACTGCCGCTGTCATCCGTCTCCGCGAAGTACGGGGTCGGGCTGACGACAACGTAAGCCGCCATCTCAGGATGGACATTGCACAGAAGCGGCACCACACCCGCCTTATCGAACGTAAAAGGCCGTTTCTCGCCCTTCGGCCACGTGCCCAGATTGTGCCCGGCTTTCTTGTCGGCCCCAATTGCCGTCCAGAAGACGTTGTGTTGTACGCTGTCGCTGTTCTGGAACTGGACGGTTGTGCCCTGCTGCACAGTCATGATGTGGGGCGCAAACACCAGGCCCTTCTGGTCCATTACGGGCTGCTCTTTCGGAGCAGGGAACGTTTTGCCTGCAATCGCATCCACGTACACCACCGAGTGGCCTTTCATACCTGACACTTTGCCTTCGATATCTCCCGCCCGGGCGGCCACGCAGAACCCCGAGATCACAGCCGTCAATAACGCTGCCTTGAACTTCATCGCATTCTCTCCTTTGAAATGTCGCCATTCCTCATGGCTGTTATGGATTTCACAACCGAATCTAGCAACTGATGTTTCCGAGCTGACCTTTAGAAAATGAATTTCGCATCCAGATAGATCGTGTTGTTTGAGCTGGCATTGCGGCCTGAGCCGTCGTAGTTCGTCGCGCCGCCGTTGAAGCGCGTGTACCCCGTATACTGGGCCGCCAGTTGCAGGTTTTGCCACGGCCAGACGGAGAGATTGCCGATGTACCCGGCTCCGCGCGGATCGCCATTATTGCTGCCACCGATTGGGCCGGGGGCGAAGAGAACAGGATCGACCGTTCCCCCGGTGTCGAACCAGCCGAATGTCCCGGTTACGCGGTTGCCAAAGTGATATTCGGCATTGGCAAGCACAGTGTTGAGGTGGTGCGAAGTCTGCGCGGCACCGCCTTCCACAAACGTAGCGATCAGGTCGGAATTCTCCCGAATGTAGGTGGCGCGGAACGAGAGCACGTCTTTGCGGAAAAGCGTTTGGTCGATTTGCGTGTCGAATGCCCAGTCGGTGTAGGAATCTTCCAGGCCGGTGACTGCGCCCGGCGAAGACCGCACATGTATCCCGTATGTGCCTAATTCGAATTGCGTCTTTGGTGATAGCTGCTGCCAGGCGGCCCGCCAATACGGAGCAAGGCCGCGAATGTTGAACGAAGATCCCACCCCGGGATTCGGTTGCGACCCACCCACATGTTCCGACCGATAGAATTCGGCGTTCAGATACAGATGGTTGTCCCACATTGTGTAGGCGCCAAATCCAGCAACATCCTGCGCCAACCCCCCGTTGATGATTGGGCCCGCCCCCGGAACAGGCGCGAAATCGCTCGCTACCCAAGGGAAGCCCCAGGCCGGCGTGCTGTTCCATAAGTCCTCGACTGTCGGATTGTTATTAAGGTCTAAGCCATAGACCCATTCCTTCCCGTTTACTTTCGTCAAGTTGGCATAGCGGACATCGGTGTTGTCGGCGCTGAAATGGTCGTCCTGCGTGTTATACGTGACTTGAAGAAAGCTTCCTACATGGCTCGTCCAGGCGCCGGAAAGAAACAGCGAGACATCCTGGGGAAACTCGATGTTCCCATTCTGCGTCGATGGTATTGGCGACTTGACCGAAGTAAACGACGCTTCGAGCATCACGGAAAGCGGGAGAGACGCAAGCAAGTCGAGCGGCGCGCGCGATTTGCTGCCGTCTGCCTTAATGACCTTGGTGTCATCGCTCTTGTCGACATATCCAAGTAGCTTGAATCGCCGTCCTGCCGGATTCAGTTCCGGTGGCGCGTAGTGGCAGCCGCTACAGGCCAAACCGGTCTGCCGCGCATAGCTGGGAACTGCTGAGATAGTGGGTGGATTTACTGCCGAGAGAAAGAAAACGGCTACTACCGGTATGGCGCTAAGTATCAGGACCCCAGCCTTCTTCATAATGAACCTCTTGCACTCGTGAGAAGTTCTTGGGGCTTTTTAATGTTCCCAAGATGCCGGGATAGTAGATGGTCGTAGTAACAACCCAATAGGAGCTAAATCACATCAGGTAGTGATGTAAATCACAACATCGGGGCGAAGAGTGACAATCGGCAAGGCGACTCGTTGCCGGCCGCCATGTTTTCGTTGCGGTTCTGCTTGATTTGCTGCGGCCCGTCGGTTCTGACAGGCGTCAAACGAACGAAATTATTGCACTCGTGAGCCAATCTGGGTCCTTTTTTCGTGTTTAGCAGTGAACGCTGTTTTTCTTGCCCGGGCGAAGGGGGGACATGTCACGTACACCGTTTTTGCGGTCTTCATTTCTTGCGGCTTTGGCCTGGCTGGCTTGTGCGGGAGTTGCAAACTGCCAGACCTTTTCGGTGTTGTTCGATTTCGGCCCGGAAAATGACCCGTTGAACCCATCATTCGAAGGCATCATTGCGCAGGGGCGGGACGGACTCTTATATTCCACTTCCCCCAACGTGAACTCGGGTGCCAACGGAACGTTTTTCAACATCACGACGGCCGGTCTGTTGACCGTTCCTTACTACTTCATCGCGGGCAACGTTGCGGAAAGCGGCGCGACGCTGGGCACGGATGGAAATTTCTACGTGACGACCGAGCAGTCGGAGAACGATGCGGGAGAGCTGTACCAGATCACGCCGTCGGGAGTGCATATTGTGCACGTGTTCACCGGCGGAAGCGATGGGGGTGGTCCCAAAGCACCCCCGGTGGAGGGGTTCGACGAAAACTATTACGGAACCACCAACAGCGGCGGCGCGAACGGATGGGGCACAGTTTACAAACTGACGCCGGCCGGGAAGTTCACCACGATTTACTCTTTCGTCAGTTTCGCCGAAGGAGCGGATCCGTGGGCGCCGCTGGTGCAGGGAACGGACGGAAATTTCTATGGCGTTACTTTTGAGGGAGGCAGTTCGGGCGGCGGCGTCTTCTACAAAATTACTCGGGCTGGGCAATTCACCGCGCTGAATGATTTTTCCGGCATCGGCGGAGCGGTAGGTCCGCTGGTGGAAGGCAACGACGGAAACTACTACGGGACAACCTCGCAGGGGGGCAGCGACGCTCTGGGCACGGTTTTCAAGGTTACCCCGGCGGGAAAGCTTACGGTGCTGCACAACTTTACCGGAAGCCCCGACGGCAGCACGCCAAACGCGGGCCTGGTGCTGGCGAACGACGGCAACTTCTACGGCGTGACCGAATTCGGAGGCGACTCTACCAACTGCCAGAACGGCTGCGGCACGATTTTCAAGATGACGCCGAGCGGCACAGTCTCGATCTTGTACAACTTCGATCTCACCACCGGATACGAGCCTAATGCCACGCTGACGCAGCATACTAACGGTCTTCTTTATGTGGATACCACCATCGGCGGCATGAGTACGGTATGTACGCAGGGGTGCGGCGTTTTCTTCAGTTTGGAGACCAATCCGCCGCTGAAGCCGTTCGCGCGCCTGGTGCTGCCCGCTGGCATTGTGGGATCGACCGTGGAGATGCTGGGGCAGGGATTCACCGGGACCAGCAGCGTTTCCTTCAACGGAGTCAACGCCAAATTTTCGGTAGTAACCGACACCTATCTCACGGCCACGCTGCCCAGCGGGGCCAAAACCGGTTCGGTAAAAGTGACGACCCCAAGCGGGGTTTTGTTGAGCAACCGGTCGTTCCGGGTTACGCCGCAGATCAAGAGCTTCACTCCACCCAGCGGCGCCGTGGGAACAGTTGTGACGATCACTGGCGCCGGGCTGATTCAAACTTCGAAGGTAACGTTCGGCGGCGTGGCGGCCACGACGTTCACTGTAAATTCGGATTCCCAGGTAGCGGCAACAGTTCCAACCGGAGCGCTGACAGGAAAGATCGTGATCACCACTCCGGGGGGAACGGCGTCGAGCGCGAGCAGTTTTACGGTCACGCCGTAATGAAGCAGTAAGCAGCAATGAATCGAGGGGAGGCGTATGAGAGGCATCAGGACTTTGGTGGCCTTGTGCGTTTTGGTGTTGGCGGGTTGGCGTTCGTGGGCGCAGCAGACGGCCACGGCGGTGCCGATGCTGGTGAACTTCAGCAGCAGCCTGAGCGACGCCGCCGGCAAGCCTGTAACAGCGACGACCAGCGTAACGTTTTCGCTGTTCCAAAATCAGCAGGGCGGAGCGCCGCTGTGGTCGGAGACGCAAAGTGTCGAGCCAAACACTTCCGGTGCGTACGCGGTAATGCTGGGGGCGGCAACCGGAGGGCTTCCGGCGAGCCTGTTCGTTTCCGGAGAGCCACGCTGGCTGGAAGTGCAGGCGCAAGGCGAGACGATTCCACCACGCGTCATGTTGCTGAGCGTGCCTTATGCCCTGAAGGCAGGGGATGCGCAGACCATTGGCGGCCTGCCACCCTCGGCGTTTGTGCTGGCCGGGCCCAGCGCGAGCGCGACGACCATGAGCGGAGCGCAGACCGCATCGTCTGCGCCTTCCGGCGCGCCCAGTTCGTCTGATGTGACCACGACCGGCGGCACGGTGAACATACTCCCTTTGTTTACGACGGCCACCAATATTCAGAATTCTGCGGTCACGCAGACAGGATCGGGAAGCACGGCGAAGATTGGAGTTGGGACCAGCACTCCGGCCGCAACCCTCGATGTCAAAGGCGGCAGCATCGTGCGTGGCACGTTGAATCTGCCCGCGACCGGAACTGCGACGGCCGCGGCGGGAAAGAATTCGCAAGCGCAGACGCTGGTCGCGTCGGTGTTCAGCAGCAGTACAAGCGCAGCCGTGCCGCAGACGTTTCAGTGGCAGGCCGAGCCGGTGGGCAACGATACGTCGTCGGCGGGCGGATCACTGAATCTGCTCTATGCCTCGGGGACGAACAAGCCGGCCGAAACCGGGTTCCACATTGGAAGCAATGGGCAGATTACGTTTGCGGCAGGACAAACTTTCCCCGGCACCGGCACCGGCAATGGAACGGTGACGAGCGTGGGCACCGGCGCGGGACTCATGGGAGGACCGATCACCTCCAGCGGAACGCTTAGCATCGCAAACGCCGGAGTCACCAATGCCATGCTGGCGAATCCATCGTTGACGATTCAGGCTGGCACTGCGCTGACTGGTGGCGGAACCGTTTCTCTCGGCGGCAGTACAACTTTGAATATAGATACGACGAAGGTTGCACTGCTGGCGGCGTCGAATACCTTCAGCGGAAATCAGACGGCGAACGGAAACCTGACGGCGACGGGGGTCGTGACCGGCAGCAGCTTCCAGATCGGCAGCAACCTGTTCGATTACGGTTCGTACATCGCCGAAAACGCGTTCACCGGTTTCGGCGGGAATACCACCATGACCGGGCAACAGAATACGGCCAGCGGTGTGCTGGCGCTGGTGAACGATACCTCGGGCCAGCAGAACACGGCGTTCGGAGATAGCGCATTGGTCTCCAATACCGCGGGGAGTTACAACGCCGCCGGCGGCGACAGCGCGCTGTTCATGAACACTACCGGCGCGGCCAATACGGGCTTCGGCTATTTCACCGGGATTACCCAAGATCTTTCCAACATGACGGGGACTGGCAACACATTTCTAGGCTATAGCGCGGCGATCGGAACGGGGTCCTTCACCAACGCAACTGCGATCGGCGCGAATGCGGAGGTCAACGCCAGCAATGCCATGGTGCTGGGCAGCATCAAGGGCGTGAATGGAGCGACGGCGAGCACGAGCGTTGGTATCGGCACCATCGCTCCTGGCGCGACCTTCGACGTGGAAGCGCCCAGCGGAACTACGCCGACGATCAATTTCGGCAGCACGTCGAACCCCTCGGCCTTGACCGTGAACGGGACCGGCAAGTTCACGGGGCTTATTACGTTCGCCAGCGGGCAGACCTTTCCGGGAGCGGGCACTATTACCGCGATCACGGCGGGCAGCGGCCTGAGCGGAGGGGGCGTTGGCGGCAACGTGAGCCTGAATATCCCTTCAGCGGGAATCAATAACACGATGCTGCAGAGTTCTTCCCTGACGGTGAATCCAGGAACCGCGCTGACGGGCGGAGGTGCGGTCTCGCTCGGCGGTACCACTACGTTGAATGTGGACACGACAAAAGTCCCGCTGCTGGCGGCGTCGAACACTTTCACCGGCAATCAGACGATGAACGGCAATCTCACGGCGACAGGGATGGTATCGGGCGCCGGCTTTCAGATTGCCAGCAATCTGTTCGACTACGGCTCCTACACGAACGCGAATTCATTCCTGGGGTTTTCAGGAAACGTCACCCTCACCGGACAAGCTAACGTCGGTATCGGACAAGCGGCACTTCAACAGCTTACCTCCGGAGGGGCCAACACCGCGGCAGGGGTCTCCGCTCTCGGGCTCAATACGAGCGGCTCGTACAACGTCGCGATTGGGCAAGGCGCACTTTATGTATCCGGCACCGCAAGTCAAAACACCGCTGTCGGCACCGCCGCCCTCCCCGATACCACTACCGCGACCCAAATCACTGGGGTTGGATACACGGCTGGGCTCACATATGACGGATCGCGCGACACTGGGTACATTAATACCTTCGTTGGGGCCTTCTCTGGACCGAGTACCGGGAACCTGGTGAATGCAACAGCAATCGGGGCGTATGCTGAGGCCAGCAGCAGCAATTCGCTCGTGCTCGGTTGCGTTCCTTTTCCGTTCAGTGACTGTCCCGGGTCAGTAAATGTCGGCATCGGAACGAACACGCCGACGAATCCCTTGACGGTTGTGGGCAACAGTTCCACCTACATTCCCGTTGCGGTTCAAAGCAACAATACCTTCGGCACATGGATGACCTTAAGCAACAGCAGCACCGGCGGCTCGACCTGGAACTTTATTTCGGCGGCGAGCGGGAACTCCGAAGGTGCGGGCAACCTGGTTCTGACCGATTTCAATTCCGACGCCACGGTTTACATTCATTCCAACCTGCACGTGGATGGCACGGTTTCGAAAGGCGGGGGATCGTTCAAGATCGACGATCCGCTCGATCCGGCGAACAAGTATCTTTCCCACTCGTTCGTGGAATCGCCGGACATGATGAACATTTACAACGGCGTGATAGTGCTCGATGCTCACGGATCAGCCTGGATCACGATGCCGGAGTATTTCGAGGCGTTGAACCGCGATTTCCGTTATCAGCTAACGTCGATGGGCCGGTCGCAGCCGGGGCTTTATGTCGCGCGGGAAATGGCAGCCAACCGCTTTCAAATTGCGGGCGGCAAACCGGGCGGCAGAGTTTCGTGGCAGGTGACTGGTATCCGGCACGATGCTTACGCCGACGCTCATCGCATTCCGGTAGAAGAGGAGAAGCCGGAGCGGGAGCGGGGAAAATATTTGCATCCGGAATTGTTCGGTGCGCCGCAACAGATGGCGATTGGTGCGGTGATTACGCCGAAACTTGTGAACTGAGCCTTCAATCGGGAGCTTGAATCATCGCGGCGGATCTTTCCCCGGCGTTTCGATACCATTTGCGTCGACGTGCAACTTATTGCAACCTCTTGACTTCCCGCCAAAGTCGGGGTACTTTCCCTCAAGGTTTTTCGGCTTGGGGGGAAGCCATGGAGAGCGCGTCGGGCCAGGTTACGGAACTGCTGCTTCGTTGGAGCAATGGGGAAAACCACGCCCGCGAGCAGTTGGTTCCATTGGTCTACGATGAACTGCGGCGGCGCGCGAGACAGGTGCTTTCGCAGCAGGGCCGCGATTGCACCCTGCAGAGCACGGCCTTGGTTCACGAAGCCTATCTGCGGCTGGTGGGGCACGACGCTGTCCATTGGGACAATCGAGTCCACTTCTTCACTGTCGCCTCCCAGATGATGCGCAGAATTCTCATTGATCACGTGCGCATGCGGCGGGCCAAGAAGCGCGGCGGAGATAACGTAACCCTGCTGCTTGATGAGGCCTTGCTGTCCCCCGCCCGGCGCGAAGTCGATCTCATCGCGCTCGACGACGCGCTGAAGCAACTGGCCCAGCTTGATGAGCGGCAGTGCCAGCTTGTCGAGCTGCGTTTTTTCGGAGGCCTCACCATCGAAGAAACCTCGAGGGCGATGAATATCTCTCCCGCGACCGTAAAACGCGAATGGGCGACGGCCCGACTATGGCTGCTCCGCGAGATAAAAAACACGGCGCAAGCATGACTCCGGAGCGCTGGCAGCAAGTCAAGAGCACGCTGGCTGAGGTGTTGGAAGTGGCTGCCCCGGACCGTCCCGCGTACCTCGATGAAATCTGCAACGGGGACGATTGGCTGCGCGAAGAGATCGAAAACCTCCTCGCCGCCGATCAGGGCGGTACCTCGATGCTTGGGGAGGGTTTCGCGTGGGGTGGGCCGGGGTTGACGGGGTGCGAGGCGAACGCGCGCATCGGCC
Source organism: Binatia bacterium (assembly GCA_035538435.1). Lineage (GTDB taxonomy): Bacteria > Acidobacteriota > Terriglobia > Terriglobales > Acidobacteriaceae > Sulfotelmatobacter. Next base: position 15,138 of record DATLKM010000134.1, read on the forward strand.
ACCGCATCGGTCCTTATCAAATCGTCGAGGAAATCGGCGCCGGGGGCATGGGCGAGGTGTACCGCGCCTTTCGCGCCGACGATCACTACCGCAAGCAGGTGGCAATCAAGCTGGTGCGCGCCGGACAGGACTCGAAATTTGTCGTCGGCCGCTTCAAGAACGAGCGACAGGTTCTGGCCAGCCTGGATCATCCCAACATTGCGCGCCTTTTGGATGGCGGGACTACCGAGGATGGTATTCCTTACTTTGTAATGGAATTGATCGAAGGCCAGCCGATGCACCTCTATTGTGCGGAACACAATTTGTCGGCGACGAAGAAGATTGAATTGTTTTTGCAGGTCTGTTCGGCCGTGCAGTATGCGCACCAGCGGTTGATCATCCACCGGGATTTGAAACCGGGAAACATTCTCGTGACAGCAGACGGCGCGCCGAAATTACTGGATTTCGGCATCGCCAAAATTCTCGATCCGGCGATGGCGGCCGAGAGTACGGAGGCAACGCAGTCAATTTTCCGCATGCTGACGCCGCGTTACGCCAGTCCGGAACAGATCAATGGCGGGACCATCACCACAGCGAGCGACGTGTACTCGTTGGGCGTAGTTCTACACGAGTTGCTTACCGGACGATGGCCCTATCGATGCGCGAGCCTTTCGGCCCATGAGATCGCGCGGGCGGTTTGTGAGGATGAGCCGGAACGCCCGAGTGCGGCGGCGCTTCGTGGCCCGGAAGATGCTGGGGGCGGGTCCACGGTGACGCAGGCTTTGTACGAGCCCGATCTCCACCGAGAAAAGCTGGGAAAGCTGCTCCGCGGCGATCTTGACAACATTGTTTTGATGGCCCTGCGCAAAGAGCCGGAGCGACGCTACTCGTCGGTCGAGCAGTTGGCTGCTGATTTGCGCCGGCACATGGAGAACTTGCCGGTCAGCGCCAGCCGCGATACCGTGCGCTACCGGGCCTTGAAGTTCACTCGCCGGCACAAGGCTGGAGTCGCCTCGACGGCCGCGGTCCTGGTGACTCTGTTGGCGGGGATGGCGATCACTGTTCATGAAGCGCGCATCGCGCGGGCGCAAGAGGCCCGAGCGCAGCAGCGATTCAAAGAGGTGCGGGAACTGGCGAATTCGCTTTTGTTTGACGTGCATGATTCCATCCAAGACTTACCCGGATCCACGCCCGCGCGAAAGTTGCTGGTGGAGCGTGCGTTGCGATATCTGGATGGGCTTGCGCGCGATTCCTCGGCGGACACCTCTCTTCAGCGCGAACTGGCCACGGCCTACGAAAAAGTCGGTACGGTTCAGGGCAATCCTTTCGGGGCGAATTTGGGCGATTCGCAGGGCGCGTTCGGTAGTTACAGGAAATCGCTGTTAATTCGGGAAGAAATCGTGAAGGCCGATCCAGGCAACGCCGACGACCTCGCCGCACTCGCCCGAAGCCAGCGCATGTATGCCGTGATGGTTTCAAATCGCACTAATGGGCAAGGAGCCGACAACACCAGCAATGAACTGGCGGCCTTGAGCACTGCGGAACACGCCTACCAACTCGCCCCTTCCAACCCGAGGGTATTGGAAGAACTGCAAGCCCATTACGACTTTCTGGTCACGCTGCTGCACTACAGCGGAGATTACCGGGCAGCGTTGAATTATCTACAGAAAGAACGCCCGATCGTTGAAGCGCGCCTGCAAGCCGCTCCCGCCGACCGCGGCTTGCAACTGGCGATGGGAAAGCTGGAAATAAAATCCGGCGACGAGATGGCGAAGCTGGGCCTTCGCAAAGAAGGCCAGGAACATGCCCAGCGCGGAATTCAGATTTTCCAGGCCATGTCGGCGGAGGGCACCGATGCGAACGCAAAGAGGTATCTCGGCTTCGCCCTCGATCGCTACGGAGACAGTCTGCTGATGGATGGCGATGCTGAAGGGGCTTTGAACGCCTACCAAGAAGATGAGCGGCTGCTGGAGTCGTTATTGGCGACCGATCCGACGAATGCGGTGGTGCAGCTCGATGTGGGGACGGCCCTGGCAAAATCGGGCCGGGCGCTGGCTTTTGGCGGTGACAGCCGGAAGGGCCTGCTCCTTCTGCATCGCGCGGAAAAGATGTTCGAGGCGCAGGTGCAGAGAGACCCTTCTTATTCCGAGCCGCGCTGGTACCTGCAATGGACTTTAATTTGGACGGGCGAAGCACTGGGACGGCGCGGTGACACAGCGGAGGCGTTGCAGAACTATCGCAAGGTGCTGGTGGAGTGGGAGCAGGCAGAAGGACCGTTCCTTCAGTCGATCGCGGCAGGCATTCATGTGAAAATCGGTGAGCAAATGGCGAAGAGCGCGCCGCAGGAAGCCGCCCAAGAATACGAGCGAGCCTTAGCGATCCTGCAACAAGTCGCAAGCAAAAACCCGAACATGCTGGAAGTGCAATATGCCATGGCGGGCAGCTATGCGGGGCTCGGCGATCTATCGTGCAAGAGGGCCTTGGGTTTCAAGAATCAAGCCGGGCGGCGCCTCAGCGATTGGACTGAGGCCCGCGACTGGTACCAACGCAGCGCGAGTGCCTGGCAACAGATCCAAAACCCCGGGGCGATTACGCCCATCGGATTCATCTGCGGCAATCCCTCAAAAATAGCAGCGGCGCTGGCAGAGTGCGACGCCCAGCTTGAGAAATTGAAGGCGATAGCGCCTTGAGAACGCGGTCGCGCTGGTGCCATCGCTCATCTCTGCCGCTACGCCCATCTTTGTTGATGAGTCGTGATGTAGACTTTACTCCTCGTTATGTAGTCACGCGAAAAGGGCCATAAGGTTTGGCGGAAGGGGCCAGCCGTGTGTTTTTCAGCGACAGTGAACTTCGCAGGCAGCGCAGCGCTCGGCAGCGCTGGAGTGGTCACCCTGGCGAAAGTAAAGCATCGCCGCGAACTGCTTTTTGCCGCCTTGCCGATGTTGTTCGCGATTCATCAGTTTATCGAGGGATTTGTGTGGTTGGGACTGGACGGCCGGCTTTCCTCCACGGTAGCGCACGACATGGGAGCGGCGTTCATGCTTTATGCCCAGGGGCTTTTGCCGTTTCTGGCGCCGCTCAGCGTGTTCCTGTTCGAGCCCAATGCGCAAAGCCGCAGGAAAATGCTGCCTTTTGTGGTGCTCGGCGCAGCGGTCACGCTTTATATTCTGTGGGCTCTCACCGCATTTCCCCTCGAGCTTTACATTGAGAAGAACAGCATCGTGTACATGAATCAGGCGACCAACAATACGATCGTTGCCCTGCTGTATATCGTTGTCACCTGCGGCTCGCTGTTTTTCTCGCGCATCCGGATGATGGTGGCTTTCGGGGCGGCCAACCTGGGGATCCTGCTGATCGTGATGGCCGTGAAGCGCTACGCCTTCACCTCCGTGTGGTGCGCTTATGCGGCGGCCGCCAGCGCGATCATTCTCGTATACTTCTGGACTAGCCAGGAAGAACGGCCTTTTCGCTATTAAGATTGACAAACAATAGGTTTCTTCCGGCGTTTGTGTCGTCAAGCGGCGTTAACCGGTTACTTCCCCATGGCCGCTCTGACGTGCTGGAGCAGGACAGCATTGTCGAAAGGTTTGGTCAGGAATTCCACTGCGCCCGCCCGCAAAGCTTCCATTCTCATCTTGGTGTTGGCGTGAGCCGTGATGAAAATTGTTGGAATGCTGTGATGCTCCGCATTCAGGCGCGACTGCAATTCGAGACCGGACATTCCCGGCATACGAACGTCGATAATCAGGCACCCGGTTTCATGTTGCGTTCCGGAATTCAGGTAATCTTCGGCTGAGGCGAACACGCGCACTGGCAGCCCCGCCGCATTGAGCAGGCCGAGCAGCGCGTTTCGCATTGACTCGTCGTCGTCCACAATTGTGACTACCTTCTCCTCCCTCTGTCGAACCATGCGGCGAGGTTAACCGCTGCGCCAACACCATCGCAATAATACTTAGGGATGATTACCTTACACCCTCCCCGACTGGTTAGATTCTGATAGGACCGAAGAGGCCATTAAGGTGTGCAGCGGATTGGACGACATAGAGCCTCTCGTGGCGAGGCCGCTGAACGAAGTAACTGCCTTCGTAATCGCCCCGGCAGGTCACTGCGACGGGCCATAGTATCCCGTGCGCGCGTGCACGTTCAGCATCGGCAGACTATGCGGAATCGAGGCCAGGCTGACTTTGATCTTTCGCCATTTTCCATCATGCCGCGGATTGTCGGGACGGTAGCCCAGGATGTACTGGTGGCGCAACTCGGCGGCAATGTGTTCGGTGATGCGCGGAAGATACACAGGATTATCCAGAGTGTATGCGCTGGCGCCAGTCATGCTGCTTAGTTCTCCCAGCAACTCTGGGCCAAGAAACTCTTCTATGGTCTGGAATTCCCGATCAAAAATTCCAATCGAATAGACCAGCACATCCGCTTCTTTGATCAACGAGCGGACCTCTTTTTCCGTATAGCGGCTGCAATTGTCGCCGCCATCGGAGATGATCACAAGGGCCTTCCTCTGATACTGCGCGCTTTTCATGTTGTTCACGGCCAGGACGAGGGCGTCGAGTAGAGACGTACGCCCCTTCGGAGCCGTAAAGAGAAGGCTGTTCCGCAACTCGTCTTCGTTTTTGGTGAAGTTTTGAGTCAGACTGGGCTTACCAGCAAAAGTGACTAAGAAGAACTCGTCCTGAGGGTTCGAGTTCTTCAACAATGCATCGACCGCTTCCCGGGCGCGCTCGATTTTTGTGCTCATGCTTCCGCTGACATCAAGCACGATCCCCACCGAAACTGGTCCATCCTCGCTCCAGAAGTGTTTTATCGGCTGGG
>DATLKM010000135.1:0-5631 GCA_035538435.1 Binatia bacterium
GCCAGGGTCGAGGAGGTCCTCGCCCTGACCGGGCTGGAGCAGGTAGGGGGCAAGGGGGCCGGGACGTTCTACTGTCTCGGGCGTGTAGCGCGAGTACTGCTGCTTGAGCAACTGGAAGACGGATCGCGGATGTTGCAGCGTCACATCGAAGTTGACGTTCGGCGGCAGATGCGGAGGTGGGGTCGCCCCTCCGACTTTGCCGGGAACGGCTTCGGGGGCATGGCCTGTGGCGCCGGCTTCTCCGCTCGCGCCTCCAGTTCCTTCATAATTCCAGGTGGATAAATCGTATTTGCCCGCTCCGGCGTCGAACCCGGAATACAAGCCATCCTCCGGCAGTTTGAAACCTTCTTTTACGATGAACGCGGCATTGGTGTAGTTGACCAGGTAGTCTTTCGCGACGCGGTTGTTCTCGATCGCATAACGAATCAGTCCACCGAGGAAGGCGATGTCTGTTCCGGCGCGAATCTGGCAGAACAAATCGGCGGTGGAGGATGTTCGCGTGAAGCGGGGATCGACGGAGATCAGTTTGGCGTTGCGGTTCCGCTTCGCCTCCATCGCCCACTTGAAACCACAGGGATGGTTCTCGGCAGGATTGCCGCCCATGATCAACATCATGTCGGTGTTCTTGATGTCGACCCAGCCGTTAGTCATGGCCCCGCGTCCGAACGTTGGTCCCAAACTTGAGACCGTGGGGCCGTGTCAAACACGGGCCTGGTTTTCTAAATAAACCAGGCCCAAGCTCCTCATGGCTTTTACCACCAGAAAATTGAACTCGTTGGTATCGGTGCATCCGCCGATGAAGGAAATTCCCTCGCAGCGGTTCACCGTCTTGCCGCTGGCGTCTTTATCGACGAAGGTCGCGTCGCGCGTTTTCTTGGTCCATTGCGCAATCTCGCTGAGCGCGTCGTCCCAGGAAATGTCCTGCCAGTCGGTAGCCCCCGGCCGCCGAACCTGAGGCTTCACCAAGCGCCGCGGGTTGAGCATGTCTTGCTCGAGAGAGGAGCCTTTGGGACACAGGGTGCCGCGATTGGTGGGGCAATCGGGATCGCCCTCTACGTGGATGACTTGCGGCGTGACGTTTTTCGCGCCGTCACCGATGGTATAGATCAGGACCCCGCAGCCCACCGCGCAGTAGGGACAGGTTGAGCGCGTCTCTTTGGCGCGGGCGATCTTCAGTTCTTTGAGTTGAGCATAAGCAGGCTGGAGATCGAAACCCAGAAGCGACAGGCCCGCTCCGCCAACCAGCGCGCCTTTCAGGAAGTTTCTGCGGGACAGTTCCATGCACGTCCTCCGACTGCTTCCTTCGGTATTGGCTTAGAGAGATCCACCCCTAAGATGGATTCACTTGAAAGTGAGGAAATATTAGTCCGACCCGTCGCGGGAGTCAATGGAGGAAACCGCCGAAAATTTCGTCTTCGATTTCCGCCGGGAGCGAGAAACCGATTCCTTCACTCGAAGAGGCGCTTGCCCAGTCTGTGCGTGGCACGGCATAATCGCCGCGTGACCCGAAATACATGGCGAGGGCGGATTGCGCGGGCGGGGCAACTGGCAGAGCAGTACCCATTTGCCTCAGAAATACTCGGGTTCTACTCTCACATCGCTCATTTTCAGGCGGAGTTAGGGGGAGGCGGTGATGGATCGGTGCGCTGGCCTCCCGATGCTGAGGCGACGGTGAGAGTTCTGGTTGAATATGTGCCAAAGTTTCAGGCGTTTCTGCTGGTGGTGGAGCGGCACGGACCGGCTTTGCTGGCGCAGGTCGCTCGCATGCTGCAGGCTGGAGCTCCGGACTGGCAGGCCGATGTTCTGCGCGAGGGGTGGCTGTCAACCCAGCCGCCCTCGCAGCCGCAGGGATTTCTGGCTTACGCCTTCCTTCAACCCTATGCGGAATTGCAGCGCCAACACGCCGGCTTGCAGACGACCGGATACCAGTATTCGTATTGTCCGTTCTGCAATCGGAAACCGGCTTTCGGAATCATGCGACCGCAAGGAGACGGCGCCAGCCGTCATCTGGCTTGCGGCTTTTGCCTGACGGAATGGGAGTTCCGACGCGTCACTTGCCCGGGCTGCGGAGAAGAAGATCCCGACAAATTGCCGGTTTACACTGCGGCCGAACTGCCGCACGTACGCGTTGAGTGCTGCGATACCTGCAAAACCTATATCAAGTCGATCGACCTGACGAAAAACGGTCTGGCGGTTCCGCTTGTGGATGAGATGGCCTCGGTACCGCTGAATCTGTGGGCGCAAGAACATACTTACGCCAAGCTGTTTCCGAATCTGCTGGGGATGTAAGAAGTCTTGTGTTCGGCGTCCCAGAGCACTGCGCGCTGGGCTGGGGTTGGAAGTTCGCTCAGGGCTGGCAGCATCGGACGCCGGACTTGGGACTGCCGACAACTTTCGTGTCGGGCATACAACCCGACACCTCTGATACTTGATCAGAAAGCTAGAAAGCCGTGTAAGCTAGAGGCACCTGGCACCCCCAGTCCACCCTGCAATTGGAGCGTTTCATGCGAAGGTTTGAGCGGTCTTGTAGGTTTTTTCTGCTCTTGTTTGCCTCCACCCTGGTTTCCACATTGAGCGTCGCCCAGGCCGACCGCATTACTGTTATCGGTGGAGGCCAGCGGATTCCGCTAAGCGGAAGCTTGCGGCGCAATGCAAAACCGCAGTACGACCAGGGACGGGTAGCGCCATCCTTCCAGTTGAATCACGTCACGCTGCTCACTTTGCCGACGCCTGCGCAGCAGCAGGCGTTAAAGACACTGGTCGTTGCACAGCAGAACCCTAAATCGCCCAGCTTTCACAAGTGGCTGACGCCGGCGCAATGGGCTGACCAGTTTGGTCTGAGCCAGAACGACGTGCAGAAAATTACGGGGTGGCTGAAATCTCAAGGATTGACCGTCACAGAGGTAGCGCAAGGCCGGAACTGGATTTCTTTCAGCGGAAGTGCGGCACAACTCGAGAGCGCCTTTCAGACTGAGTTTCATCGTTACAGCGTTAACGGCGAAATGCATTTCGCCAACGCTGTTCCGCCGTCAATCCCGGCTGCCTTATCAGGAATTGCCGCCGGCTTTCGCGGCATGGACGATTTCCACCCGAAGCCGGCGTATGTGAGAACGCCGCAACAAAGAGCGCGTGCGAACTATTACGACGGCAGCTATATCCCTCCCGACTTCGTCGCGCCGGGGGACATCGCGGCGATCTACGATGTTCAGACGCTGTACAACGATTCGCCGGCGATCGACGGCACCGGGCAAAAGCTGGCGATCGTGGGACAGACCGACGTTTATCTTGCCGATCTGAACGCCTTCCGAAACGGATTTCAATTACCTGCGATCAACGGGTGCACGACGAACTCGGCGGACGTGATTACGGCGTGCAATACGAGCAATTTCGTTTACGTGCTCGACGGCGCCGACCCCGGAGTAGCCCCGCCGACGCGGGGAGATGTCACGGAAGCCGACCTCGACCTGGAATGGTCGGCGGCAACGGCGCGGGGCGCGCAGATTATTTTCGTGAACTCTACCGACGTCTTTCACTCGTTCTATTACGCCATCGATCATGCCATCGCGCCAATCATCAGCATGAGCTACGGAGCTCCCTGCGAGTTCGACGAGAACTCGCTTCCCAGCGATGAGGTCGAATTGACGAAAGCCAACTCGCTGGGCATCACGTTCATGAATTCTTCGGGGGACTCGGGCGCGGCCAGTTGCGACGGGACGACCAACTCGTCCACGCAAAACCTTGCCATCGGAGGCCTCGCCGTCAGTTATCCGGCAAGCAGCCCGGAGGTCACCGGTGTGGGTGGAACTGCGATCACCTACCCATCGGGTTTCGACACCCAGTACTGGAGCCAGACCAGCGGCGCGTATCCGAATGGCGGAACGGCGCAAGATGCGCCCCTGCCGGAGACGGCGTGGAACGACGATGTCGAGCTCACCCTGCTGGCGGGGGGCACCCCGTTGTCGGTGCAGCAGAGCTACGCAATCGTTTCCAGCGGCGGCGGGATAAGCAACTGTTCGGTGCAGACTTCAGATTTTTCCAATTGCGTTTCCGGCTTCCCGCAACCTTCCTGGCAGACAGTGACGATTCCAGGACAGGCGCCCGGGCGGTTCGTGCCTGACGTTTCGTTGCTGGCTTCGCCGAATTTTCCCGGATATGTTTATTGCACGCCGATTGCGGAACTGGCTACCACGTCGCAATACGCCAGCGACACATCGAGCAGCTGCGGGGCCCCAGATACACCCAACATTCAGGATGCGGTGAATGGAATCTGCAGCGGCGGCGCATGCAACGGGAACAACACCGTGCTGGTGGGGCCGTCCCTGGTCGGAGGCACGTCGGCGTCGTCTCCTATTTTTGCAGGTATTGTGGCTTTGCTGAACCAATACCTGGGCGCGAACGGCCTTGGCAACATCAACCCGATGCTGTACACGCTGGCAACAACATCGAGCGCGTTTCGCCCAGCCACGAGCGGAAACAACATTGTCTACTGCGAAGGCGCGCAACCACCGGCTCCGTGGCCTGTGGCGTTGCAGTGCCCGGGGCCGGAAGGCAGCACGGGATCGTTCGGCTATCAGGCATCGAACGCGGACCCAACCACCGGATACAACCTTGTAACCGGCCTGGGGTCAGTCGATGTGAATGATTTGCTGGTGGCGTGGAAAGCTGCGTCGCGAACCGCGACCTCTGTTTCCCTTGCGTCCTCGACAAACAACGTGACCATTGGAACGAGTGTGACATTGACTGCGACGTTGACGCCGTCGACCGGGACAGGCGCAGTGAGTTTCTCGACTTTGAACAGTGGGACCACTACAAATCTGGGGACTGTAACGGTGAATTATCCCTATCCGCCGAGCACGACGGGAACGGCCGTCCTGAGCACGGCGGCGATGCCACCGGGCACAAATAGCGTCACGGCGACCTATGAAGGCGATGCCAGCCACGCCGCGGCGACCTCTTCTGCTACAAGCGTGACGGTGACAACTCCTTTTACGATGTCCGCCAATCCTTCGAGCCTGAGCGTGCCCGCGGGACAGAGCGCCATCTATCCGATTACCGTGACGCCGGTGGGAGGCTTCACGGGAACAGTCAATTTTACGAACAGCACCTCTACCAACGCGGGCAGTTGTCCGTCGGGACTGCCGGCGGGGGCGCTGTGCGTTTTCAGCCCGCCGAGCGTCACACTCGATGGCGTTCACACCCAGAGCGTAACTTTGACCATCACCACGGCGGCGAACATGGCGCTGCCGTCCGGACCGCAGACGGTCACGGTAACGGGCGCGAGCGGCACAGCGAATGTTCCGATGACTGTTTCGCTCACGGTGTCGGCGACGAACGAGAGCTTCACCGTCTGCCCGCCCGGCGGCTGCGCGATTACTCCTCCAACATATGCCGTCACGGTTGGAGCGAGCGCGACGGTAAACTTGGCTATTACCGGGATGGGATCTCCGATTAGTTTCGTGACCAACAGCACAACCGCGCTGAATCTCACTTACACGTGCACGGGATCGCCATCGCTCACCACCTCAGAAATTACCTGTCAACTGCCGAATAACGGCCAGCCTACAAACGCGGCCTCGGTAAGCGTGACGCTGGTGACGACGCCGGCAACGTCTGAACTGCGCAGGCCGCTGG
>DATLKM010000136.1:0-2105 GCA_035538435.1 Binatia bacterium
AGGCTGCCCAGTTTTCTCCATTTCTTTACTTGACACGTACCCCCGGACGAATTAAAGTCCCGCGCAATTAAATTACTGGGGAGGACACTATGGCACCGGCTCGCCTAGCAGGTTGCTGAAAAATCCATCAAATCAGGCAACGAAGTAATGCAGCGCGCGTCCAATGCCGCATGCGAGGAACCGATCAACAGCAAGATCACGTGTTCAGCTACATTTCGCCGGAGCAGCGGGTGCGCAAAGATCATCCGCTGCGGCCGATCCGCACGATGGTTGACGAAATCCTGAAGCAGCTGTCGCCGCAGTTCGACAAGATGTACGCGAAAGTGGGCCGGCCGTCGATTCCGCCGGAGCAGCTCTTGCGGGCGCAGCTGTTGCAGATGTTCTATTCGGTGCGCAGCGAGCGGCTGCTGATGGAAGAGATGGACTACAACATTCTGTTCCGCTGGTTTGTGGGGCTGAATTTGGACGATCCGGTGTGGGACGCGACGGTGTTCACCAAGAACCGGGACCGCTTGCTGGAGGCTGAGGTGGCGAAGGAATTTCTGAGGCGGGTGGTGGCGCACGCGCGAGAGCAAGGATGGACCTCGGACGAGCACTTCACGATGGACGGCACGTTGCTGGAAGCCTGGGCCAGCCTGAAGAGTTTTCAGCGGAAGGACAAGACGAATTCCTCTCCGCCGGAGGATCCGGGAAATCCGACGGTGGATTTTCATGGGGAGAAGCGCTCGAACCGAACGCACGAATCGAAAAGCGATCCAGAAGCGCAGTTGGCGCGCAAGGGCCAAGGCAAGGAGGCCAAGTTGAGCTATAGCGGGAACCTGCTGGTGGAGAATCGCAACGGGCTGATCGTGTCGAGCCGGGTGTGGGAAGCGACGGGCATCGCCGAGCGCTATGCCGCGCTGGAGATGCTGCAGGAGATTCCGGGAATCAGGCGGGTGACCGTGGGCGGTGACAAGGGCTTCGACACGGCAGACTTTGTGCGCGAGTGCCGGAACCTGCGCATGACACCCCACGTGGCGCAAAACTTGGGACGCCGCGGTGGCAGTGCGGTCGATAGCCGAACGACGCGACACGCGGGCTATCGGATCAGCCAGAGAAAGAGGAAGCGTATCGAAGAATGTTTCGGCTGGCTGAAGACCATTGCTCTGTTGCGCAAGGTGCGTCATCGCGGAACCTTGAAGGTGGACTGGATGTTTACGTTTGCGTGCGCGGCCTACAATCTGGTGCGCATGCGAAACCTGATGGCCGCGGTTCCTGCGTAGTAAGTCGGGGCCGCAGTGTCTCTGAATGGGGATCGCGAAGGCCACTTGGGGCATTCGGCAGCCCAACAAATCGAGAGAACGCCGCTCGCAACTCACAAATAACGCCAACCCAGGGAGAAATTGGCCGTCCCAACTTAATTTTTCAGCGGCCTGCTAGGAAAAGTGTGCCGCCCTTCGGCGTTAGCTCCCCGCCACAAGTCTTTCGGCTCAGAGTTTCCTCGACAAAGCAGCTATGGCGTCGCAGCAGAGCTGAGCGGCATGAAATGTTGCTGGCGGCAGACCTCCGAGGGCGTCGGAAATTTGTTGCGGGGAAATGCGGCGCGCCTCATCGAGGGATTTTCCCGTCAGAAGATCGGTGAGAACTGAACTGGCGGCAATGGCGGCTACGCAACCTCGCGTCTTGAATCGAGCAGCGTCAATCCGCCCGGAGGTGACGCGGACAGCCAACCGCAGCATATCGCCGCAGACGGGGTTTGTAACATCTACGGTCGCGGAGGCATCTAATAAGTCGCCGGGGTTGTGCGGACTTTTGAAGTGGTCAAGAATGATTTCGTTGAACATCGCCAGCCAGTATATTCCGAATCAAGGTGCGGTTGAGAATGATCGCAATTCGGGCCTCTATTGCTTCGCTTTTCTTTCAATGTTATTGACATAAGGGCACTTAGGAAGATAACGTTACACTGTCCTAGCCAGCGATTCTTCCGTCAGGGCGCGGAAGAAGCTGATCGTTAACTCGCCTACCAGAAAAATTCCAGGAGACATGCAGATGCGACGACTCGGCTACCACTTAACCCTCTTGGTCGCCCTCGCGTTAAGCGCGACGGCCGTCTTCGCCCAGGATGG
>DATLKM010000137.1:0-3432 GCA_035538435.1 Binatia bacterium
ATTGAGCGGATTGATGGCGATGGTTACACCCTGATTGATCGCTCCGCTCCCACTGATGGCGATGGGATGACTCCAAGTCGCCCCACAATCCGTGGACCGCACGAAGTAAATCTTCGATTGGGGATTGGTCAGTGTCGTAGGATCCGTGTTGGGCGGTTCCGTGAAAGCTGTGTATGCCACATAAACGTTTCCGGCCGGAAAGGACTGATTTACCACGCCATTTCCAGGCTGATTGACGGAGAGGTTGCACGTGCCGGCGCCGGATCGCGGAATGTCCACCGCCATGCTCGGTTTGTCCAGGAACTGTGAAGGCGTGCCGGTGGCAGCGATGGCTGTGCTGACGTATTGAATGGAATCGCCATTCAAGATGTCGTTGGGATCGGCATTCTCCTTGTTGTTGAGGTCGATCAGCCGCGAGACGATGATGGCGCTTGGGGGATTGAGCCCACGGTTAAACACCAGGCCCGCGTAATAGAACATGCCGTTGGTTCCGGCGCGTACCGTAGGATCAGCGGCAGCCTGGTAACCCGCGTTCTTGACCGCCGGCGCGCCCGCGCACACCGGCGTATTGTACGGGCAGCCCGGCAGCAGAATGCTGCGCCAGGTGTTTCCGCCATCAAGGGACTTGAACAGTCCCAGCCAGGCGTCGCCGGTTTCTCCATTGGTGGTTAACGCCAGGTCGACGGAACGATAATCGTTCGCACCTGCCAGCAGGTGAAACGGATTTCGGGAGGACACCGCTATGGATGGCTCATTTTGCCGTTGCAGGAAAGGGTCGCCGCCAGGCCATTCGACGCCGGAAACCATGTTGACGTTTGTGCCGGTGATTTGTCCGAAGGAGGGAGAACCGCAAAGCGCGAGGGCAACTAGAACTGCCAAGCACAACCCAAACCTGTACCGGGGCCGTAGTTCCATGACCGACTCCTAGCTGGGACCAGAGCCAATCACCTCAGCTTGAGCGAGCATCGCGCGCGAACCGGGGAAGTCAACACGCTAGTACGTCGGCACCGAACCTGGAGGGCATGCCGCTTTCAAGCGACGTGTGCGGCAGAGTTTCTAACCAAAGCAAACATAATGTCAAGTAAATGATTTGTGAAATAGGGCGGTCCGGACAGGCATATCTGGATCGTGATGACAAGCGTTGAAAATACGCCGCTCCCCTCATCTACGAAACGAAGCAGAAACCGGTCAACCCGCCGCGGGCGATTGCGGACTTTCGTTACAGACTCGGTCTACGGCTGGTCTTCACTGTCTGAATCGTCGCCCGGCTGATTCGCCGAACCTTTCCGGGGATCAACCTCGGCCAGGCCAGCTTTTTTCAGAGATGTGTTCAGTGTTGCCAACTCGTTCTGTCGAAGTTTGCGCCAGCGTGCCAGCAAAGTCTCCAGCGCGCTCTGCATTTCCTGGTACGCGGCAGCAGCCTGGGTTGTCGGTGCGGCATCGGCGCTATCCGCAACCGCCAACAAGCCTGCAAAATGCTGGTTTAACGTGGACAGGTTTTCGCCGGCCGCGCCGCTGGGAGGCACACCGAAGAACGCGCTCTGCGCGGCTCCTTCCATTTCTGCAAGCTGGGTATCGAGGGCCTGAATTCCCTCCTTGAGTTTCGCCGGCATCGTTTTCGTTGTTCCGGAACGCTCCTTCAGTTGCGCCCGCAGCGACTGTACCTGGCGTAACGTCTCATAGCTTTCGTTCATGCCCTCCACCGAGCTCATTTCCATCTCGAATTGTTTCTCGAGATCGGCTTCGGATGCCTTGATGCGCGGGTCCATTTTCATCGTAAGCGGCTGAGTGTAACTCTTCCCATCGACGGTCAGCTTCACCGTATATCGTCCTGGCAATGCGAAAGCACCACCGGAAGTTGTGGAGTGTCATGAACAATCGCCGAAATGGGGAACTCACGGTGCAGCGTCTCGGGTTCCGGATAATGCAGGTCCCATACGAACCGGTGCATCCCCGCCGCACCCGACAGAATTTGCGCCAGCCTCACCCAGTACATGGGAATCGGATTGGAAGCGGCAATCTTGTCGAGCGGCTCCGGTTGATCCGTGCTCGAATACCTACGAACCAGGTGATTCTGGCCATCGAGGATCTCCAGCGTGACCGGTTTCGCTGAAGCAGCCGATAGGTAGTAGTCGATGATCGCCCCATCCGGCGGATTCTTTCCCGCCGGTACCTCGGGAGGCAGCGGCGTATCCGTGTTGCGATTCCAACGAAAGCGCACCGCCTCCTGCGGCGCAAAAAGCGTTACTGCGGCGCTGGCCATCTCCGGGTTGATCTGGCGCAGGGGCGTAATGTCGTCCAGCACCCAAAATGACCGCCCGTGCGTGCCAACGACCAGGTCATCGCCATGAATAGTCAGGTCGCGCATCGAAGTGTGCGGCAGATTCAGCTGCAGCGGCTGCCAGTTGTCGCCGTCATCGAACGAAACGTAAACCGTCGTTTCCGTTCCCGCAAAAAGCAGTCCTTTGCGAGCTGGATCTTCGCGGACCGTGTTCGTCGGCGAGTTGCCGGCCATTCCTTTGGCAATTTCTTCCCAGCTCTTGCCAAAGTCGCGAGTGCGATAAATGTGCGGGCGCAAATCATCGAGGCGAAAAGTGTTGATCGCGGCGTACGCCGTTCCTGCCTCAAAATGTGAGGCCTCGATGATCGAAACCTTGCTCCACGGCTTCAGCTGCGGGGGCGTAACGTTTTGCCACGTTTTACCGGCGTCGCGAGTCAGGTGAATGAGGCCATCATCTGTTCCCGCCCAAAGGGTGTCCGCCTCCTGAAATGAAGGAGCCACCGCATAAATCACGCCGCGATGCTTTCCCTTTTCCGGATCGTATGCCGCAAAGACTCCAAGGTTCGCCGGAATTTCATATGAGGGGCGCGTCAGATCGGGGCTGATCACCTTCCAGCTGTTCCCCGCATCGGTGGACTTGAACAGAACATTCGCAGCGAAATAGAGCGCGTGTTTGTCCACCGGAGAAAAAACCACCGGCAGCGTCCGGTCATAACGATATTGCCCCCGGCGCACCGGCTCCGGCGTAACATCGGCCACTTCGCCGAGCTCCTGGTTGGTGCGCGAGAGCCGCGCGCCAAAAACGATATTTGAATCGAGTGGGTCAACCGCAACGTATCCGTACTCGAACACGCCCAACGAGTGCCATTCCCGAAAACTGATCTCCCCGTAGTCGCTGCGGCTCATGGTGCCGGCTGAGCCGCTCTCCTGTTGCGCCCCGTACACCCAATAGGGAAAGCGATCATCGGTGGTCACGTGATAGAACTGCGCCGTGGGCTGGTTGTACCAGGAACTCCAGCTGGCGCCTCCGTTCACGCTGATGATCGTCCCTTGATCGCTGGAAAGCGCAATGATGTCCGGGATATCGGGGTTGATCCAGATGCGCTGGTAGTCGTCCCCTCCCGGCGCGCCTTTGAACCCCACAAATGTTT
>DATLKM010000138.1:0-4094 GCA_035538435.1 Binatia bacterium
TTGTGCTTTCGAAATCCGGCAGCGGCGGCGAGAATTTCAAGCTTTATGCGCGAGACATTATTCAGCATCCCATCAAAGCCGATCTGGTCACGATCTCGGCTTGTTACGGGGCGGGAACGCGCGCCTATTCCGGCGAGGGCCTGGTGGGATTGTCCTGGGCGTTTCTGCGCGCCGGGGCGCACAATGTCATAGCGGCGTTATGGGAAGCCAGCGACGTTTCGACCGCACAACTGATGGACCGGTTCTATGACGGCCTTGGAAAAGGAAAGACTCCGGAAGCGGCGCTGCGGGAGGCGAAGCTGGCCCTGTTGCATTCGTCCGGCCCCTTTCACAAGCCGCAGTATTGGGCGGCCTTTCAGTTGTATGCGGGCTCGGGATCGTGAGCGGTGGGCGCTGAAATCCTTCGCTCCGCCGGAAAAACGGTTGCGTTCAGGATGACGCTACGCGGCGCAACGCGTCCTTTTGCGCTAACATCAACGCCATCCCACAGTCGAAAGAAGAGACATGACCTCATTAACCCGCTGGCCCGCAATCGTCCTCACTTTCATTTTTTCTTGCGCCCCCGCCTTCGCCGCTACGCGGGTCGAAAAAGAACCGTGCGGCCACACTTCCGACGGCCGGCCGGTGGAGCTCTATTCGCTTTCCGACGGCAAGATTGAAGCCTATGTCATTACCTATGGCGCGATTTTAGTATTGCTGCGCACGCCCGACCGCGACGGAAAAATGGAGAACGTCGTCCTGGGCGAAAATAGCATTCAGCAGTATGAAAGCCAGACCGCACACTTCGGCGGGATCGTCGGGCGTTACGTCAATCGCATTGCGCACGGCACGTTCCAGCTTGATGGCCGCACGTACCACATACCGAAGAACGACGGGGACAACGCGCTGCACGGGGGTCTGCGCAGCTTCGACAAATATCTGTGGGACGCGAAGGAAATAAAAGACGGCGTGGAACTCACGCACGTGAGCCCCGATGGCGACGAGGGTTTTCCGGGCACGCTGACCACGCACGTCCGCTATACCGTGGACGACGGCGCCCTGAAGATTGAATACTCGGCCACCACCGACAAAGATACGGTGCTCAACCTGACCAACCACTCTTATTTCAATCTGAAGGGGCAGGGCAATGGCGATATTGTGGGGCACATAGTGAAGATCGACGCCTCGCACGACACGCCGGTCAACGCCGACCTGATTCCGACCGGAGAAATAAAGTCGATCGAAGGCACGCCGTTCGACTTTCGAACCCCGCACGCCATCAGCGAGCGCATTGACGCCGACGACCAGCAACTGCATTTCGGCAAGGGCTACGATGAAAATTTTGTGCTCGACCACGCGTCCGGCGAGCTTGCCGAAGCCGCGGTCGTTTACGAACCAACGACCGGCAGGACCATGCGCGTGCTCACCGACCAGCCGGGCATTCAGCTTTATACCGGCAACCACATCGATGGCACGATCGAAGGCAGAGACAAGAAAGTCTACAAATTCCGCTACGGCCTATGCCTTGAGACGCAGCACTTTCCCGACTCGCCGAATCATCCCAGCTTTCCCTCAACCGAATTGAAGCCCGGCCAGAAATTTCATAGCGTCACTGTGTACGAATTCGGGTCGAGGAAGTCGAAGGCAGATTAAGGAATTAAAAGGCGGGGCGCGCGCTGCGCCCCGCAGATAGGCGATTTGCTGCTATTGTTACCCTCTCACAGCGCCAAGTGCCGCGCAGGAGCCACCCGACTGCGCCGGGCTCTTCCCGAGCATGTCGTTGATCAGCGCCTGCGAGGCGGGCTGGGAGTATGTGGGCGGAGGCCCGTAAGTGACCGTGCCCACGGTGACGACGCCATTCTCAATGTTTTCGGGCGCGTTCGGGCAGGCTGAGACACCGTTCACGGAGAGGAAATTCGCGGCCTGTGAGTAGCTCGTGAACTGCAAATAGAAGAGCTCGCCCTCAGGCGCGGAGTTGTTCATCGGCACCGGCTGGCCGTTGACCACGCCGGTCACGCTTTGGCACAGCCAGCCCGACATCCCAGTATTGGGATAGTTAAAGCTGGGCTGCGTCTGTGACGTAAAGTCGACGATGCTCATCTGCTGCCAGAGAGTCTTCTCGGCTGCCGTTGTCGTCTTCGTCGTGTCAGACGTTGCACAGGCCGGGGTCGGCGTGCCGGACCACTTCTCCACAGCCTTGTAGTCCGGGTCGATATATTCCAAGTGATAATCGAATACATTCCTGCCGCCGCCGGGCCAGCTGTTGCAGCCGGGCTGGGTCGTACCCGGGGCGCAGATGGTCGTGTATTGACTGTTGACCCCGCTTTGCACCTCGCATCCTTGATAAATGTCGCTGAAAACCGGCCCGTTCTCGAGGACGACCTTGTCAAGGTAGCCGCTCCCATTTGATGCGACGCCGCCTGCCCCGGCGTTGTACCAGGCGAGGGCGTATGCCATGGCCCCGGCTCCTCCGCTGTTGCCATGCCCGCACATGCCGCCCTTCGTCGCATTCCAGATTATTGGAACGTTCGGGTTGCCATTGCCGAAACGGACATAGTTCAGGAACGTCGCGGGCCGGCAGGCCGCGTTCCTGATGTTGTACGCGTAGTCGTCCGTGTTGACGTTGCTGTATTCCCAGTCGTAACCAGGGTAGTTCACGCCCCACGCGATCTGCACGATTTGATAACCGCTGGCTAGATATGCCGCCGCATACGTGTCAAACGCTCCGTTCTCAGGACCGGCGTAGGTGCCTCCGTCGCCAGCAAACATGACGATGGTCCCGTTGTAAGGGCCCGTGGCGGGCAGGTCGACACCATAAACGAGGTTAAGCGGATCGGCATTCGGGCAATTTCGGACTGTGGTTGTCCAGCAGACCATGTTGGGATCGGAGTAGAAGTAGCGGTTGGTAGGGCAGCCGCCCGTCGCCAGTGCTGGGTCGTCAACGGTCCCAAGCGACATCTGCGCCGCGGCTGGTGAAGGGACGGTGGGAAGGATACAAAACGAAAGTCCGAAAAGGCACACTAATACTACACCCTTGGATTTCATGGGTAGGTCTCCTTAGATTTGGATTTTTACTGCTGCCCCCTCACCACCGGACTGTAGCACGGGAAGGGCGCTCAAGGTTAATGCCTGCAAAAAGCTGCAACTATCGCCAAGGAGCACGGATATTGGACACAAAAAAGTCGGTGTTACCTATGAATCTGTGCTACCCTCGCGACTTGAAGTCTTCCACCGCTGGGGCCATCAATGTTTACCCGAATCGCCCAAATCGCAGCGTTGCTCGCTGCACTCCTGTCCTCACCACTCCTGCAGGGCCAGTTCGAAACCAGAGCCGACTTCTACCTGGGATATCAGCAGCCGTACTCGCTTGTGGTGGGTGATTTTAACCGCGATGGAATTACAGACGTGGCAGTACCGGGGACATACGGCGCTGGCAATGTGGAAATTCTGTTAGGGAATGGGGATGGAACGTTTCGCCACGGCGCGACGTATGCGGTCGCCCCCGCCTTCCACGCGGCCGCAGCGAGCACGAGGCACAACGGCATCCTGGACCTAGTGGTTGGCGGTGCCGGAACCGACGAGGTATACGTCCTTCTCGGCAACGGCGACGGGACATTTCAATCGCCGGTCGCGTACCCCACAACAGCCGAGTCGCGAATGGTGACGCTCGGAAGCTTTACCGGCAGCGGCAACGTTGACGTCCTCGACCTAGAGGGCGTGAGCACACTAGGGGTTGTCTGCAACTGCGTCGAGGTGCTTCCCGGACACGGCGACGGTACCTTTGGTGCGCCGATAACGACGCCGGTACCCTATAACATCGACGGCTCCGCGATGGGCGCCGCCGACTTCAACAACGACGGGAAAATGGACGTGGCGGTCGGAGGCGGTTTCTTCGCGACAAACCAGGTCGACATACTTCTGGGGAACGGCGACGGAACCTTTGCGCCGGACGGATACTATCTGCTGGGCGCAATCCCGAGCTCAATAGCCACGGCGCAATTCACCGGCGACAAAACGAGGTCCGATCTTGCGATAACCGACGGGGGCGCGGTCTCCATCCTGCTGGGGAACGGCGACGGAACCTTTCAGCAGCCAGTGAGCTATATCGCCGACGA
>DATLKM010000139.1:0-7626 GCA_035538435.1 Binatia bacterium
CACCATCGCCGCAGGCGCTGCCGAAAACACTCGCGACAATCTGCGTCTTTGGATACAGAATCCCAGCGCTATCAAACCGGGATCGCTGATGCCCGCCATGAAGCTGAGCGACGCCGACCTGGATGCGGTTGTGAGTTACATGGAGACGCTTCACTAGGAGTCTGGGGTAAAGAACTATGGCCTCAAACGCGATCACCATCCCGGCCTCCAGGGTCGAAGGCCAGCCGTGGGTTGACCGACTCCATCAGTGGATTACCACGGTCGATCATAAGCGGTTGGGGATTCTGTACATTCTTTCCTCTTTGATGTTCCTCACGGTCGGGGGAGTGGAAGCGCTCATCATTCGCGTCCAGTTGATCCACTCGCACGCCAGCTTCGTGTCTCCGGAAGTGTTCAACCGGATGTTCACCATGCACGGCACGACGATGATTTTCTTTGTCGCCATGCCCATCCTGTTCGGGTTCGGAAACTACCTGGTCCCGTTGATGATCGGCGCCCGTGACATGGCTTTCCCTCGCCTGAACGCCTTCAGCTTCTGGATTTCTTTTTTCGGTGGCCTGCTTCTGTATTTCAGCCTTGTCGGGGCCAACGGTTTATACGGGGCGGGCAATGCGCCCGATGTTGGATGGTGGGCTTATGCACCCTTGACCGCGCGGGCGTTTTCACCCGGCCACAGCTCCGATTATTGGACGGTCGCTCTTCTCGTTTCCGGCTTCGGCAGCATCGCCACCAGTATTAATCTCATCGCCACAATCCTGTGTATGCGCTGCCCGGGCATGGAGCTCAAACGCATGCCCCTATTGGCTTGGCTCTACCTGGTAATGTCGGGCATCGTCCTGATCGCCCTGACTCCGCTGTCGGCCGCACAGTTGATGTTGATCGTCGACCGATACTTGGGAGGGCACTTCTTTGATGCTCAAGCCGGCGGTTCAGCGGTGCTCTGGATGCATTTCTTCTGGATCTTCGGGCACCCCGAGGTTTACATCCTCATTATTCCTTCTTTCGCGTTCATGTCGGAGATCGTTCCGGTCTTTTCAAGGAAGCCGATATTCGGATATCCAGTCATGGTGGCGGCGACCATAGCGATCGGATTCCTGAGCATGAGTGTCTGGGCGCACCACATGTTCACCGTGGGAATGAATTCGACCGCCAACAGTTTTTTCACCATCACGTCGATGGCGATAGGAGTGCCCACAGGAATCAAGATCTTCAATTGGCTCGGCACGATGTGGGGAGGAAAAATCCAGCTCAAGGTGCCGATGCTGTTCTGCATCGGATTCTTGTTCCAATTTTTGATCGCCGGCCTGACCGGCATCATGCTGGCGGCTTCGCCGTTCGATTGGCAGCTTAGCCTTTCCTACTTTGTTGTGGCGCATTTCCATTACGTGATCGTTGGAGGAATTCTGTTCGCCGTCTTCGCCGCGTTTTATTACTGGTATCCGAAAATGACGGGGCGAATGCTCAGCGAGCGCCTGGGCCAGTGGCATTTCTGGCTTTTCCTGATCGGCTTCCACCTTACGTTCGACCTCATGCATATTCCGGGCGTGCTCGGAATGCCGCGCCGGATCTACACGTACGAGCCCGGACGCGGCTGGGACACCTTGAACCTCCAGATCACGGTCGGCGCATTCATCCAGGGGTTGGCGATCGTGATCTTCATCGCCAACCTCATCATTTCGTACTTCAAAGGCGACCAAGCGGGCAACGATCCCTGGGATGCATGGACGCTCGAATGGTCCATCAGTTCTCCGCCGCCCGCATATAACTTTGCTTCCATTCCCATCGTGGCCAGCCGCCGGCCGCTTTGGGACCTGAAGCACCCTGAAGATCCCGACAGCCACTATGAGTGAACTGGCAGTTATGAATTAAACGACGAGAGCAATGAGCGCAATCGCAAATTCACTCCCGCAGCCGCCGCAAAGTTGGATCCTTCCCGATCGCGGCAAGGTCGCTATGGCCGGCCTCATCATTGCTGAGTCTGCCATCTTCACGATTTTTGTCGTCGCTTATCTCTTTTATGTGGGGAAGAGCCTTGCCGGACCGACTCCCCGCGAAGTACTCGAGACACCCATCTTCTACACGATCTGCCTGCTGTCGAGCAGTCTTACGATCCATCTCGCCGCCAAGTTTCTGGAGAGAGGGATTACTTTTGCATTCCTTGGATTCTGGTTGCTCACCGTCGCCCTAGGTGGCTTATTTCTCTTCGGCACGGCGCACGAATGGCATCGGCTGATCTACGAGCACGGCCTCACGATTTCGACCAATCTGTTTGGCACAACGTACTACTCTCTCGTCGGACTGCACGCTTTTCACGTTACCGCAGGTCTGGCCATGCTTTTGATCGTCGCGATCTTTGCCCTGGGCGGCCGCGTCGATGCGAAGCAGTCTCGCCGCATCGACGTGCTCTCCATGTACTGGCACTTTGTCGACGCGGTTTGGATAGTGGTTTTCACCGTGGTTTACGTTCTGGGACGGTGAAGGAAGGGAATGGCCACATTGCTGACAACCGAGCAGATCAGCGAAAACCGTCAAGCTGCTCGCAAGATCGAAGTGCCCGCGCCCACAGCGTGGCCCTTCATCCTGGCGTTTGGAGTCACTTTATTGTTTTCCGGCCTCGTAACCAGCGTGTCGGTGAGCATTCTTGGCGGCGTGCTTTCTTTGGCAGGGTGCATCGGCTGGTTTCGAGAAGTTCTCCCCCATGAGAGCGAAGAGGCTGTTCCGGTTGTTGCCGGGGATATTCGGATCACTACATCGCGGCGGTCGGTGGAGCGGCTCGACGTTCCCTACCAGGTCCGCGCCTGGCTGCCTCTGCGTACCTATCCAATTTCGGCGGGCGTGAAGGGCGGACTGGCGGGCAGCGTGGCCATGGCTGTATTGGCCTGTCTGTATGGCGTGCTGAAGGTTGGCAGTTTCTGGTATCCGATTAATCTTCTCGCTGCCGCTGTGTATTCCGAATCGCTAAGACTAGGTTCTGAAAATCTGAAATCTTTTCACGCCGACAGCTTCGCCATTGCTCTTGTTCTCCACGTTCTCGTGTCCGCCCTGGTTGGCTTGCTCTATGGCGCCATGCTTCCCATGTTCGCCCGGCGCCCAATTGTGCTGGGAGGCTTGATCGCTCCGGTGCTGTGGTCGGGATTGCTCTACACCATTCTCGGCCTGTTGAATCCATTACTTGCAAGCCATATCGACTGGCCCTGGTTTATAGCCTCGCAGGTAGCCTTCGGACTTGTGGCCGGGTTAGTGGTTACTCGCCAATCCTCGGTCCCTACCCGCGAGAACCTGCCGTTCGCCATGCGCGCCGGAATCGAGGCACCAGGGATAACTCCACGACGAGAGGGGGAGCCGCGACCGTGAATCGCCTGCATTCTCTATGCACGGTGGCAGTGCTGTGCTTGTTGCTCTCGGCTTGCAGTTCCTCGAACGGCCAACCCCCGGTCGATTCCGAACCCGTTGCACCCAGTCAGGTGCTGGAGTTCGCCACTCTCTATGCGGAGAACTGCGCCGGCTGCCACGGCAAAGAGGGACGCGGAGGCGCCGCAATCGCGCTCGCCAATCCGGTTTACCTCGCGATCGCTGACGAACATTCGGTGCGCAAAGCCATCGCCAGCGGTGTCCGCGGGACTTCGATGCCGGCCTTTGCTCAGAGCGCGGGTGGAATGCTGACCGATCAACAGGTTGATGCGATCACCGCCGGAATCTTTTCCCGGTGGGCGCGAAAAGGAATTCTCGATGCCAGCAATCCGCCATCCTACACGGCCAAAACTCCGGGAAGTGCTGCCAACGGCCAACTCGTTTATGCGGCCTACTGCGCATCGTGCCACGGTTTACAAGGCCAGGGTACTGCCAAGGGCAGCTCCATCACCAACGATTCATTCCTGGCCCTCGTCAGCGATCAGGGATTACGCACGGTAGTTGTCTCCGGTCGCCCCGACCTGGGCGCGCCAGACTGGCGTGGGAACGTTCCGGGTCGCGCCATGACCGATCAGGAAATCACTGATGTTGTGGCCTGGCTGGGGTCACGCCGTTCGCAGACCCCGGGCCAACCATATGCCGCTGCCAATTACCCGCAGCGATAGGAGATTCGATATGTCGAGCAACCCTGTCGTGGGGCCGTCAAGCGAGGCGAATATTTCGCGACGCGGGTTCTTTATGAAGCTGGGAATTTTGTTCAACGGATTCGCCGCTTTGGTATTAGCCGTGCCCATTGTGCGATTTGTTCTTTCTTCAGTCACACGCGGGCGTGCCAACTCGTATCTCTCTTGGGTGCCGCTCGGCCGGGTTGACGAATTTCCCGAGGGCGAGACGCGCCTGGCAACTTTCCGAAATCCGTACGTTATGCCTACCGACGGCAAGACTGTGGACACGGCTTGCTGGGTGCGCCGCATCGCCGGCGATCAGTTTCAGGTTTTTGCCATTAATTGCGCTCATCTGGGTTGTCCGGTCCGCTGGTTTCCTCAATCTGGATTATTCATGTGCCCTTGTCACGGAGGCGCTTACTACCGCGACGGCTCCCGGGCCTCGGGTCCGCCGGAGCGTGGGCTATTTGTATATGCCTATAAAACTCAGAATGGAGTGATCAGCATACAAGCTGGCGAGCTGCCCACGCCCGGTGCTCCGGTTGCCACGTTAAACGGCAAATCTCCGTGCACCTCGCTGGAGCATCGGGTGAATCTTCAGGGCGGGGAACTGACGAGAGCGAACGAGAATAGAAGAATCTCATGAGCAGACTGACCAAGATTGGCGAATGGTTTGACCATCGCCTGCAGCTGGCGGCGCCGATTCGCGAAGCAGCGGAACACCCCGTGCCGCGAAACACGGCGAGCTGGTTCTATGTTTTCGGGAGCGCTGCCCTCACCGTGTTTCTACTTCAGGTGGTGACTGGAATTCTGCTGGCACTTATCTATGTCCCTTCCGCCAATGAGGCGTGGAGCAGCCTGCAGGCTCTGAATCATGATGTCGCGCTGGGCTGGTTCATCCGCGCCATGCACGGTTGGGGCTCCAATTTCATGGTCGCCGTCGTTCTCATTCACATGGTGCAGGTATTTCTGTTTGGGGCCTACAAATTTCCCCGCGAGCTGACTTGGATTGTCGGCGTTTTCCTCTTGTTGATGACTTTGGGGATGGCCTTCAGCGGTCAAGTCCTGCGCTTCGATCAGGACGCCTACTGGGGATTGGGAATCGGAGCCTCCATCGCCAGCCGTGTTCCGATCCTCGGTCCTCCCATCGTAAAACTGATGTTGGGCGGACCTATCATCGCGGGCGCAACACTGTCGCGATTTTTTGCCTTGCATGTATTTGTCATTCCTGGATTGCTCATCGCTTTCGTGGGCCTTCATCTTCTGATGGTCCTTAAGCTCGGCATCAACGACTGGCCCATGCCCGGACGGATCGTAAAGCGGGCCACCTACGAACGCGAATACCACGAATTGACCAAACAGAAGGGCGCGCCCTTTGTTCCTTATGCGATTTGGAAAGACATGTTTTTCGCGGGAGCGATCATTCTGGCGGTCGCCGCATGCGCTTATTACTTTGGCCCTTTCGGACCGAGCGGACAACCCAATCCTACGATCATTCAAACTGCGCCCAAGCCGGACTACTTCTTCCTCTGGCTCTACGCGCTGCTGTCGCTGCTTCCGCCGTCGCTCGAGACGCCTTTCCTTCTCATCGTCCCTCCGTTGGCTATTCTGGGTTTGATTCTTCTGCCGTTTCTCTCCGGTGAGGGGGAAAAAAGCTGGAAACGCCGTCCGATCGCGGTGCTGACGGTCCTGCTGATTGCCATCACCCTCGGAACCTTTACTCGTATGGCTCAGTTCGCCCCGTGGAGCCCGCAGATGAACGCCTGGAGCGGCGATCCCGTGCCCGATCAATTCCTCCGTGGTTCGACCGCGCTCGAGCGGCAGGGCGCTCTGGTCTTTCAAGTTAAGCAGTGCCGGAACTGTCATTCGCTGGGCAATACCGGCGGACAAAGAGGCCCGACACTGGACAGCGTTGCCGTTCGTCTCACGCAAGATCAGCTCATCCGGCAGGTGATCCAGGGCGGCGGCAATATGCCGGCGTATGGCAACAACTTAAGTCCGGCAGAAACGACAGCCCTGGTGGCGTTTCTGGAAAGTCTGCACCCCGCGGGGCAAGCTCCCGCTCGCGATGCGTCTCGCGAACTCGTCCTCCGTGAGAGTGGGCAGGCAGTCCCCAAAGCTCAACCCTGAGATTGCAACCCATGCCCAATGCTCATCACGCCGGAATTCAGCCGTGGGAGTCAACCCTAGCCGCACTTCTCATGCTTGTGGCCTTCCTTTACATGCGAGGATGGGTTCGAATTCGCCGGCGTGAAACCGACCCTGTCGGAGGCTGGCGCGCCACAAGTCTGCTCGCGGGACTCTTTGCTATCTGGCTTGCCGTGGCTTCACCGATCAGTGCACTCGACCACGAAATGTTGACCTTCCACATGGTTCAACATTTGCTTCTCATGACGGTTGCTCCGCCTTTGATCTGGCTCTGTACTCCAGCAAAGCCTCTAATGATGGGCCTTCCGCGGCGATTCGCGGAATCCATGGCGAAAGTCTTTCGCTTGACGGCGGTGCGGCGAGCGGGCGCGGCAATCGCACATCCCGCAGTTTGCTGGCTCGCAGCCTCTGCCGTGTTAATCGGATGGCATATCCCTTTCCTGTTTGCGCTCGGGATGAGATCGGGCCTCTTGCATGGACTCGAGGAGGCATCGTTCCTTTTGGCTGGTCTTCTGTTTTGGTGGCCGGTCATCCATCCTTGGCCGTCGGCAACGAATACGTCTTCGTGGGCGATCCTCTTATATCTGTTTCTTGCTACACTGCCCTGCGACATCCTTTCCGGCTTCCTGGTTTTTTGCGACCGTGTAGTTTATCCGGTCTATTCTTCAGCGCCGCAATCGCTCGCCCTCTCTTCTCTCGAGGATCAGGAATGTGCCGGCGCGTTAATGTGGACCTGCGTGACCGTCGTCTACCTGATCGCAGGATGGATTTTCGCGTGGCGTTTACTGTCCCCGACCAAAATGCGCGAGGCTCGGGTTACAACCTCCGGGCAGCAACCTGCAATAGCGATCCGCGAGACCGCCGATTTTGTCGGTAGCTAGAAAGTTGCGACCGCACTACCGTCAAAATCATCTTCCATAGTTCCATCAAGCCTAAGCAGGAGATTGCTATGTGGCTGCGCGCCAACTTGAATCGGTGGATGACCGCTTTCGCCGCTGTGTTTGTGTCGGCAGTCTTTGTTGTGACTGGGGGAAACAGCGCCCCGGCGCCGGGCGCTTTTTCAGGGCAGCCATTGTCGGCTGCGGGCCTGTCGGAACTCCATCGAATCGTAGACTCAGCCAACAATCCCGATCTTCGATGGCCCGACTTTAAGGCTTACGGCGCGGAAGTCGCCAAATTCTATGAGACGGACGGATTCTCGCTCGCATGGATCGAAAGCGGCCGTGTGCGCACCCAGGGCCTTGCCGTGATTGAACTCCTCAGGAACGCCAACGGCAAAGGACTCGACCCTGAAGACTACGATGGCCCGCGATGGCAAGACCGCTTGGCGAAGCTCAGTCAGCATCCGTCCGAAGCCGATCTTGTTTCATTGGATACGGCCATTACGGTCTCGGCCATGCGA
>DATLKM010000140.1:0-7064 GCA_035538435.1 Binatia bacterium
TTTCTACGTAGCGATCCTCGGGGGTCACGTACGCAATCGGAGTGGCGTCGCCAAGCCGGGCGATCTCTTCGCGGCAGCGGCGGCAAAGCGGCGCATAGGGATTATCGCGAATTTCGCAACCGGCAACGTAGGGCATTTGCGGATCGAGAAGCGACGTTAAAGCGCGCAGAATGCGGCTCTTGGCCTGTCCGCGCAACCCGAGAAGTATGAAGTTGTGGCGGGAGAGGATGGCGTTGACGATCTGCGGGACAACCGTGTCGTCGTAGCCGACGATGCCTGGGAAAATCGCGGAATCGTCGTTGCCGCGCAGGCGGGCCATGAGGTTCTCGCGCAGTTCGTCTTTCACCCGGCGGTGTCGCAACCGCTCTTCGGAAAATTCGCTGCGGCGCAGTTCGCCAAGTGTGCGCGGAAGACTCATCGACAACCCCCAGGAGGAAATACTTTTCTGGATTATACGCGGAAGGAAACGCGGGCGTTGGAGAGTGAGGTCGTTAGCCGGAAGCCCGAAGGCGCGGCCTGACTCAGTGAACGTGGCCGTTGCCGCCGGCGCGCTGGCGGGCGGTGGCGGCGCGGCGCAGATTGGGAATGATGGTTTCGAGATAAGAGATCAGCAGAAGCAGGCGCTCGGGTTCGGAGCGCAGGGCGAGCAGCTTTTGCTTAAAATCCAGATCGAGGGGGAGCGAGCCGGCGAGATAAAACGAAAGCGAAGATGGATCGGCGGCGGACAAATCCTGCCGCGCACCTGCAATCGACAAAATTTCAGAATGCAGCCGTACAGCGCGATCTGTATCCTGCTGAGTGGGACTACCCGGGCCGTCTTCGAGCATCAGGACTTCCGCGCGCAGGAACGAGCGTTCTTCATTCACGCGAACCACTTCGAAGCGCCGGCGGCCTTCGGTGACCAGGTCCAGGCGGCCGTCAGGATATTCCTTCACCACCGTAACAATTTCGGCGGTACATCCCACGTCGGCGAGGCCTTGCTCGAGGCTGCGGATAACGCCAAAGTTTCGATGTTCAGCAAGGCACTCGCCGACCATTTCCTTATAACGCGGCTCGAAGATGTGTAACGGCAGCGGCGTGCCTGGGAACAGGACAACATCGAGCGGGAAAAGGGGAATGAGGGTCTCCACGCGGTCTCCGGCTGCGCTTGCGGTGGGCGCGCCTGTGGCGATTGTAACCCAGCCCTTGACTTCACAACTGGTTCAACGATAAAAGCGCGCTATGGAACTGGCAGGAAAAGTTGCGGTGGTCACGGGCGCTTCCATGGGAATTGGGGAAGCGATTGCGAAGATTTTTGTCGATCAAGGCGCCAGCGTCGTGCTGACGTCGCGCGATGCAGGCCGCGTGGAAGAGGCGCGCGGGCGTATTGGGCACACTGAACGGACCCTGGCGCTGGCATGCGATGTGCGGCATCGCGAGGACATTGATCGGGCGATCGGATTGACGCTGCATCACCTGCGGCGAATCGATGTATGGGTGAACAATGCCGGGCATGGGCTGCTGGATTCCGTGGCGCAGATGGATATGGCCGCGTGCCGGGAAATGTTCGAAACAAATCTGTTTGGCGCGATCAGCGCGATGCAGGCGGTGGTTCCGGTGATGCGGCAGCAAGGCGGCGGAACGATCATTAACATTTCCAGCGTGGCGGGGCATATCCCGCTGCCTTTTCATGCCGCTTACAGCGGAACCAAATTTGCCTTGAACGCCATGGGCAAAGCCGCGGGCGTGGAGTTGAAGAAACAAGGGATTCACGTGCTGACGGTGTGTCCCGGGTACGTGCGGACAAATTTCGGAAAAAATGTTGTGCAGGGGAATGAGCGCAAGACGGTGCGGCCGGATTCGGTGCGCGGGATAACCGCGGAGCGAGTGGCGCGCGCTACGTTACAAGGGTATGTAAAACGAAAGCGGGAAGTAATTGTGCCATGGACGATGTATCTGCCGCAGAAGATTTATCAGCTGTTTCCCGCGGTGGTGGAGTGGGCGATGAACCGGATGGCGGGTTGAATAACGGGACACAGGCTAAAGCAGGTTCCTCGCCGATCCTGCGGATCGGTTCGGAATGACATCAGAATAAAAAGCGACAGCCGGAATGAAGTCGCGACAAACTATTTTGCTTTGCTGGCTTTGCCTTCCACGATAGTTGTCCATTTGTCGCCGTCGGGCGAGGTGTCGTAGGTAAAGGTATAAACGCTGGGCGAGGTGAACTTCATGATGAAGCGGGTGTGCATGAGTGTGTCGCCCATTTTCTCGTCATTGGTCCAGGTCCAGGTATCGCCGTCCACCGAACCGCGCGAGTCCATGCTTTCGCCCCAGCTGTTGAATTCGCGATAGGTGTAGGACTTATCGGCAGTGGAATAGCCGATGACCGAGAGGCCGGTGCCGTTGCCGGAGTTGGCGCTTTTGAAATCGACGTGGCAGACCACGAAGAAGTCGCCGTCCATCCACTCGCATTTTTCCGATTCCGACATCTTGCCGCCCGGCCCCATGGGGTTGGGCTTGACTTCGCCCTCGACTGACCATGATCCGACGAGAGCGTCCAGCTTCTTGTGCTCCGCGCCGGGTTTGGGAGCGCTTTCCTGCGCCCGCGCCCAGGCGGAAGCGGCAAAACCACAACAGAGAACCAAGACCGCGCTAAACTGAGTAAGTTTTCTCGCCATGTTTCCTCGCCATGTTTCCTCGGAACGCTTCGCCCGTAATCTTGCCCCAGAAGCGCCTTCCCTGCAACATTAGACGTTTTTCGGGGCAAAGTGAAAGCACGGGGGTAATTTGCACCCGGATAAACTGACAAAGCCGCGGCGGCCGCGTAATTCCCCGCCGGCCTGGGAAAACGCGCGGTTCGCAATGACGCCTCCCTCGATTGCGCAGTTCAAGGCCAGCGTTTATCGCATCGCCGATTTCTTCGCTGCGGCATCAGGCGCAATGATAGGATAACGGGCTGACTTCGCGGTTTCCGGTTGCATCCAAATCCAGCATGAAAATGACCCGACTTGCGCGCTCGGTGGCCTCGCCGCACGTGGTGTGCATTGAAGATTTTCGTCCGATTGCCAGAGAGCGAATTCCGAGGCCGGTCTTCGATTATCTCGACGGCGGATCGGAGGGCGAAGTCACGCTGCGGGAAAATTGCCGGGTGTTCAACGACGTGACTTTCCGTCCGCGACATGCCGTGGCGGTGCCTGGCTGCAATCTTGGAGTGAAAGTGCTTGGCCTGGATTTGAAGCTGCCGTTTCTGCTGGCGCCGGTCGGTTACAGCCGGATGATGCATCCCGGGGGCGAAGTGGCCGCGGCACGGGCCGCGGGACGCGCCGGCACGGCCTACATCCTTTCCACGATCTCGGGCCACAAGCTGGAAGATGTGAAAGCGGGATCGAGCGGTCCGGTGTTTTATCAGCTTTATTTAATGGGCGGACGCGGAGCGGCGGAAGGCGCGATCACGCGCGCGCGCAAAGCAGGATTTGCCGCGCTGGTGGTGACCATTGATACTCCGGTTTCCGGCATTCGCGAGCGTGATTACCGCAATGGACTAAAAGAACTGATCAGCGGCACGGTGCTGGAAAAAATTCCTTATGTCGGGCAGATGCTCGCACGGCCGGGATGGCTGCGCGATTATCTGCGCGACGGCGGACTGCCGGGCCTGCCCAACGTGATTATTCCCGGCAAAGGCGGGATGCCGCTGGTGGATATCAACGCGGCGCTGGCGGAATCGACGCCGACGTGGGCGGATTTGAAATGGATTCGCGAGATCTGGAAAGGGCCGATTGTCATCAAGGGCGTGCTGACCGGCGATGATGCGCGGCGCGCGGTGGATGAAGGTGTGCAGGCCATCTCTGTTTCGAACCACGGCGGACGGCAACTGGATGGGGTGCCGGCCTCGTTGCGCGCTTTGCCGGAAGTGGTAAAGGCGGTGAACGGGCAAATTGAAGTCTTTATGGATGGCGGCATCCGTCGCGGGACAGATATTGTTAAGGCGATCGCGATGGGAGCGAATGCCGTGCTTTGCGGGCGCGCTTACGCGTACGGGTTGGCGGCGGCGGGCGAGGCGGGAGTAGACCGCGCGATTGAGATCCTCCGCACAGACGTGGAGCGGACTTTGCGGCTGCTGGGGGTGTCGTCAATTGCCGAACTGGACCGGTCGTATGTGAATGTTCCGCGGGAGTGGGATAACTGATCTTGTTCAGCGTAACCGAATTCGAGTCGTGAGCATTTGCAGCAAACTCCTCATGCAGGGAGGTTGTGATGCAGTGGACTCAAGTCTATGATCCGTTCGGGCATTGGTGGCTTTCCACGCTGGTGGCCGCCCTGCCAATTATCGTCCTGTTCACGCTGCTCGCCGGATTGAAGGTCAAACCGCACTGGTGTGCGATTGCCGGCGCAGCGACAGCCGTGCTGGTCGCGATTATCTTCTTCAAAATGCCGCCCGCTCTCGCGGGGATAAGCTTCGCTTATGGCGTGGCTTTCGGTGTCTTGAAAATCGCGTGGATCGTTCTGGCCGCGGTTTATCTCTACGACATTTCTGTCGAGACCGGACAGTTCGAAATCATGAAGGAATCAATCGCCGGCATCACGCCTGACCGGCGCTTGCAGGTTCTGCTGGTCGCGTTCTGCTTTGGGGCGTTCATTGAAGGCGCAGCCGGGTTTGGCGCGCCAGTGGCCATCGCCGGGGCGTTCATGATCGGCCTGGGTTTTCGCCCGTTCCACGCGGCGGCGCTGAACCTGATTGCGAATACAGCGCCAGTGGCGTGGGGCGCGATCGGCACTCCCGTGCACACTCTGGCGGCGGTGTGCGGGCTGCCGGAATCCGATTTGAACGCCATGATCGGGCGCATTCTTCCCTTCACCGCCGTGATTGTTCCCTTCTGGCTGGTGCGCACGATGGTGGGCTGGGCTGAGACTTTCGAGGTCTTTCCCGCCATTCTGGTCGTCGGATTCTCGTTCGCGTTGACGCAGTATTTCTGGTCGAACCATGTTGACAGCAATCTGGTCGACATCATGGGCGGAGTGGTTTCGATTGTCGCGACGCTGATTTTTCTGAAAGTGTGGAAGCCGAAAAAAATCTGGCGTTTTGACTACGACGACAAACCCGCCACGATCGCAGAAGTGCCGGGGAAAGTCAGCGACGATATGGGCGGCGAGTGGGCCTCGAAAGAATATGACGGACTGGTAAAACCGAAAACCTATACCGCCGGCCAAGTTCTGAAAGCGTGGATGCCGTTTGCGATTCTTTCTTTGTTCGTGCTGCTCTGGGGCTTGCCGAAAATCAAACTGGCTATGAATCAGACCACCACTCCCGCGTTCAAAGTTGTGCTGCCGAATGGGAAGGCGCGGCCTGGGCCTGCGGGGTGGGATGTGCCTGTGCTGCACAATGCCGTGTACCGCTCTGCGCCCGTGGTTCCGAAGCCCACGCCCGAGGCGGCGCGGTATGACTTTAACTGGCTTTCGGCCACCGGAACCGGATGCTTTTGCGCGGCCATTGTTTCCGGATTGTTGCTGGGCCAGGGGCCGGTGAAGCTGATGAAAATTTTCTGGCGAACGCTGGTGCGCATGAGGCTGGCGATGGTCGCGATTTCCTTCATGCTGGGCCTGGGGTATGTGACGCGCTACTCCGGCCTTGACGCGGTGCTGGGCCTGGCGTTTACGCGCACGGGATGGCTGTATCCGTTCTTTGGAACTTTCCTGGGATGGCTGGGCGTGGCGCTGACCGGCAGCGATACATCGTCGAACGCATTGTTTGGCAGCCTGCAGAGAATTACGTCGCAGCAGCTCGGCATCGATCCGGTGCTGATGTGCGCGGCCAACAGCGCGGGCGGCGTGATGGGCAAGATGGTCGACGCGCAATCGATCACGATTGCTACAGCAGCAACGGAGCAGGTCGGCAACGAAGGCATCATTTTTCGATTTGTGGTGTGGCATTCGGTGGCGCTGGGAGCGATTGTGGGCGTGATCGTGCTGCTGTATGCGTATGTTTTCAAGTATGCCGTGCCGCACGGGTTGACGTTTGTGAAGTAAAGTCGTTGGTCGTTGGTCGTTGGCCGTTGGTCGTTGGCCGTTGGGCTTCGGTCTTCGGTCTTCGGTCTTCGGTTGTCGGTCTTCGGTCTTTGGTTGTCGGGCGGGAAGGCCCACCCTCCCGCAAAAAGCGCGGGAAGGGTGGGGCAACCGCCGGTTCTCTAAACGCGAGATGATGAGAAAAAAACCGGGACCTAAGGATCCGTCCCGGCGTTTTAGTTGGCTGGTTGCCCGGAAAAATCGGAACATCTCGGAACGTCGAGGTTGCAGGTTCAAGGCCAGCGTCGACAGACCGACAAATCGCCCTCCTCTGAAACTCGTCAAACGTCGAAAGCCTGGCTCGCGCTCGCTTCCGCTTGCTGGGACAGCCGAGGCGGCTGTCCCTACATGAGCGTTATCGTGAGCGCTACGCGCTTCTTCTTGGCCTTATCGTTAGGTCGCGCACCTGGGTCAGAATGCTCGACATCTGCATGCCGTTGAGTTGCGAGACGAAGGGGAGAATTTCGGCGATGAACTGATCTTTCATCAGCTCGCTGACTTCTTCCTGGCGGCTCTTTTCGCCGCCGCTGAGCAGTTCGGGCACGGTGACCTCCAGTGCTCGCGCCAGCCGCTCCAAAGAAGACAGCGTGGGCGTGGCTTTTTCGTTTTCAATTTTCGAAACGTAGGTGCGGGGCACGGACATGCGGCCGGCCAGCTGGCGTTGGCTCAATCCGCTGCGCAGGCGCAGCGAGCGGATCGAGGTCGCCAGGTTGAACGTGGCCGATCCGGTGCCGGGAATCGGCATCATGATGGGCGTGGCGGCGATGATCGGTTCCGGCTCCGGCTCCTCGTCCAAAGAAGCGTGGCAGCGGCGGCAATTGTTGTTGTGGGTGCGGAACTGAACCAGCAGGCAGTGATCGCAACGGACGACTTCCCTAGAATCTACCGGGGCAAGAGTCGTGGCCATCGGGTTGTGGGAGCGCCAGAGCCGGCTAACTCCTTACGGCAACAACCGAATCCGCGAAAAGGGGAGAGGTTTCGGCTGCACGCCCAATCTGCGGTACAGGGGCTGTGGAAGTCAAGGG
>DATLKM010000141.1:0-8025 GCA_035538435.1 Binatia bacterium
GTCGCGATAAGTAATGACGTTCGCCGTCATTGCCGCGCCGAGCTCCCCGTACCGCCGATACACATACTGAATCGCCTTTTCCCTCTGGTCGCCGCTTGGAAGGTCGAGATCAATGTCCGGCCACTCGCCGCGCTCTTCCGATAGAAACCGTTCGAAGAGCAGCTCCATTCCGACCGGATCGACCGCCGTAATGCCTAGTGAGTAGCAGACGGCGCTGTTCGCCGCCGAGCCTCGCCCTTGCACAAGGATCTTCTGTTCCCTGCAAAAGCGGATGATGTCCCAGACGATGAGGAAGTAGCCTGCAAGTTTTAGCTTCTCAATCAGCGCCAGTTCTCGCTGCACCTGCTTTTGGGCTCGTTCAAATAGTTCCTCGTTCCGTTTCGCGCCGTAGCGGTTCAGAAAACCTTCTTCCGTGCGCTTCCGCAGAAACGAATCCATCGTTTCTCCGTCGGGAACCGGGTAACGCGGGAATTCGTAGCCGAGGTCCGCGAGCGTGTATTCGAACCTTGCGGACAGTTCGCCCGCGTTCCCGACCGCCTCGGGCAAATCCGAAAAGAGTTCCACCATCTCTTCTGTCGAACGAAGATGGCGCTCGTCGTTCCTTTCGAGGAGACGCCCGGCCGTTTCGAGCTTCGTGTGGTTTCGAATGCAGGTAAAGACATCCAGGAGTTCTCGCTCGGCCGCCTTTGCATACCGGACCCCGTTCGTGGCAAGAAGCGGCAGTCCCAACGTTTCGGCAAGCCGCACCGCCGCCTGGTTGCGGCGCTCTTCGGCCAGGTCGCAGTGCCGCTGCAGTTCGATGTAGACATTCTTTTTGCCGAAGAGTGCTGTCAGCGTCTCGAAATTTTGTCGGGCTTCGTCGTAGCCATGATTCGAGAGAGAAGCCGCGAGCACACCTTCGTCTCCGCCTGTCAGACAGACGAGTCCTGCCGAGTGTTCTGCGATCTCTTCGAGCGTCGCGGTTCCCGTTCCTTTTTCCTTTTCGCGCAGTTTGTAGCGCGTCATGAGACGGCACAGATTTTGATAACCCGTCCTGTTCTCGACGAGCAACGGCAATCGCACCGGCCTTGCAGAAAAAGAATTCGGCATCCAGTGCGGGGGCGCCGCCCGGTTTCCAAAGCCTTCCACCGACACTTCGGCCCCAACGTGAGGACGGATGCCCTCGGACTTTGCAGCCATATGAAACCGCGGCGCACCATACACGCCATCCCGATCGACGAGCGCGATCGCAGGCATCTCGAGTTCCTTCGCGCGCGAGACGAGATCTTCGGGACGCGAAGCGCCTTCAAGAAAACTGAATGCCGATGCGGCGTGCAGTTCGACGTACTTCAATCGTAGACTCCTTCCACAAACCAGCGCTTTCGGCGCAAATCCTTATAGACACGATAGAGTGCGGTCTCTTCTTGGGCGTCCCGGCTCCCTTCCGTTCGTATCCTCGGCCGCAACGTTCGCACTTCCACATCCCATTCCTCGCGCGCCCACGCGCTTTCGGACCACCAGCCCCCTTTCGTTTTCCAAGGGCCGGCAAAGGCAAGAACTTGACTACGTACCCCCTCGCAAATGAGAAACGCCGGCTTGCCCTTCTGCGATTCGACCGTAGCCGGAAGCGGAGGCCGGTAAATGCGCATGGCCGTTGTTGCGCCCTTCTCGCACGACAGTTGCTTCTCCTTCACTTCCGGCAGGACAAACCGGTTCTGCCGGAACGACTCCGGACTATGCGTATCGAGCAATACCGGAGCGCCAACCCGGCCTTCTCCGATCGTGCTTTGAATTCGGGCGAGGGTGACTTCGAGGCGTTCTGGATCGGGAGAAAGCGGCAGGAAAAGCCCCAGCTGCCGGGAGCGCGCCTTGAGAGGAACCGTCAGCATACGCACAGCAGTGACAGGCAGGGACGGAGGGTGCGCTTCGAGGTCCAGTTGCAAAAGCTTCAGAAGCAGTTTGCTGTCCCGCGTCGGAACCGGAAGGCGAAGCGTCCGGATATGAAGGACGGGTTCTTTCCTTCTTGAGTCGCTTCGTTCGAGCGACAGTGTGACTTGGATTTCTCCGATGGAAAGAATGTGCATCTGCAGGCGGGCACAAAGTTGTTCGAGAAGCCGGTTCAGTACGAAGCGCAGCGGCTCTAGCAATTCCACGGGAGAGTCGAGATCCATGTGCTCTTCGAAGTTTGAAGGAAAGTCTTTGGCGATCAGTGGCTGATCGTCCGCGCCCTGCGCCAGGCGCCACCACCGGAGCCCTTCCTGGCCGAGCCTCTCGACGATCGCCACTTCGGGAAGAGCGGCAAAGTCCGCGCAAGTGCGGATGCCCCAGCGGCACAACGTTTCCACGAACTCGAATGGGATGCGGAGAGCTTCGAGCGAAAGCCGTCCGAGTTGAAGGCCTTCTTCACCTGCGGGAATCACCGTGGTTCCCGAGAAGCCTTGCGCCGCACAAATCGCCGCGAGCGGATTTCCGGCGACCGCGACATTGGCTTCGAGTCCCACGTCCGAAGCGACGCGCTGCAGGTCGTGCGCGATCTTCTCGGGAGAACCGAAAAGTTTTTCGCAGCCGGCGATGTCCAGCACCACGGTATCTCGAAAATCCTGGTTCTCACGTTTTGGGCCTTCATCGACGCGCGGCGAAATCGTCCACGCACAGTCGAGGAGCGCCGCATATGCCGTCGCTTCTTGGGAAAGAGACCGCCAGCGCCATACGACACCCTTGAAGGCTTCCGCCTGAACTTTCGTCATTCCCGCTTCGACGCCGGCTTTGCGCCCCTCGCGATTGACGGCATATACCTTCGTCATCGGAGGAGCCCCTGCAAGAATCGCAACCGGCTTGTTCCGAAGTTCCGGCTCCAGACGCACGGCCGCCTGTACGGGAAAATCCGGAACGAATAGAGATGCGAAAGCCAACGTACGTCCCCTGAACTTGGTAGAGGAAGGGAAACAAACTGGACTTTCCGGTGCTTATGGCGTGTGCGTCTGCCAGCGGGCCAAATCGGCGGGTTGCGACTGCACTCGTGAACGAGTTACTTCTCCCTGTACTTCAAATCCTTCAAATGTCGAAGCTCCGGCCTCCGTGCGCGCTGCCGCGCGGCTCCAGTAGTCCCCTTTTCTCGAACAGCGCAAAACTACCGAGGCACAACTCTTCGCACACGATTCTTCTCCGACTAAAACCAGAATCGTCGAAGTATTCTCGACGGCGCGCTTGAAACGAAACCACATGCTCAGGTTGATTCGCCGTGCGTCCACCCACGAGATTCCGCCAAGGTCGAAGACCACCACGCCCCAGCCTCCGCTATGAAGCAGCAGGTCGGTAGTCTTGAGTGCCTGTTCCAGCCGCTTCCACGGTTTCGTGCTTCTCGCCTGATGTGCATCTTCGCGAGCGGGATACCTTTCGCGAATTAACGGAAGAGACCGCGGCGGCCGGATGCCTCGGCGTGGGAGTTCTCGGTCTCTCTCTACCTGCTCCCCTGTACAGCCCGCGGCAACATGAATTTCCTGCGACTCCACAGCAGTCGCCTGCTTCCCGACAAGGCGCGGGATCGCCTTGTCGACGCCGCGCATCGACTCGCGAGGATGCCTCCAGCCATGTACCTGCATGCCTTTTCTGCTTGTGGAATCGGCACCGCGCATTTTTTCTACGACTGGGTCTGCGGGAGCAAAGTAGGAAGATGATTTGAGATCCGCTTTTCCGCTCTCGGGGCCTCCGCACCGAACCCACAGCACCCGCGGAAGCTCGACTCCTGCAGCAGCGAGAGACATGGGATCGAGACAATCGGAAACGTCCACGACAGCGCACGCCTCTTGGCGCTCCGTCGCCCGCGCGAGTAAGGAAAGGGCCAAGCTTGTCCGTCCCGAGGATGCCGGGCCACACAATTCCACCAAAGACCCCCGCGGAAAGCCCCCGCCGAGCAAGGCATCGAGTTCCGCGACTCCGCTTGGCTGGAGTTCGACGGCGGAGCGCCTCTGGAATCCTTCGAGACCGCGTCCAATGAAGGCTTCATATCTTGCTTGCTTCAGAGATGTGGCAATCATGGCAGGTCTATATATTCGCTTTTTGTTCGCCTAAGCCAATTCTCCCTGCCAACGCGGCAGTTGTCAAGGGCTCAAGGCGGAAGGAAGGGGAAGCGACTGCGTCAATCTCCGGGTAGCCCGTCATCCTTCCTGAACCGATGCCAAGTGCGGAGATCACTTGCTACAAGCGGACATGCCGGTACTAATCCCTGAAAACGGATGGATTACTTCCGTATTGCCCGACTTCCCATCACCAATCCGCTCAAGCTTCTCATAACGCCGTTTGTCGCCGGCTTCCGTGTTGTTGACAAACCAGGACCTGACCTCTTCTCAGGCGAGGCGGTAAGGCAAGCGCCGCCTGGGTTGGCCGAAAGACCCAAGCCATGGTGGAAATTTTGCATCCAGTGGCCTGTGCTCTGAATCTGACCAGATATTTATGGGCGGCACCAGCCGCGACTTCTTTGCCGCAGAAACACTCTCGACAGAACCTCAAGAGGAAAAAGGAGGACACTACATGGCGACAATTACGACGAAAGATGGGACGCAAATCTATTACAAGGACTGGGGCAAGGGTCAGCCGATCGTGTTTAGCCACGGCTGGCCGCTCTCAGCGGACGACTGGGACACCCAGATGCTGTTCTTCCTCAAGCATGGCTATCGCGTCATAGCCCACGACCGGCGCGGCCACGGACGTTCTTCCCAACCCGGTGACGGCCATGACATGGATCATTACGCCGACGACCTGGCGGCGCTGACCGCTCATCTCGACCTCAAGGACGCCATACACGTCGGCCACTCCACGGGTGGCGGCGAAGTGGTGCACTACGTGGCGCGGCACGAAAACCGGGTGGCTAAGGCGGCGATCATCAGCGCGGTGCCGCCGTTGATGGTGAAGACGGCGGCCAATCCGGGCGGACTGCCCAAAGAGGTGTTTGACGGCTTGCAAGCGCAGCTCGCCGCCAATCGAGCCCAGTTCTACTACGACGTTGCGGCTGGACCCTTCTATGGTTACAACCGGCCTGGTGCGAAACCCTCTCAGGCGGTGATCTGGAATTGGTGGCGCCAAGGCATGATGGGAGGCGCTAAGGCCCACTATGACGGCATCGTCGCCTTCTCCCAAACGGACTTCACCGAAGACCTGAAGAAGATCACGGTTCCAGTCCTGGTGATGCATGGCGATGACGACCAGATCGTGCCTTATGCCGATGCTGGACCGCTTTCGGCTAAGTTGCTAAGGAATAGCACCTTGAAAATCTACCAGGGGTTTCCGCACGGCATGCCCACCACCGAGGCCGAAACGATTAACACCGACCTGCTAGCCTTCTGTAAGGGAACAGCCAGTGCAGCCGCGGCCTCTCTGTAGTCTAGCGACCGAAAACTCACGGCCGCGGTTAAGCCCGCGGTTTAAGCCATTGTTCGGCTAACCAATCCTCAAACCAATCAGAAAGGAGGTTGCATGACAACGATACTGGATGTTCGTGTTTCTCGGCGGGGCTTTCTGGCGTCCGCCGGGGCGGCTACAACCGTGGGTTTGGTGGCTCCGCGCAAGCTTTTCGCTCAAGACGATGGCCTTGTACAGACAGCGCGGAGGACAGCGGCAGCGAGTACTGTAACGGTCCACAAGCTCCGCGGCAACGTAAGCGTCCTGCTGGGGGCTGGTGGAAATATCGCGGTGCTCACTGGTCGTGACGGCAAGCTGCTGATCGATGCTGGCTTTGCGGGTGCGCGTCCAAAAATCACGTCCGCACTTGCATCAATTAGCCCCGACCCCATCACGCACCTCATCAATACGCATTGGCACTTCGACCATACCGACGGCAACGAATGGCTGCACGCCGCTGGCGCAGCCATCCTCGCTCACACGAACACACGAAAGCACCTCTCCACCACGACACGCGTGGAGGGCTGGAATTTCACTTTTGCGCCCGCGCCAGCCGGAGCAATTCCTGCAGAAGTTTTTGACGATGAGCGGACCTTGGAACTCAACAGGACGAAAATAGCCCTCAAGCACTACGCCCCTGCCCACACCGACAGCGACATCTCCGTGCACTTTACAGACGCCGATATTTTTCAGGTCGCCGACACGTTTTGGAATGGCTACTACCCGTTCATTGATTACTCAACCGGCGGCAGCATCGACGGCATGATCCGCGCCACGGAAGCGAACCTGGCTAAAGTTACGGATAGCACGATCGTCATTCCCGGCCACGGCGCGGTTGCCGAAAAACCCCAGCTGGCCTTTTATCGCGACCTTCTGGTTGGCACCCGCGAGAAAGTGGCGGCTCTCAAGAAACAAGGCAAAACACTCGACGAAATTGTCGCCGCAAAGCCTACCGCCGCCAC
The DNA here is from genome assembly GCA_035538435.1 of Binatia bacterium. Classification (GTDB taxonomy): domain Bacteria; phylum Acidobacteriota; class Terriglobia; order Terriglobales; family Acidobacteriaceae; genus Sulfotelmatobacter. The sequence continues at coordinate 6,339 of DATLKM010000141.1, forward strand.
AGACGCAAAATGGGGCAACGGCTTCCGAAGCCCTAAAGACTTCATCGGAGATGTTTTTCAAGGTGTTTGACGCGGTGTGCCTCTAAGTTCCATTTTGGCGAAAGGTGCTCATTGTGCCTACTCAAGAAAAAACGCTTCACATCGATATCCCCGTCAAGCTGGCCGACGTCAAGGTCGTGTTCAGCATCGCGTCGCTGTCGTTCGAGGGTGATCTGCCGGCGTCTCTCTTTCACCTTTCGCTCATCCTGAACGACATCTCCAATTGGAAGGCCAAGTTCCAGGTTGTAGCGGTCTTTCACACCAATGCTGGCCACGTGACCTTACACGATCAGGCGTACAACCCCGACCGCAATGTTGCCACTGGCAATCCATACAAAAAGCTTGTTACAGACCTGATAGAGCGCGGTGTGCAGGTCGAACTCTGTGGCGCGACAGCGAAGGTCCATGGTTGGGGAAATGCAGACCTGATTCCCGGAATAAAGATCAACACCGATGCCATGGCGAGGACGACACAGCTTGTTCAGGAGGGTTTCGTAAAGATCTCGGAATCCTAAAGTTTCGGAGTTTGGGTCGTGGACCCTGCATCGACCCAAGCATGCATAAATGATGGGTAAACAGGATGTTACCGGTTCGCCGGTTTAGTTAGTACCGACAAACGCGCTTGTGGTGATTAAAGGGACCAACCCGGATTGTCGGCAACTCTTCCCCAATCCTTCACTGTCAGAGTTGCCCGTCACCCAGAATCCGAAACCAGCTAGTCCGGGTCGTGAGCGCGATGGCCTGTGGCTGTTGAAAAAGTCCCTTTTGATGAAAATCGCAGAAATTTTGAGGACAGAAAATGCCCACGAAAACAGAGATTGTCGATTGTAGGGCTTCCTATTGCAAAGTTTTTTCGAGCATTTTCTGGCGAGTGAGTTTTTCAACAGCCGCGCCTGTTAACGGCAGTTATTCAGCACATGGTATTCGCGCATCTTGCGCTGCGATGACTTGCCATCTACTGTCTCGTTTTAACCAAGTGTCGGTGAAGACGATGCACCGGGGTGCTTCTGGTCCGTCTTTACCCTTTCGAACGGAAAACGCCCTACCGTACACCATGGCAACGTTTTCTCCGAAAAGACGCACTCGCGGATTAATTTGATGGCACTGATGCGCCGACGCTGATTTATCTTGGGTGTCCTTCACTTCTTGCGCCTTCGTATAGGTTGTTCCATCGGGAGCCGTCCCCAAGAAATCTTCAGCAAGAACCGTCTCAGGGCTTTTGTTGTGGGTACAAGCCGCCTCATCCCACTGCTCTTCGGCGTCAAGTATGAATTTTGCGGTTGCATCGTCCGCAGGTAGCCACCTTCCCTGTTGCGCCCGAGTCGCAACGACCGTGACAATCACCATCGCCAACCATATCAAGCCTTGCTTCATCATGTGACATCCTCCGTTACGGCGGAAAGCCTACCATATGCTGCAAAGTGCGAAAAATCAGCAAGGTGCACCGGCGATAACTGGCGAAACATCGCGGTAGCCTCACAACCGCTGAATCGACTCGTCACTGGGAGGTTTGTCGGCAACTCTTCCCCAATCCTTCACTGTCAGAGTTGCTCGTTATCCGGCCCGAGAACTTTAGGCGAAAGTCACAGAAGACAACTCAATTTGTAGGTTGGGTTGTGGGTTGCGAAAAATGGCCCCGAACCGTTGC
>DATLKM010000142.1:0-4463 GCA_035538435.1 Binatia bacterium
GAGCTCGCCAAGAGCGCCGGCGCGCCGTTTCTGACCATGCACAGCTGGAAGCTGGACCGGGAAGACCTGGACGATCTGGTGCAGCGGCTCTCGACTTCGGAGTTCTCCGATGGAGACGACGTTGAAGACGCCCGCTGGCTGCGTACTCACGTCGGCAAGATCGGTTTTCTACAGCTGGGCTGGGCCTACCAGGGATCGATGTTCCTGTGCGAAGTCAACAGCGAGTGGTATGAGCGCTACCAGCGCTTGGTGGAAATGACCGACGATTTCGGCGGCATCCCCATCGACGAGTCTGACGCCGACGACGAAGGCTAGCCGTGCGCTGGGAACTGGCGGCCGACGATCCCGTTCAAGTGCGCAACCTGGCTGAATCGCTTCGCCTGGCCGGCACGCTTCCCTTCACGCGATCATCAGAGGCGCGAGAAGAATCCCGCCGCCAGACTTCCGCTTATACGCTGGCCCGTCTGCTTGTGCGGCGCGGAATCGGCGATCCCGAATCCGCCATCCGTTTCCTCGCGCCTTCCATTGATCATCTTCATGCTCCCGAGCAGATGAACGGTGTGCGCGCCGCCATCGACCGCATCGACGCCGCCATCGAGCGCAAAGAGCCGATGCTGATTTACGGCGACTACGACGTCGACGGCACCATGGCCATCATCATCCTGAAGACCGCCGTCGAACTGTGCGGCGGCACGACGGATTTCCACGTGCCCCACCGCATCCGCGAAGGCTACGACTTGCGCGATGACGTGATCGAGCGGGCCGCCGCAGCCGGAATTCGCCTGATCATCAGCGTCGATATGGGCATTCGCGCTTTTGCCCCGGCGGAAACTGCCGCGCGCCTGGGAGTCGATCTCATTGTGACCGATCACCACCTGCCCGGCCCCGACGGCGTTCCGAAAGCATTGTGCGTGGTCAATCCAAACCAGGCGGGATGCGAATATCCGTACAAGCAACTCTGCGGCGCCGGCGTCGCCTTCAAAATCGCGCAAGGATTGATGCAGCGCCGCCTCGATCCCAAAGACTACGCGCGCATGGTGCGGTCGTTCATGAAGGTTGTAGCGATCGCAACCATTGCCGATTCTGTTCCGCTAACCGGCGAGAATCGCGTGTTCGCCAGCCTTGGGCTCGAGGCGCTGCGCAAAGCAGTGAATCCCGGACTAAAAGCACTTTTCGAGTTTGCCCAGATTTCCACCAAGCGCGCGCCCACGTCGACGGAAGTGGCTTTCCGCATCGCGCCGCGCATTAACGCCGCCGGCCGCATGGACGTAGCCCGCGATGTGATCGATTTATTCAGCGAGAAAGACGCGAACCGCGCCCGCGAACTGGCGTTCAAACTGGACAAACTCAACACCGCGCGCCAGGAGGAAGAACGCCGCATTGTGCGCGAAGTGGAGGAGCGCATCGCCGCCGATGCCGCGCTCAATCAGGCGTACTGCATTGTGGTCGATGGCGAGGGCTGGCATCGCGGCGTGATCGGCATCGCGGCTACGCGCGTAGTCGAGCGCTACCACCGGCCCGCGATCGTGATCGCGCGCGAGGGCGAAGAGGCGTTCGGTTCGGGAAGATCGATCAAGCCGTTTCACTTGCTCGAAGCCATCGAATCCAGCCACAGCCTGTTTTCGCGGTATGGCGGCCATTCCCACGCCTGCGGCTTTGCCATGCCTTCCGCCAACGTTCCTCAGTTGCGGATCGAGTTGGATGAGTTTGCCCGGTTGCGCCTGACCGCCGCCGATCTCGATCCGGTGCTCGAACTCGAGGCCGAACTTGATCTTGCCGATGTGACTCCGGCTCTTTATCAGGCGCTTCGGCTGCTGGAGCCGTACGGAGCCGGCAATCATGAGCCGGCATTCGCCGCCCGTGGAGTGCGTGTGGTTGCGCCGCCAAAAATCCTGAAAGAGAAACACATTAAGCTCAAGCTGAAAGCAGGAGAGGGAAGAAAGCTACAGCTTGTTCTCGATAACCCGCCTGAGGAAAATTCCTTGCATGAAGAGGTTTCTCCGGGGGCGATTCTGGCGACCCCGCGCTGCCATCCCGACAGTGCAGCCATCCGACGCAATGAAAAAGCGACGGCTGTGGCGCAAGGGTATGAGCGCGCGGCGGAGCAACCGAGAACTGAGAACCGGGAACTGAGAACTGTCTTCGACGCTCTCGGCTGGCACATGGCCGAACGCATTCAACAATCGCCGCTGCTCGCAGGCGATGCCATCGATATAGCCTTCACAATCGGCATGAACGACCACCCGGAATTTGGCGGGCTGGAACTCACCTTGTGCGATCTTCGGCCACTGGAAGTCAGGGCGCAGACATGCGCCCCGACTGTGGCTGAAGCGCCAACGCAATGAGGATCGCATCCCGCGAAGCCGGGGGAACGATCCTCATGCAAAGCCACGCTGCGAAGCGAGCGCACTAATAGCTACATTTCAATCCCGCCTCGGTAAACGGAGTGGCAAAGGATTTTCCGTTCTCCCCGTAAGCCACAATGTATGTCCCTTTGGGAACATTGTGGACAAGGCTCACGTTGAGCAGTCCGTCGGGGCCGAGATCGGCATTCAGTGCATACACGTGAATCGAGAAAGTGGTCACGGTCAAGTCCAGGTACTCTTCATCTTCCTCAGACCAGTTGGTGAAACTGTTGGAATTGTTGGCATGGCTCAAACCCAGGAAGCTGTAGACATCCTGGCCGGCTGCCATGGTGCCGAAATAGCCGTCGGAAATCGGATTGATCAGCCCATACGTCCCGCCCGCGGCATAGCTGAATGTGCCGGTTTGGACCGTCCCACCAGGATAGGAGTTGATGGAAACGAGTTTGGTAATCGGCATCGTCGGCATCAGGCTGTCGTACTGCGAAGGCACGCCCAGGATGATCACTACCGGTTGTGAAAGTGTGCTGGCGCCGTTGCTGGTCTGATAAATGCTGACCGAGCGCGCGCCTGCCAGAAGATTGGGGTCGCCGGCACAGCCCTCGGCACACTTGGTGCCCGCTCCGGTTCCAATGTGAAGGGTTGACTGTGCCCCGGCAGTGGCAATTCCCAGGAAGGACGCAGCCACAATTTTTGCAAGTTGTTTTGCAGAAGCGCGCATTTGTTTAACTCCACGCGAACGAAGTGTGGCCTGCTTTGCAGGCCGCCCGCATGTTAGCAAAGCTAGCGTGGGGTTCAAGAGGGCCGAAAGACTTGGTGCAGAAACCTGCAACATCTCTCGCAGTTTGTCCCTGCGGGAGCGGATCGTCCAGTTCCATTACACTGAAACTGAATGCCCCTGCCGGTCTATCATCTGCGCCGCTGGCTGCTGGTGATGGCAGCCCTGTTCATCGCCATGATCGCCGGGGTTTATTTCTATGCCCGCGTGAAGCAGAGAAATGTCCTGAAGGAAGTTCCCAACAAGCTGGGCATTGAAATCAAGCAGACGGCCAACGGGTTCCAATTCTCCAAGTCCGACGGCAAGCGTACGCAGTTCACCGTACAGGCGGGCAGCGTAAAGCAGTTCAAGCTCGATGGCAGCGCCGAGCTGCGCAACGTCAGCATCATTCTTTATGGGCGCGATTCCTCACGCTTTGACCGCATTTCCGGCGACGCTTTCTCATACGATAAGAAAACCGGCGACGTCATAGGGCGGGGTGACGTGCAGATCGATCTCCACGCCAATCCCTCCGGCCAGTCCAGTCCCGACCTGAGCGCGCCGGAGCGGTTGAAGAACCCCATTCACCTCAAGACCCGCGACCTGGTTTTCAACCAGAACAGCGGCGATGCCTACACGGACGCACGCGTCGACTTCACCACCCCGCAAGCGACGGGATGGGCGGTAGGTGCGCACTATGCGGGGAAGAACAATACGCTCACCATCGTTTCCCAGATCCATGTCACGCTGACCGGGCCGGATGCCGCGACCATTTTGGCTACCCACGGCGTTTTCACCCGCGAACCGCATGAAATTGTTCTCGAGCACGCGAGGATGGAACGCTCCGCAGGAGTTGTGCAAGCCGAGGAAGCGACATTCTTTCTGGGGCCGGACAACAATGTCGAGCGTGTATTCGGCACGGGCAATGTTAGCGCTGAGACTGCGGCCTCGGATTCCGAGAACACGCGGGCCCGGGCCGACCAGGGGGAGATGTTTCTTGCTGGCAGGCAGAACCTGTTGCGCACTGCGACCTTGACCGGCCATGTTCACATTGAGCGCGATGGACCACAGGCGATGGCCGGCGACGCGGGCAGCGCCGTACTCGATTTCGCCGGCAGGAATGAGATCCGAAAAATTCATGCCGCCGATGGAGTTCATCTGGCGCAACATGCTGCGGCATCGGCGAGGGAAAAAGATTCCGCATCGCAGCCCCAGGATTTCGACATTACCGCACCGGTCATCGATTTTTTTCTGGCTGACGGCCGCCGCCTCGATCACGCCGTGACCTCGGGCGATGCAAAAATCGCGATTTTGCCGGCTCAAAATTCAACCGGTGAATCGGG
>DATLKM010000143.1:0-10217 GCA_035538435.1 Binatia bacterium
GCGCTGCTGGCGACTTCGAGCAGCACCACCAGAGCGTCGGCATGAAGCTTCCATAACGACGACATGCTCTGGCTGCGCTTCAGCTCTTCCAATTCCGTGTTAACGCGGGCGATGCAGGACACCAGGCGGATGAGGGTCCGGGCGATGTCGGCGCGCAAACTTTTTTCCTCGAGATAAGCGGCGTTGTACGCGTCGGCTTCCGGCAACGTGAGCGTGAGATTGAAAAAGCGCATGGGAACGATCTGCCGGTATTTGGGATCGGCCACGCGCACGAAAACGCGAATTGACTCCTCCACCCGCCGCAGCTTGCCCTCTTCCACCGAGATCTGTTGCGCAGTAATGGCCGGCGGCTGAAAAGATTGCGCCGGAGCTGGGGCTTTCGCGGCCGGCACACGGGCCGGTTTGGCGGCGGCCGCTGTGCCGCGGCCTGAACTTGGAATCGCATTCCCCGCCGCGGGCGCGAGCAGCGATTTGCGGATCGGCGGCCGCCGGTCGAGTTCTTTCTTCAGCTTCGACACACGACGGAATTTCTCCAGCGCGTTGCCATAGTCGGCTTGCAGCATCTCGTTCTGCTCGATCGCCGCGACGTGTTCCACGGTGACTTCGACTCCATCGACCGTGCTCAGAATGCTGCCGCCCATTTCATCCAGGGCCTGGGCAAACTGTTTGATCTCGCCCAGGGCCTTGCCGAAGAGCGAGTCGAATTTTTCCCCGAACGCGGAGTTGTGGGCCGCGACTGTGGCCAGCACTCCGGGATGATAGAAGGACGAATCCAGCCAGCGCTTGATTTCGCGCACGCGCGACACGATGCCGGAATCGATCAGCGAATTGAAGTCGCGGCAGCGGTTGAACTCTTCCCGCAAAGGATCGAAATTGCGCAATAACTGCACATGCTCTTCCGGCAGCGAGGGCACATCGGCGTCGGCCAGAATCTCAATCAGGGCGATCTCAAAGGGCGAGAGCGGCAAAGCGCCATCGAGCCCGTAACCATGCTGCTCCCATTGCCCCGCCACGCGAGGATGGCGATACAGGAAAGTGACGACGAGGTCGGTCTTGTCGCGGTTGACTTCGCTCAGCTCGCGGCGGCGGACGAAATAGCGCAGCAGGGCTTCCGCCACTTCGCAGTCGGTATCGGGCGTGAGCGCCTGGCGCAGCATGGCAGGCGTGATGGCCATATCCAGCAGGTGCAGCCAGCGATACATGCGGGAAAGCGTGCTGGGCAGATCATGATCGGAGTGTCCAAGGGAAGCCTGGTCGAGTCCGCCCGGAATGGGTACGTCTCCGCTTAGCGAATCCCGCAGCAGTTTCTGGTAAAACCCCTGGACAGTCGCCAGGATCGATAACTCAAATTTCAAGTCCTCGGCCAAAGAACCGCTCCCGGAAGCGAGATTCTCCCCGTCAAGATGAGGAAATCTTTACTGCTTTTTAAGTAAAGACCAAAGTCACCCCTGCCGCAAGTTACTACTGGAGCGACGGCCGGCAGGATTCGGCTGGAAGGACATGACCTTTGGGATTTTCGGAAGGGTGGCCAGCGCCGCCAGGTTGGCAACGGAAAAAGGGCCGCAGTAGCGGCTGCGGCCCGATTTTACAAGGTTGCTTTTCCCGAACCCTTACTGGAGGTGAATGGTTTTTCCGCTTGAGTCCAAAGTGCCGCGAACTTTTACCCGCTTGCCTTCGAACTTCTGCACTTCGTCCTGATGGTCGATATCGTAGGTGTTCCCCGAAGCCGCATCCTGGAACACATATTTGTTACCCGCCTTCACGATCGTTCCGGTGAAGCTTTGAGTGCCGGCGGCATTCGCGGTTCCGCTTTGCTGATCCGGACGTTGACCGGCTGCATCCGGCGTTTGTCCCGGAGGTTGCGATGGGGATTGCGGTTGCGACTGATCTGATGGATACGATTGCTGCTGGCTGGTGGAAGGCGTGGCGGGCGGAGCCTGCGTATCCGGCGGCGTAGATGGCTGCGTGGTCTGCGAGCCCGATGATTGCGCCGGCGCGGTGTCCTGTGCGCTCATGGTGATGCACGCGCCAAGAAACGACGCCAGTGCAGCCAGCCTAACCCATTGGAATGTTTTCTTCATGAAGATCCTCCGAAAGATTCTGCGACAGTGCTTCGCGTTTCAGTAGATAAGAGCAACCGCTATGCCAAAGAGGTCGACCCTCCCGCAGTTCTTCCAGGGGGCCAGCGAAAAATATTCTGTTGTTGCATCTGCAAGGTTTAGGAAACACAACGAAAGACGCGCTCGCTCCCTCTAACGGAAAATCCGTACCACAAAATACAGCGAATGCCCGAACCCCATCTTTTCGGTTGCCGGGAATGCAGTGCGCGGCACCGTGCAGAAATTTCCCTGCCTTGCGCGCGGAAAACAAAATTGCAGCGCAGCCTGGGAAGGTATACTCGACTGGTTTCAGATCAGGATCAGGAGATTCTTTATGCAGAGCCGCATCACCGGCACTACCATGCCGGTCCTGGAATTCCAGCTTGAGCCCAACGAGGCCATCATCTCCGAGGCGGGAGAACTTTCCTGGATGGGCAGTTCCATTCAGATGACTACGCACACACAATTTGCCGGCGGCGGAGGCCTGTTCGGCGTGCTCAAGCGCGTGGCCGGCGGCGGCTCCATTTTCATGACCGAATACCGGGCGTTCGGAGCGGCCGGCGAGCTTGCTTTTGCCACAAAACTTCCCGGCCATATCGTTCCGGTAGAAGTCGCACCCGGGCACGAATACATGATTCACCGCCACGGATTTCTCTGCGCGACTTCGGAAATCCAGATCAGCGTCGCTTTCCAGCAATCGCTCGGGGCAGGCATTTTCGGGGGGGATGGTTTCCTGCTGCAACATCTCGGCGGGCGCGGCACCGCCTGGCTCGAGCTCTCCGGCGAACTGGTGATCCGCGACCTGCAACCGGGGGAAACCCTGCGGGTCCATCCCGGCCACGTCGGCGCATTCCAATCCAGCGTTTCGTTCCAGATTACGACCGTTCCGGGGATCAAGAACATGATCTTCGGCGGCGACGGCCTCTTCCTGGCGGCGCTGACCGGCCCGGGACGCGTGTGGCTGCAAACCCTGCCCATTGCCAAGCTGGCCCACGCCATCGAAAAATATCTGCCGCACGAAGTGCGCCGGCAAACGGTGGAAGGTGGAGTGGTGGGCGGAATTGTCGGCTCGATTCTTGACGGGATGAAGTGACGCGGGTGCGCTTTCGGGGCGCGATTCGTCCCCGGGGGCGTTAGTCCGGAGCTTTGCGTTTTCCCCAGCGAGGCGAGGAATTTTCCGCTCAACCGAGCCCTGTGAGGGGCGAGAACCATGCGGGCGCAGCCTGACACCCCATGCGAATCGGCTGCTTACACCACAGCCAAATGCGAAAGGAGATGACATGAAATTCCAGAAGATTACGCCCAACCTTGTGGTCCGCGATGTCGCCCGGGCCATGGATTTCTACCGCTCCACGCTCGGCTTCCAGTCTTTTATTACCGTGCCCGAGCAGGCGCCGTATGTCTTCGCTGCGGTCACCAACGGCAGCGTCGAGATTTTCTTCAACGACCAGAAGGCCGTTGCCGCGGACTATCCCGCGCTGGGCTCGAAGCCGATCGGCGGCGCGCTCACCTTGTTTATTGAGGTCGAAGGCATTCAGGAAATTCTGGCGGCGATTCAGAAAAGCGAAGCGCAGGGAAGCGGGGCGAAAGTGACCATGCCTCTCAAAGATCAGTTCTACGGAATGAGGGAATTTGCCTTTCAGGACCCCGAAGGCTGGGAAGTAACCATTGCGGAAAGAATCAAGAAGTGATCCGTTGCGGATGCAGGAGAAAGCGCACAGGCCCGCTTCCCGCCCGGTTGGGGGAAGTGGGCTAGCTTATTCGGCCTCCTGCGGGACCGAAGAAGTTCTGCCGCCCGCCGCATTCTCGAACCAGCGTGCTGTGACCGCTCCAAAAATGAAGCCGCCGACGTGCGCCAGGTAGGCCACGCCTCCGGTCTGAGTTTGCGCCACGGCGCCGGCATGGATCAGTTGTGTGAGAAACCAAAAGCCAATCAAAAGCGCAGCCGGGATGAATGTGATGTGCACGAAGATGAAAATAAACAATACCGACTTGATGCGGTCGCGGGGGTAGGTGACGATAAACGCGCCCATGACGGCCGCGATCGCGCCACTGGCGCCAAGATTGGGGACTGAGGAATGAGGATCGGCGACAATCTGGGCGAGCATGGCCACCATGCCGCCGAGAAGGTAGAAGACGAGATACCGGCCGCGGCCCATGGCGTCTTCAATTTCCGGCGCGAAGGCCCACAGAAAAATCATATTGCCGATGATGTGCGACCAGCTGCCGTGCATGAACATCGCGGTCAGGATCGTGACCAGACGATGTCCGGACATGATCTGCGCGGGGATTGCCGACCACTGGAGCACGAATGCGTCCCCGCGCGAGAGTTCAAGAAGAAAGACAACAACGTTTACGGCGACGATTATTGCGGTGACGGCGGGAAAGCGCGCCGGTCGCCGCGATGCGTCGCGTAATGGGACCAGACCTCCCAAGTTCTGCTTCCCCTCGATTCACGCCGGAGTTTGACCAGCGGACACACTTAATCGTCGCCACCCCAGCTTCGATTCAGTGCCGCCTGCGCTACGCGGCCAGGGACGACGACGAAGGCGAAGATACGGCCTTAGCCACGCCGCGAACAGCCAACGATACCATCACCACTCTCACGCCGCTGAACACCAGGCTGATGCCGACCAGTGTGCCAATCGCCCAAACGGAGCTGGATGGCCATTGCATGTAGATCATCAGGCCCAGCAGCAATGTCACGATTCCATCGAAGAGGAACCAGGATGACCCCCGGGCGGAGCGGATCTTGAAGAACAGAACGATATTCAAGATTCCTTCGACTAAAAACAGCGAAGCCAAAACCAGGGTGAGCGACGCCACGCCCGCGCCCGGACGCGCGATCAGGTACGCGCCGAAAACCAGATAGGCGATACCGACCAGCATTCTCCAGGCAACGCTGCCAGCGGTGCGGCCGTGAAACGCGGCAATCAGGTGTACGACGCCTGCCAACACGATCAGCCACGCGATTAGAGCATTGACCGCGATTGCGGCAAGGAAAGGCGCTCCAATCGCGAGGAAACCCAGAATGATGAGCGAAACTCCCCACAGAATCGACCATGCTGAGGCCTGCCGGACAACAACGGAGGGACTTTGCTCCGCCATAGGATCCTCCTTGAGACGTACGAAGTCTACTCCTACTGATTCACGAAAATCCAATGAGGTGGCAAAGAAATCTTTTACTGGGGAGTAATGCCGGCGGAGGAGAGGACCTGGGCCGCGGCCTGCTGTGCGAAAGGGAAGTCGTGGGAAACGCGTTCGGCGCGGGAGCGGGCTTCATCGGCGTCACGAGTGCGGCCGGCACGGCGGAGAACCTGTTCGAGAATCAGATAGTCCAGATCGGAAGGGATGATTTTTGCCGCCTGGGCAATTTTGCCGAGCGCGGTGTCCAGATCTCCCTGGCGTTCGGCCAGCAAGCCGCTGCCGAGCAGTGCGGAGGTATTTTCCGGATTTTCGCGGAGGGCATAGTTGTAGCTCAAGCCGGCGCGGCGCAAATCGCCGGTCTGTAGGAACGCCGAGCCGAGAAAGCTCAGGGCGTCGCTTCGGGACTTGGCATCCTCGGCGGCGTTCAAGGCCCAGCCGAATTGCTCGATGGCGTCCTGCGCGCGGCCGTGAGTCTGCTCGAACACGCCGATATCGATCATGTCAGCCGAACCGTAGGCGTGGAGTTTCTGGGCCGCTTTGTGTTCGGCGATGGATTCATCAATTCGGCCCTGGCGGGCCAGGTCACGGGCGAGGGCGTCGTGCGCCACATAATTCTGTTGCGTGACGGCGAGCGCGTGCCGCCATAAAGTCTCGCTGTCGCGCCAGTAAGAAATTTGGCGTTGCGTGACCACCCCAAGCGCAACCAGCGCGACCGCCGCGCCCGCGGCAAGCCATGCAGGATTCAGGCGATATTGCTGCGCTAACCCGGCGGCGCCCCACACCAGGCAAATAAACAGGCCGACGTAAGGGATGTAGGCGTAGCGGTCGGCCATTGACTGCACGCCGACCTGCACCAGGCCGATCACGGGGACGAGAGTTCCCAGAAACCAGAACCACCCGACCGGCAGATAACCATGTTTCCGATAAACCAGCACCAACGCCGTGATCGCCACGAGAGCGAAGCAGCTGGCGGCAATCTGCCAGTTCGGGATGTAGCGGCCGGGATGGGGATAGAGCACGGCCAGATGTCTCGGCCAGAACATCTTGCCGATATAGCGCATGTAGGCAACGGCCGCGTTGCCGAAGCGCACGCGGAAGGAACCGACGCGCACGGCGTGTCCGGCTTTCTGCGCCAGCATGGTGACAATCGCGCTGCCGAGCGAGAGCAGCAATAACGGAATTTTTTCGAGTACAAGAAAGCCGACGGGCCGCGGCTGAACCCGGTTGGAGTTTTCGTTTCCGCTGAGAACCGGGGACTGAAAACCGAGGACTCGATTGAGCGGCCAAAAATCCCACAGCAGGAGCACAAATGGCAGGGTGATGATTTCCGGTTTGGCCATCAGGCCGAGGGCGAACAGGAAGATCACCAGCGCATATCGCCGGAGAGTTGACTGCCGCGCATACTTGCCGTACGCGTACATGGCCAGCAGCATGAAGAACATGCTGAGCACGTTCTTGCGTTCCGCGGCCCAGGCCACCGATTCCACGTTCATGGGGTGCAAGGCGAACAGCCCGGCGACTACGAAACTCGGCCAGGTCAGGGCGGTAGCGGCCTCAAGCAGAAGGAAAAGCAATAGCGCATTTCCCGCGTGGAGCAGCACATTGACGTAATGGGGGCCGGCCGGGTTGAGCTGGAAAAGCTGGTAGTCGAGCGCGTGAGAAAGCCAGGTGAGCGGATGCCAGTTGGCGCAATCGAAGCTGGTGAAGGCCCACTTAACGGTGCTCCAGGAAAGCCCGTTTTTTACGTGCGCGTTACCCACGATGTAGGCATCGTCGTCGTAATTGGTGAACTGGTTGTGGGCGACGGGATTGTAAAAAGCGAGGGTCAACATCACCAGAACCAGGCACAGAATGGTGGTGCGCTTCTGGCGGGGATGCGGCAGATGCTGCGTGCGGGCGGTCCCGGCGGCTTGCATGGCTGGAGCTGTCGCGGTGGAAGAAATAATGAAGCCCCTTCGCTCGATCATTATATTGTGGCGCAATCGCGGAGACGGCGCGATTCAGGCCGGCTGCGGTTACTCCGGTGACGTAACCGGCCAGCTTCTCTGCAAGAAGGCGGTGCTTGTGCGTTCTTCCCTTACCCGGGAGTACGCCGTGAACGGTCAACCTGCGTGACAGATTTTGGCAGGAAAGCGGCTTGGGAAGCGAGGTACAATAGTCCGGAAGTTTGTCCTTCTCCTGAAAATAAAGCCCTTTCTCACAGAGCGGCAGGAACCAAGGTAACTAGCGGGTTTGGCGAGGGAAGTGCGAATATCAAGCCCGACTGCGTCATTCCATGACCAGCAACGACTTAAAAACGAGGGGAAAATAGAGATGCGGAAACAACAGAAAGGTTTCTCACTGATCGAGCTGCTGATCGTGGTGGCTATCATCCTGATCATCGCAGCTATCGCAATTCCGAACTTGATGCGCGCCCGTATGGCGGCCAATGACTCGTCCGCGGCTGCTTCCGAGCACACCATCATCGTGGGTGAAGTTGGTTATTACGGCGCCTATCCGACGGTTGGATACGGCTCCCTGGCCCAGTTGGGCGGCTCGGCGACGCCTTGCGTTCCGGGAACGGCCAACGGCTGCTTGATCGACAACAACCTGGCGACCAACGGCGGCGGCAACGGCAAGAGCGGCTACACCTTCGCTATCACGACCACGGCTCCGGCAGCTGCGGCGCCTCCGACCTTCTACACCACGGCGGTTCCGGTTTCGAACACGTCGGGTACGAAGTCGTATTGCGCGGCTGATGACGGCGTGGTTCGCACTGAGCCGGCGGGCACGATTACCGCTGCCAGCAGCTACTCGAACTGCCTCAGCTTGAGCCCGATGAACAACTAATAACGGCTTGGTTGGCGGCAACGCCGGCCACCAGGGCAGCGGACCATCCGCTGCCCTTTATTTTTTTTCTGATCCGCCGACAGCTCACGATAGAACCAACACCGCCTTCTTCCCGCGATTCGAGCCGCACGAGTCCCTTGAATAACCAGATCCAGGCGAGTGGGGAGTGGCAGCGGGCGGCGGCTTGCTTGTTCGCCACTTTGCCCAGTCCAAAAGGTTCACTTCCCTCTGACAATTTCCGTCAATTGCCGCAGCCACAGTTGCGCCGCCGCTAGGCAGGATTACCCCATGACATTGCAAATTCCACGGAAGCCGTTGAATCAAAAGACCATTACACAGGTAATGAGAGGTTGTTCACGGGCCCGGCTTGGCCTCTTAAGTGCAATTACGTTCGCGGGACACGGTTAAAGTCTCCGGCCGATCTGGCCGAACTGGTGATGACTGCCATGCGAAAACAAAAAGGCTTTTCATTGGTCGAGTTGCTGATCGTGGTAGCGATCATTCTGATCATTGCCGCCATCGCGATTCCGAATCTGATGCGGGCGCGCATGGCGGCCAACGATTCTTCCGCGGCCGGGTCCATTCACGCCATTAACGTGGCGGAGGTCGCGTATTTCGGGGCCTATGAAACGATTGGGTTTCCGGCTACGCTCAGTCCTTTGGGCGGCGCCGATCCGTGTGTGCCCAGCCTGACCACGGCTTGCCTGATCGATGGTTCGTTGAGCAGCGGGAACCCGAAGAACGGGTACGGCTTTGCCGCGACCGGTTCACCCGGGCCCAACAGCAACATCAATAATCAGTTCTATGCCACGGCCACGCCGATCAGCAATACGACGGGTACGCGGGCTTATTGCTCGGCTGACGATCTTGTCATCCGCCTGCAACCGGCCGGGAACGTAACCCTTGTCGGCAGCTATTCCACCTGCCTGGGTTTGTCACCCATGGAAAACTAGGCTCCCGCGAGCCAATGCACTCCGGCGGCTTCTGCGCGGTACGACAGTCACCGTACCTGCGCGCGTCTTGTAGATTCGGCTCCGCAAATTGGCTTACCCTGAAGGCAGCACCCTCGCGAATGTGTGAGCACATCTCTGCTCCAAGTCGAAATACAGGAACAGGCGCCGGAGATTTCAAAGCCTCCGTCTGCTGTCTCCGGCGCGGTTTTCGGCCTTTTCTCGTGCGCCGCGCGCATTGCTTTCGCCAGTTTTCTGCTGCTGACCTCGGCCTACTGCCTGCTGGTATGGGTGCCGTTTTCTTATTTCGGCTTCATTCACAATCCGCTGCTGAATTGGCTGCCGGCGTTTGTTCGATGGCATGGAGCGATTTACGGCCTGCTAGTCGCCTGGATTGCAGTCACGCTGCGGCCTGAGCTTCGCAACGGTCGCACGCGCAAAGGGGCTGCCGGGTTTATCGCCCTGAATGCCGCGGTCGCTGTTTATCTGATCACGACCGGAGCCTTGGGCAGCCTGCAACTGGACATCCGAAGCTATGTGTGGAGCATGATGTCGCTGCTGCCGCTGTTGTGGCTGGCGGCACTCGATCTGTCGGCGGGAAATTGGCGGTTGGGAAAATTGGAAGCTCCGGATTTCGGGCGAACGACGGTGGCGGCAGTGACAGTCTCACTGGCCTTTGCCGCGGTTTCATGGCTGCGCGCTGCGGAGCAGGGGAGCAGGCTTTCCCCGGCGATTGCGCTGCGCGGCCTTGCCGCAAGCCTGTGTTTTCATCTGGTAATTTTCAATGCCCTGGGGCTGCTGCTGCTCGTGGCGTGGGCGGCGAGCGAGCGATTGCCGCGATCTCAGGCGGTCTATTTCGGGTTTGGCGGGGTACTGGCCTGGGTCCTGCTGGTGCAGGGGCTGCGCACCATGGTTCTGCCGGCGATTTCGTTTGCGGGAATGCAGGCGGCTATTTATGCCGGCGTGGTTTCATTTGCCATCGTCATGTTTGCGGTGAGCTTCGGCATGAAGCTGCGTGCGGCGTTGCCGGGCACGCGGCCATCGGGATTGCAAATTGCGCCGCGGATGGTTTTGATCGGCGGAATTTTATTGTGCGCTTACGCGATTCCGGCGGCGCTGGCCCGCACCGACTGGGACTTCGTTTTGCAGCGGGTCGCGGTCATCGCGGTGTGGTTGCTGGCAATGATGGGCG
>DATLKM010000144.1:0-11196 GCA_035538435.1 Binatia bacterium
GTTACGAGTATCCGCTTTTGCTTGGTCATGTTACTGGTCTCCTGAAATGGTTCTGAAGTCTTTCCTGCGGCAATCTTGCGGGAGGGCTTCAGCGATCGGGTGCTACCTAAAAGTCTAACGAGCGGTTGATCCCTTCGTGCACCGCAAAAGCGATGCCCACAAATCCCATTACGAACTCTTGGCGAAAATCCCCGGCAACAAATGTTCCACGCAGACCGCCCATGCGAACTTCGATCCGTTCACGATGTAGCGCTGCCATAGCCTCTTGGGTTCGGCGCAAAGCCGGAACAACCATTCCAGGCCGTTCTCGCGCATCCATTCCGGCGCCTGCCTCAACCGGCCGGTATTCAAATCGAACGCCGCTCCTACTCCGAGCATCACCGGAACATGCAAAGACTTCCGGTGCTCGTACATCCATCGTTCCTGCTTGGGCGTACTCAGGCCAACCCAAAGCACGTCGGGCCGCGTTTCCTCAACCAGTCGCTGCACTTCCCTTTCTTCATCCTCGTTCAGCGGACGGAACGGCGGGCAATATGTTCCCGCGATCTGAATTCCGTAGCGCTCGTGCTCGGCTTGCGCCAATGCGTCGGCCACGCCGGGTGCGCCTCCATAAAAGAAGTGCCGGTACTTGCTCCCCGTCTCGCGGCAGAATGTTTCCATCAATTCGGGGCCATAAACTCGCCGCCTCATATTTGTAAAGCCCTGCCAGCGGCCCAGCCACACTAGCGGCATCCCGTCGGGAACAACCAGTCCGGCTTGCCCCAGAATCCTGCCAAACTCGGAGTCCTCGCGCGAAACCGAAACCCCGTGCATACCCGTCACCGCAACATAACGCGCTGGGCCGCGGTCGCCGATCCACGACTCGAGGATGCCGATTGCATCCGGAATCTGCACCGCGTCCACGCGCACGCCCAGCACGCGGTAGTTCGGGACCATCGTCGGCGAATTTTCCAGTACGGCAGTAGACACGCTTATCCTGCTTTATCGACGAGAATCTATCTTGCCGGCTCCGGCGCAAGTTGCCACGCCGGCACTTCCTTCACTTCAACTTTTTTCTGCCTCGCCGCTGCCAGCAGGCGGTCGCTGACGAAAACCAGCGAGAACAAAATCATGAACGTTCCATCCGGACGGCTGCCGAATGCGCGGCTGACCATGCCGTTCACAAAAATATCCAGGAAGATCGCCAGGCAGCCGACCGCCAGTTGATGCAGCGGATTATTGCTGTCCACCGTCCGCATCACCGCCCACAAGTTCCGCACGGTCCAGCCCAGCATCATTACCAGGACAAACAGTCCGATCAGCCCGTTGTTGTACATCACTTCCAGAAAGCCGTTGTGCAGGTGGTTGGGCATCCAGTCGACGTCGATCTTGTATGACAAAAAGCGCGACGACATGAAGCCGCGGCCCAGAATAATTTTCTGCTTGATCAGCTGCCAGCCTGCCGCCCACACGTCCGAGCGCCCGGTCACGCTGCCCGCCTGGCCGCTATCCACATAAAATTTCATGTAAGTTCCAAGCGGAGTAAACATCAGCAGCAGCGCGGTGACCACGGCCAGAATGAACATAAAACGCGCCGCCGCTTTGAATTTTCCTCGTAGCGTGAAAAACATCAGCGCACCCAGCACGCAACCCACAATTCCGGTTTTGCCGCCGGCAACCAGCATCATGATCATGCCCAGCAGTACAAACAGGCCCTGCGAAATGCTCCTTTTTCCCGGCTGGGACAGAGTCAGCGCATAGAGCACCACCAGGCCGGCATCCACCGACATCACCGTCGGCGCCGTCGTCACATCGTAGAGGCGCCCAGTGGCAAGCGTTTCAGGGTTGGCAATCAGCCGGATGATGGGAATGCTGATCATGAACACGAGTGCCCACTGCGTAACTTTCAGGAACGTGCGCAGGTCGCCGATCCCCTTGCAAACGAAGTTGCAGGCCGCCAGCAAAGTGATGGCGAGAAACAATTTAATGATCCAGGCCAGCGAGAAGAACCTCTGTTCTGCGTAAGCGCATGATAAAAAGCAGACCACGCCAAACCACGCCACCCACTTATAAGACCCGGTGAACAGCGTGCGCAGATATTGGGTGTGCCGCGAGGTGTACAGCAGCAACACCAGCCCCACAAACACCCACATCATGGCTTCAGAGATCGCGCCCGAAGAGAAGCCTTTGCCCTCGGCGTCATCGGTGACGTAGGAAAAAATCGCCTCCGACCCCATCAGCACCCACCACAGCGCAAAAATCAGATTGCGGCTGCGCAAGTCCGGCGTGGCCGCTGTCGAGATCGAAAGCCACATCAAAACGAAGAACGCCGCGCCCACTGCCATGATCGAGATCGACTGATCGGAGGAAAGCGGAAGGATAAACACCAGCGCCAGCAAGGTCAGCGCTCCCAGCGCGGAGATCACAAAGATCGCGCGCCCCCGGCCCGCCGGCCGTGGCGTGTTCGCCGCTGTCACAGAATTGAAGAATGTCGACAAGATTAAGCGGCCCCCGAACCTTTCAGGACAGCGGGAATGGTTTTCAGCAGGATCTTGAAATCAAGCAGCAACGACCACTTGTCGATATATTGCAGGTCCAACTCCATCCATTGCTCGAAGGAAACTTCGCTCCGCCCGCCAATCTGCCACAGGCACGTCACACCCGGACGCACGCTGAACCGCCGCCGCTGCCAGTCTTCGCTGAAGCCTTCGTAATCGCGCAACGGCAGGGGCCGCGGGCCAACCAGGCTCATATCGCCTTTCAGCACGTTGAGCAACTGCGGCAACTCGTCAATGCTTGTCTTGCGCAGGAATTTTCCAATCGGCGTGATGCGCGGATCGTTCTTGATCTTGAAAACCGGCCCGCTCACTTCGTTCAGGTGCTCGATCTCCTTCATCCGCTTTTCCGCGTCCACCACCATGGTGCGGAATTTATAAATGCCAAAATGCCGTTTGTTCAGCCCCAGCCGCTTCTGCACAAAGAACACCGGCCCGGGCGACGTCAGTTTGATCGCAATCGCGGTCAGCACGAATACCGGCAGGAGCAGCAGGCTCATCGCCGCCGAAGCGACAATATCCACCACCCGCTTGATCACCACCGGCCAGCCTTCCGGGCTGACGGTGTTGTGCGTGATGACGGAATCGTCTTCCATCACCACCACCCGCGGGCGCGTGGTCTTGCCGTCGAACAGGTTCGATATGAAGCGAACCAAAATTCCCTGCTCTTCGCAGATGGTCGCCACTTCCGTGGCGCGCAGATGCAGCGAACGCATGGGCAGCGCGACCACAACTTCGTCGACAACATTCTTGCGCAGGAACGGCAGCAACTCGTCGAAGTTGCAGGCCAGGCCGAAACCCGACTGCGAAAACTCCTCCAGCCCCGCCCAATCCTGGTCGACAAACCCGACAATCCGGTAGCCGAGAAAGGGATTGTCGCGCATCTTGCGGGCAAACTGCACCGCGCGCGGGTTGGTCCCTACAATCAGCATGTCGCGCAGATTGCGGCCGTGGCGGCGCGCGCTGCGCAAGGCCACTCGCATAACCATGCGCCCCGTTGTAGTCGTGGCAAAAACCGTGGCCCAAAACACCAGCAGAAATTCGGGCGTCCACAGGTCGATATGCACGATCAGGTGTGCCACCAGAATGACCAGCGTGCCCAGCGTGGTGGCCTTTAGAATGTCGAAAATTTCATCCCAGCGGCCCGCCAGCCGGCGCGAAGCATACATGCCGAACAGGGTATAAATCTGGTGCCACACCAGCAGCAATAGCGCAAACACCAGGAAATTCTGGATCTTGACGCGCATGGCCAGAAATTCAGCCAGGGACACCGCAGACTTCTGCGAAACCACCACTGTCGCCAGGCCGAAGGCGAAAATCACCACGGCCAGGTCGAACAACTTCATCGAATTCAAGAGAATCTGCCGCCTGAAATGGCCCACGATGGCGACTCCTAAAAAGTTGCGAACGCTGGGTTAAGAGTGGACGTTCGGGGAGAAATTCGACTGAGTTTTACGTTACTGTTGCGACCCGGAACGAAACTTACGATCCTGTTCCGGTGTCGGGAGACCTGCGCCCGGCGGCCACGTCGCTCACCACCCGGCTGAATCCCTGCAACTGCGTTGCGATCTGCTGCATGTACGCTTTGGCCTCGGCAGGACTGAGCACCTGCTGGGGCTTGTGGCCGTTTCCATTGCCGCGGGGGCGGGCGGGCCAGGAAACCACCGAACCGTCATTCATCACATCGACCGGAGGCGCGGTCACCGAAACCGGTTCATCCGCGAATATCTGCGAAGCTCCGGGGCCCATGCCAACCGTCATGCCTACCGCCTGCGAGGTGTGCTTGGTAATGTCGAGATCGCCGATCACTTCATCCACAATCTCGCTGTCGATCGTTTTCTTTTGCAGCGCGCAACCCAGCGACAGGCAGTTGAAGCAAAGATTGTTGATGTTGCGCGGAATGCCGCCGGTGAAATCGGAAACCCGAATCAGCGCGTCCGGCGTGAACACCGGCCCGCCCTGATAACCCACGGCGCGCATGCGGTGCTGGATGTATTTGTTCGTCTCCTCGAACGACAGCGGCTTCAGGCCCGTCATCAGCGAAACCCGCTGGCGCAGTTGCAGCATTCCCGGCCGCGCCAGCTTGTCGGCCAGCTCAGGCTGGCCGGCCAGAATGATCTGCATCAACTTTGCGCGAGGAGTCTCAAAATCGGAAAGCAGGCGCACAGTTTCAAGGACCGAAGGTTCCAGGTTCTGCGCTTCGTCGATCACCACAATAAAGCGGTTGCCGGCCCGTGCTTCCTGCAACAGGCGCTTGTTGAATTCCTCGTGCATGTGCACGAAATCGCGGTCATCGCATTCGTAGCCCAGTTCCGCCAGAAGGAACCGCATGAACTCGCGCGAATTGCATTGCGTTTGAAACAGGAAGGCGGTGCGGGCGGAGGAACGGAATTTCTCCAGGAGATGAAAGAGCAGGGTTGTCTTGCCCATTCCCGGAGGCGCGATCAGGCCGATGAACCCCCGTCCCGCTTCAATGCCGTAGACCATGGACGCCAGCGCTTCGCGATGCGCCGGGCTAAGGTATAAAAACCGCGGGTCTGGAGTGACCCCGAATGGCTGTTCCCGCAATCCGTAGTAGCTTAAAAACATCCCCGAGTTCCTTTTCTTGTCCGGTAACTGACGTTAACTTTCGTGCTCGGTTTCCCCGCCCGATGCCGTGGTCACAACCATCTTTCCGGCACCATTGCCATTTCCATTGCCATAACCCCCGTTGCCATAGAGCGGAACAGCCGCCAGCACGGGAATTTTCAGCTCCGTCAAAACTTCCGCCGGAGTGCGGAACGAAGTGTCCAGGTACTCTTGGGCAAACACCAGCGCGGTACTTACCACCAGCGCCAGCAGCAAACCAACTAAACTGAAAACCAGCGGAGAGCGCACCGGCGCCAGTGGAATCGTCGGCTGCTCCACCATGGCCACGTTCAGAATGCGCGTCCGGTCCAGCGCTTCTTCAATCCGCGCTTCTTCGCGCTTGTGCAGATAAAGCAGATAGTTGTCTTCATTGGCCTTGGCTTCGCGCAGAAGATCCTGCTGGATAAGCCCGCTCTGCTCCAGTTTCTGCGCTCTGGTCTGATACACGGCAACCACCGCCTGCGTGGCCGCCGCTCGCGCCTGCTCAGCGCTGTAATCGGCTTTCGCTTTGGCCAGTTCTTCATTGATCCACGCGTAGGTCTGGTTGCGGTCCGTGGTCTGCTCTTTCAGCGGCTTGGCCGCTTCGTCGGCTATGGCAGCTTTGGTCTCTACGATCTGCTTGTCGACTTCCTGAACTAACGGATAGGTCGGCTGATATTTTGTCAGCAGTTCGGTGCGCTTCAACTCCAGCGTCATCAACGTGCTCTTCAACTGCTGCTCCACCGCCGCGTCGTCGGTTTCGCGCAGCGAAGTCGTAATGCGGTCGGGAGTCGAACCGGCCTGTTGTTCCAGGTTCGCAATCTTCTTTTCCGTGGCCGCCATTTCCGCCCGCGTGCTCTCCAGCGAAGCGGCGAATTCATTCAGCTTTTGCAGTGTGATGTCGCGCGAAACCTGCGGAGCCACGCCCCCCTGCTCCTGGGCAAAGTTGCGCAGTTGCCCTTCCGCCTGGTCGAGTTCGCGTTTGTAGCGGTTGGTTTCCTCATCGAAGAAAGCCAACTGTCCGGCGGGGCGGTGAATCGCAACGTGCTTGTCAATGTATGCATTGACCAGATTATTCAGCACTGTGGCGGCGTACTGCGCATTGTGCGCCGAATAGGTGATCTGAATCAGAT
Source organism: Binatia bacterium (assembly GCA_035538435.1). Classification (GTDB taxonomy): domain Bacteria; phylum Acidobacteriota; class Terriglobia; order Terriglobales; family Acidobacteriaceae; genus Sulfotelmatobacter. Next base: position 6,275 of record DATLKM010000144.1, read on the forward strand.
CGGTTTTCTTCACCGGCTCAACGATCAAGTGCGAGCGCAGGCGGTCGACCGCTTTGGCGATCTTCGCGTCCTGGCTTATGCCGAAGTTAAGGAATGAAAACGTACTCTTTTTGTCCTGAAGATCGGAATCGACGACGGCCTTGCGCAAAACATCCTCGCTGGTGATCAGGTCGGCTTCGGAATTGATTTCCTCTTCCGTCACGTCTTCGCGGACCTGCAACGGGTTGCTCTTTTCCGCGCTGACCACGGGGTCGACGCGCTCGCGCTTGATCAGAATCTGGCTCTTCGATTCATAAGTCGGCGGCACCAAAAACATGGCGGCAATGCTACCCGCCAGGATTCCGCAGAAGCACAGCACGAAGGCGCGCTTGTGGCGGAAGCCGACGCTGAGCAGGTCGCGCAGCGTAAAGTTGAACCCGCCCGGCGCCGTCGTCATTTCTTGTTGCGTCATCTCAAATCTCCTGAACTGTCCCGTTGTTCTGGCCGGGAATTACTGTCCAATCTGCTTGTAAGCACCCAAACCGGCGTTGGGGATGAACGGCCTGATCTTGGAAATCGCGTTCTTGGGGACAATCAGCATGTCGCCGGGATGCAGTGTCGGATCCTCGTGCAGATCGTGGCGCTTTTCCATTTCCTTGATGTCGAAAACTTTAGCCGAAAGCCACTGGTCGTTGACCCGGCGGAACAGCAGTACCTGCGAGTGTTTCGCGTTGTCCGTAAATCCTCCGTCAATGGCTACCGCCTCCGCCAGCGTTACGTTGCCGTGCATCTCGTACTTGCCCGGGTGCGCCACCTGCCCGTCGGCAATAAAGTAGGGCTTGGCAAAATCCTTCAACACAACCACGATCAGAGGGTCGTTCAAAATCTTGCCGTAGGACCCGCGCAGTGTCTGCGTCAACTCCGGCACTGTTTCCCCCACAACCCGCACGTCGCCAACCGCCTTCAGCGTGACATAGCCGTCGGGCTGAACCACCACGGTCTGATTGAATTCCGGGCTGAGTTCAAAGGAAACGTCGAAGGAGTCGCCAGCCGCCAACCGATACCGCGAATCGCGCTGTTGCAGTTGCGGCGGAGCGGACTGGGTGCCCGTATCTGCGGCTGGGGCAGGTTCGGTTGTCGACAGCGCCGAGGCAACGGGTTGGACGCTCTGCTGTGCCCATACTGCCGGTGCCATCAGCAACAAAATCCCGAACCCGAAATTTACAACTCTCTTCATGCGACTGCCCTCCAGAATCTCGCCTTTTTTCCTGCGTTTCCAGCCCGTCCGCAATTGTAAGTCTGTGGAAAGCGGTGTGGAAAAAACATTTCGCGGGGGCCGACTTGCTTCCTGCCGGGGCTGCCTGTAGCTCCGCCCTCTCAGTCACATTTCGTGACCCGGGGACAGGAAAATCGAAGCACTCGTCGAAGCGGGAGCCAAAAACAGTCCCGCACTTCGGTAATACCCGGTAACACTTGATTTATGGGGGGATAGCTTACTGCTCAGCGAAAGGGACCGCCTTGAAGACTGCCCCAATTGATTGCAAGAATATCGGCGCTTGCATGTTTCTGCAAGTGGTCAAAAAGCCTAGGGACTAAAGTCCCTATTTACTCGGGGTCTTCGTATAAACATTTACAAAATAAGCAGTTAGAGACGGAAAATGTGGCTGCATAGCATATCCTCCTGGCTCTTCCGTGCCATTCTTGCAACCCCCGCTCCCCTTCCCTTTTTCGCTTCATTTTGAAGTTTGACGATCCAGGTGTTCATCCAGCGCTTTAGCCACTGAGGCTACGCCCGGTTCGTCGAACATGTAGGCGTGATCGCCCGCTATGCGGAAGAAGTCAATGTGCTCCGCCAGATCTTCCCAGCCCAGTTTGAAATCGAAATACGGACTCTTCGGCCACTCGCTCGATTGCATCAGTACAATTTTTCCGGGGTAAGGCTTCGGCTCGTACTGGCTGAATGCCGGGTGAACGATCGAATCGGTGTTCTTGAACTCGTCGGTGTGCCCCTTGCGGTCGGCTGTCAGCCGCCAGGTTACGCGCTCAATTTTTCTTCGCGCTTCATCCAGCCGGTCACGCAGGTAAACCGCGGTCTCACCCGCGTCCATTTTCAAAAGATTGGCCAGATGATATTTAATGCGCGCGGTGTACCGCCCATCCTTGAACGGGTTCTTGTAGTAAGCATGGTTGTGCGCATCCAGCATGGCCAGCAAGGCGACGGATTCTCCCTGCTGCACCAGTTGCTGCGCCACCTCGTACGCAATCACCGCATTGACGCAAAGGCCGGCGACGTAGTACGGCCCGTGCAGCTGCACTTCACGGATTGCTCTTACCAGGTAGCCGGCAATGTCTTCCAGCCGGTGCGGGATGGGCAATCGGATGCCGTCGGCATAAGGCAAATCGACGCCCAGAAACGGCCGGTCGGTGCCCAGCTTTTGCGCCAGCAATCGGAAACGCGGCCCGCCCCGAATCCAGAACAGCGGCGGCAAAGATCCTTTCGGCTGAATCGGGACCACCGCGCGGTCCTTCAGCGAAACCCGTGACAACCGCAGCCCCTCCGCCATCTGCGCGATTGTCGGCGACTGGAAGATAAAAGCCAGGGACAAACTCGCGCCGAATTCTTTTTCCACCCGCAGCAGCAGCTTGGCCGCCAGCAGCGAGTGACCGCCAAGCTCAAAGAAATCCTGATGAACGTCGTCGCTGGAAGTTTTCAGCACGTCTTTCCAGATGGCCAGAAGACGGCGCTCAGCTTCGCTCCTGGGCCCGGTGGCGTCCGCGCTCGCTTCGGGTTGGGGCAATGAGATCGACGCCAACTGCTGGCGGTCGACTTTCCCGTTGGCGGTTCGCGGAAGCTGCTCGACAAAATGGATTGCCGCCGGGACCATGTACGCCGGCAGGCGGTTGCGCAGAAACGAACGAAGATCGGCGCCAGTCGCCGCTTCCTCCGGATGGCGGATGACGTAAGCGGCCAGCAACGCCTCGCCCTGCCCATCTTTGGCAATAACGGCCGCCTCGCGCACCGCGACGTGCTGGCTCAAGGTGGTTTCGATTTCATCCAGCTCGACCCGCTGCCCGCGAATCTTTACCTGCGAGTCGCTTCGGCCAAGAAATTCAATGTTGCCGTCGCCCAGATACCGCGCCAGATCGCCGGTGCGGTAGAGACGGCTTTCCGCATCGGACAAAAACGGGTCGCCCACAAACACCCTTTCGGTCAGAGCAGCCTGATTCAGATACCCGCGCGCGACCCCGTCGCCTCCGATATAGAGTTCGCCGGGAACTCCCACCGGGACAGGCTCCATGAGCCGGTCAAGAACATAGGCGCGCGTGTTGGCGATCGGTTTCCCGATCGGCACCGGCGTTTCCCTTCCGCCCGGCTCGCACTCGTAGACCGTGCTCCACACCGTCGCCTCAGTCGGGCCGTACTCGTTGAACAGCGATGCCTGCGGCAGGCTTTCATAATGCACATTCACCAGTGGCCGCGGACAGCTCTCTCCCGCCAGAATCACCGACCGCAAAGATTGCAATCGACCTTCGGTCGCGCCGGCCAGCATCTCGGCGTAAAGGCTGGGGAACGTCAGCGTGTGGGTCACACGATGCTCGCCCACCAGGCGGGCAATCTGCTCGCCTTCCCAGCGGAATTCCGCGGGCGGAATCACCAGCGTCCCCCCGCTCGTCAAGGTATGAAAGATTCCCGCCACTGAACTGTCGAATGCATAAGAGGAAAGCAGCAGGAATTTTTCCGGTGAATCCTGGTAATACTCGGCCCGCGCGTGGTTCGAATGCGCCAGGTTCCGGTGCGTGATCAGCACTCCCTTCGGCGCCCCGGTCGAACCGGACGTGTAAAGGATGTAGGCCAGATCGTTCAGGTCGTTGCGAACCGGAGTGAAGGCACGCTCGCTCTCAACAACGAAATCATCCACATACACCGTTGGGAGCATCGCGGCCAAAACCGTGCCCGCGGAATTGTGCTGCGTGAGCAGCACGGCCGGGCGGCAATCCTGCACAATCAACTCCAGCCGCGACTTGGGATTGGTTGGATCGAGCGGCACATACGCCCCGCCGGCCTTAAGCACGGCCAGGATCGAAACCATCATTTCCACGGAACGATCCAGGCACAGCGCCACCGGCGTGTTGCGCTGCACTCCCATGCTCTGTAGTTTGCCGGCAAGTTGTTCGGCCCGGCGATCAAGTTCCGCATAGGTCAGTTGCTCGTCCCCGCACCGCACCGCACCCGCGTTTGGTTTTTCCGCGGCGATTTCAGCCACCAACTCCTGGACTGGAACCGCATCATATGGGCACGCCGTCCGGTTCCACCCGGTCAGAATTTCCCGCCGCTCAAAGTCGGGAAGAATCGGAAGGTCAGAAATATGCCGACGAGGATTGACCGCAATCCCTTCCAGCAGCCTCTGCCAATGCCCCGCCATGCGCGCGATGGTTTCAGCGTCAAACAATGCCGTGTTGTAAATGAGCCGGCAAAGCAGCCCGTCCGGCCGGTCATCCAGCACCATGCACAGCTCAAATTTAGTCGCGCCGGTCTCGACTTCAATGCAGGTCAGGTCCCAGTCCGGCGAAACCGTCGAAAGGGGGGGCTCCAGCGAAAACAGAATCTGAAACAGAGGATTGCGCCCCGGATCGCGTTCCGGCTGAAGCTCGGCGATCAACTTATCGAGCGGCACTTCCTCGTGGGAAAGCGCCTCCAGCGTCGTGCCGCGCACGCGGTCAAGCAGTTGCGAAAATGTCGGATCCCCGGACAAATCCGCCCGCAGCAGGACCGTATTCAGGAAGTAGCCAAGCAGCTTCTCCGTACCCGGATGCCGCCGCCCTGCCGTGTTGCTGCCGATCACAAAATCTTCCTGTCCGCTGTACCGGTACAGCAAGACTTGAAAGGCCGCCAGCAACGCCATGAACAGCGTTACGCCCTCCTCACGGCACAGCTCGCGCAA
>DATLKM010000145.1:0-6775 GCA_035538435.1 Binatia bacterium
TCCCCAGCACACGCGCAACCATACTTTGAAAGAATTGCCCCGTGCCTCGCTCCAGAACTTCGTCGGCGGCCTGCAAACGGCCGGCGCGAGCTTCCGCCGAATCGGCGGCGGCCTTCGTATTGCACAACCCCAGCGCGGCGACGCGCCCGCGATGCTTGCGCCAGAATTCAAACAGCGCATATCCTCCGATGGAGACACCAATCAGCGGAGCGCGTCCGACTTCAGCGTCGTCCATCACGCGCGCAAGGTCGGTGGCATGCTTGTCCATGGTGGCAGGGCCTTCCCCGGCACCCGAATCGCCGTGGCCCCGTAGATCGGGCAGGATCAGCCGATAGCGGGTGGAAAGTTGATCGGCCACCGGCAGCCAGAATTCGTGGTTGACGGGAAAGGGATGCAGCAGTACCACCGGCGGTCCTTCGCCCAGGGAAAAATAGGCGATCTCGGCATCGCCGCTTTTTATGCGATGAGATGACACCGGCGCCATGCTATGGGTTCGTCGCGCTGCGTGCACCCGCGGGAGCGCTCAGCAGCAATGGCTCCTCCGGCATCACGATCCACGCGATAGGATAAGAAATCAATCCAATGCCGGTCATGAACGAAGCAACGAGCCACACCAGCCGAACCACGGTCACGTCGACATCGAAATATTCCGCAACGCCCAGGCATACCCCGGCAATTTTGCGCCCCTGCCGCGGACGCACCAGCCGTTTGCGCGCCACCGACGCCCCCACGCGCGTGCCACAGTAAGCACAAACCGCCGCATCATCCTGAATGACCTTGCCGCAATAGTTGCAATACATGGCGTCCCCTTCCGTTGGCGCGGAGTTGATAGCTCATCTTCCGCGTAATCGCCCTACATCGGCCCTACAAGACAATACGTAATTGTAGAACGAAAGGTTCCGGGGCCTGGTCAAGCCGTGTCTCCAGCCGTGGCTTTTTGCATTTGGTTTGACCCTGTCCGTTTTTCGTAACACGCCAAACTCCGCTCCAGACAAGCCTTTCAGCGGCATTTATAACTTCTTCGCGGAGCCCGCATGGTTGCGCGTAGCCGGCGGAGTATGTCGATTTCCGGTCATCTTCGCGACCTTGTTCCGATTTCGTAACAAAAAAACTTTTTTCTTGCACTCTTACTCGAGATGCAGTAGTGTCGCTGCCCATCGAGAGCGTAGAGCCTTTCCCCAAAGGTCAGACAGTCACTTAACTCTGCGCTCTCACAGTACGAGGGGCGAACCAAGGGACAACTTAAAAGAGCGCCGCTTTGCGGATGCGGCGTGAACGACTGCGTGTGCAATCAGTGCGCTCAAAAGCGCCACTTTAGGAGCATTGAATGAACACAGTCCGACTCTCATTGGGATTTACTGCTTTCCTATTTCTTGCCGTGACATTCGCCTCCGGACAGAGCAGCGCTTCCAAACCGGCAGCGACAAAGCTCGCCGGGACAACGATCCAGGACAAGACACGGGATACCGCAACGAGCCAGTCGGGCAACACAGACCAGTCCTGCACGCCACAATCCAAGACCCCGCCTGTGATAACGAGTAATGTGGCTGAGGGTGCAAAAGACGTTTCTGGTACCATTCAGCAACTCAACACCGCTGCGTCGGGGACGACATGTTCCGCGAAGGTCGAGCTTTGGATGCTTCTGGTTGCACTGGGAGACAAACCTAGCGACGACGACCTCAGCAAGACCACCGACGGTCACGGCCACCAAGCAAGAACGCTGCTCGGTTCGGCCACTGCTAGCGGCAACCAATTTGACATTAAGCTCAGCGACGCTCTGGTCGATGGGCAAACCATCTTCGTCAAGGAAACCATCAGCAAAACGTCGGGCAATGCGACGACAGATGAGAGCACGATCTTCTCGGACGTGATCGATGTGGCCGGATTCGGTAACTGGGGGCTGGTGCGCGCCTATTTCACCTCCGGATTTTTATTGAGCCAGGATCAGGGTAGTTTCTCGCAAAGCCATCTTTTCCTCGCTTTCACCCTCGACAAGACCTGGAAGCTGCCAGGAGTTCCTGGTGACAAATCTATCCACCGATGGCCGCCTGGTATCAATTCATTTTTCGAGACGCGTCTAACGGCGATTCCCGTTACCGCTTGTACAGCAGGCAGCACGAGTAGTGGATCTGGCGGGACCGGGGGATCGACCACCTCGGGAAGTTGCGACTCTAGCTCTACTGGCTCGCTAACAACCTTCCTAGCAGATCAGAAAACCGCACGCTTGGATATCGGCGCCTACATGCCCTACACGATGACGGGGTTTACTTACAAGGGAACGCCCAACGCCTTATTCTTAGCCCCAATTGCGAAAATTGGCTTCGACACTCCGGCGGGATCGATCAACCAGACCCAACCGTCGAATACTTCTGGCACCACGACCACAGGCACAGTGACCCCGGTCAATCCGGCGAATTTCTACAAGTTCTACACCTTTGGAGGACGCTTTGGCCACTATGCGATGGGAAACTCCAAAGACGAGGCGCCCGAAACCCTGAGCTACCTCGACTTTTCATTTGGACGGTTTAGTAATCTTGAGAGCCTTGTGCAGACAGCCGCCTTCCCTACGTCTCGCGAGCGGCTGTGGCGGATCTCCGTGGAGGGAATTCTAAAAATACCAAGCACACCGCTCATAATCGGTGTGAGCGCAAACGTCGGCATGAACAATCCCGGCGCTCCCAAAGTGGTTCAAAACGCAGGGGACGACCTTCGATTCCTTTTCGGAGCGAAATTTGATGTGGCGAAGCTTCTCGCGCGAGTTGTGCAGGTCGCGCCGTAACATTACCATTGAAAACGCGGGGTCGTATCGCCTCACGCCGTGGGCTTCTCCCGCTGCGGCTGCACGGCCATAAACTCCTCTGCGAACCTACCCGCGTAGCTCTCCAGCAGCGCCTGCACCCGCGGCTGCTCCCTGGACCGCAGAATCAATCCCGCGTGGTGGTGCTTTTTAATTCTGTAACACACTTCCGCGTCGTTATACGCTGACGTGTCCGGCTTCTCCTGCCGCGCCAGCGACAAAATCACCCCTGCGTATTCCTCGCGCGTCGATGGCAGTCGATAGGCTCCATTCCCTCCCGCCACTTCAATGCGCGCCCACTCGCGCCATAGGTTGACGTCTGTCGCGGCTTCCACCATTTCGTTGATGTACGCCCCGCCTACGCGCGCGGCGCACTCCAGAAAATAAAATTCGCCGTCTTCCTCCGCACGGATAAATTCCGCGTGCGAGACGCCGCGGACTAATCCCAAAGCGGCGAGCAGATCGCGGTTGCTTTGCCGCAAACACGCATCTTCCTCGCCGCCGCGCGCCACCGTAAACGACGTAAACACTCCCCCGCCCTGGGCCACGTTCATCGGAGGCTTGCCGTACTTGCTCACATTGGCGAACACAACTTCGTTTTCCGAAACCACCGAATCGACGTGGTACACCTCTCCCGGGACAAACTTTTCCAGCAGAAATGACGACTGTTTGTCGCCCAGTTGCTCCAACACCGGCCACAATTCTTCGGGCGCGCAAATTTTCTTGATGCCGATCGCCGACGCTTCCTGCCTTGGCTTCAGCACCCACGGCCCGGCTACGTGCTCCATGTAATAACGGATGTCGCCGTGGTTCACCACCGGCACGAAATCAGGCACGCGCACGCCGCGCTCGAGCGCCTTCATGCGCATGGCCAGTTTGTCGCGAAAATAGCGCATGGTGGTCAGGCCCATACCGGGGATGCGCAGGTGCTCCCGCAGAGCCGCCGCCGTTTCCATGTCGAATTCATCCAGCGCCACAATCCGGTCGATCTTCTGGTTGCGCGCCAAATGGGTGACCGCTTTCACAACGTCATCGAGAGGAATCTCTTCCGGCAGGTAAAATGTTTCGTCCAGGCTCTCGCGCGGCCAACTGGCGTCGCGCAGTTTCTCCGCCGTCAGCAGCAGCACGCGGCAGCCCTGGCGCTTGCATTCGCGCATGAACTCCTGGCCCTTTTCATAGGTGGTAATGCAGAGAATGGTTGGCGGGCGCGATTCGGGCATAGCGACTTAGGGCAAAGAGCATAACACGCCCCTGCGCCAGGCGGTATCGGGTATCGCGATGGAGCCACTGGTAGGGAGAAATCCGGTTCTTTTCAATTGCCGCGCAACTGCGCTATAGTCTCAACCCGGCGGACAATTTTGCCCTCATTTCAGGAGAATCCGATGTCAACTCAAACCCGCACCGAAGGTAAGGCCCGCAGCTACGGACAGAACATTGAAAGCGACCTGGCGTCGCGATTTTTACGGGTGGTCGAAGTGGCCGCGATCGCTTCGGCGCGCACCATGGGCCAAGGCGAACGCAAGTTTTCCGACCAGGTGGCGACCGAGGCCATGCGCAAGACCATGGACTGCATTCCCATGCATGGGACCATCGTGATTGGTGAAGGCGAGCGGGACGAGGCGCCGATGCTCTACATCGGGGAAAAAGTCGGCGCCGAATTCGGCGATGGACGCGACGTGCCGGAAGTCGATATCGCCGTCGATCCCCTCGAAGGCACGAATTTGTGCGCCACGGGAGCGCCCGGAGCGATTACGGTTCTGGCGGCTTCGGAGCGCGGCGGCCTGCTGAATGCCCCCGACTGCTACATGGAAAAAATCGTCGTCGGCCCCTCGTGCAAGAACGCGGTCGAACTGGATGCGCCCGTGGCCGACAATCTGAAAAACATTGCCAAGCGCCTGGACCGCGATATCGAAGACCTTGTCATCATCGTGCTCGACCGGCCGCGGCACGAAAAACTGATTGCCGATATTCGCGCCGCGGGAGCGCGCATCCGGCTGATCGGCGATGGCGATCTCTCGGCCGGAATTGCCGCTGCCGTCATTGGCACCGGAGTTCATGCTGTCATGGGCTCCGGCGGCGCGCCCGAAGGCGTGATTACCGCCGCCGCCATTCGTTGCCTGAACGGCTACATGCTGGGCCGGCTCGTCGTCAAACCGGACCAGGAAGAGCGCATCGCCCGCATGGGAATCAAAGACAAGAACCGCATTTACGAAGCGGAAGATCTGGCTCCAGGCAAGCAGCTTATGTTTGCCGCCACTGGCGTTACAGACGGCGCTCTGCTCAAGGGCGTGCGCTTCTTCGGCGAAGGCACCCGAACCTCATCGGTCATTCTGACGCTGCAAACCGGCAAAGTACGTTTCATCGAGAGCATTCATCTCGAAAAAGGGCCGGATGTGAAGGTCAGGTTCTCGTAAAACGCCGGATCTGTGGAGGAAGTGTGCGGATTTTGTCATTTCGCGTTTTCCCGATCGCTAACGCATAGCGCTCATCTATGGGGTCTTGGGCGTCACGTATGTTCCAACTGTGTTAGTCACTCGGGCGAAGCAGATGACAGTGCCAGTGGGAATCATTGCGCCGGTCGTTCATCTCAATCTGAACCTGCACTTTGCAGTGCCAAACAGCTTTTTGACCGGGATTCTGTACGCGGTCGTTGCTACCCAGTGCTATGGCATTTCCGGTTGACTTACTGGAGCGGTTGCCGTATCCGTAATCAATTTCGTTGTAAAGCGCGCTGGAAGGATCGAAGCCTCAGTGCTAGTGAAGCGATCGGCGGCTACCGATGGCGGATCACTCTTATCTTAGATACTCTTTCCTCACCTCGTCCGGCACATTCGGCACGGGAAAATCCCGCGAAAAACCTTTCAGCAAAGCGGTCGTCGCTTCCCGCCTACGCGTTCCATCGTGCACTGCAATCGTATGCGGATGCCCGGGCTGGTAACCCTCCCATAGCGAGACGCCCGCATAAGCGCCGTCTTTGCGCAACACGTAATAGATCATGTCGACGAAGCGCAGCCGGTTCATGTCGCCGTTGTAAGTGCGCACGATACGCTTCAGCGCATCCGTGCCCGCCTCTTGCGGAGACATGCCGCGCCGCATGTTCTCCACGATCGTGTGGGCGCCCGCGACCTTAATATTTTCTTCTCCGCTGCCCGTCGCACCGGCCGAGCCCACATCCTGGTCGGTGTAGCAGCCGGCGCCGATGATCGGGGAATCGCCGCAGCGCCCCGGCAGCTTGTAGGCCAGGCCGCTGGTCGTGGTGCAGCCGGAGATTTCCCCTTTCTCATTCAGCGCCGAACAATGAATCGTTCCGGTCGGCGGAAACAGCACCTGAGAGATGGCTTCCGCGCGGTCTTCTTCGGCAATTCCCAACACCGCCGCGTGCTCTTCCAGGCGGCGATACCTCTCGCGCCACAATTCCGATTGCGGCTTGCCAGATTCGGGCGCGGGGGCCGCATCGGCCGGCGCCTGCCAGTGCGGATCGGGCAATCCCGGCCCCCACCAGTCCTGGTTCGAGTGATATTCCTTCCACAACAGCCAGATTTTTCGCGAGTGGTCGGTAAGCAGGTTCTCGCGCGGAAAGCCCACAGCGACGGCGAATCGTTCGGCGCCCTCGCCCACCAGCATGACGTGTCCAGTGTGCTCGAATACGGCCTTCGACACCAAAGAAACATTCTTTATGTTGCGCACAGCTCCCACCGACCCCGCCCGCCGCGTCGGCCCGTGCATGCAGCAGGCGTCCAACTCGACCACGCCTTCTTCGTTCGGCAGCCCGCCCAGGCCGACGGTGGTGTCATTGGGATCGTTCTCCGGCCCCTGGACCACGCGCAACGCAGCGTCAAGCGTATCGCCGCCCGCTTTTAAGAATGCAAATCCATCGTCAAGGTAATTGAAGCCGTTGTGCGCACATATGATGATGGGCCGCTTGTGAGGATTACCCTCGTTCTTTGCCGGCTCCTGCGTTTGGACCGGCTTTCCTTC
>DATLKM010000146.1:0-7039 GCA_035538435.1 Binatia bacterium
CAGCAGGCGAAGATATCTATGCCATCGTCGGACACCAGGCGGAGCGCGTCCGCGAAACCGTGGCGGCGACCGGCGTCCAGTTCATCGAGCAGAAAGAGCAGCGCGGAACCGGCCATGCCATCCAATGCGCCCGCAACGCAATCTCCGGCTACGAGCACATCCTGGTACTCTCGGGCGATGCTCCGCTCATCAAGGCTGACACCCTTCAGCACCTGATGACGCTTCACCTCGCGCACGGCGCCGCCATGACGATTCTGACTGCGGAGCCCGAAGATCCGACCGGCTATGGACGCATCGTTCGCCGCTCACAGGACCTTCCGGAGGTCGAAGCCATCGTCGAGGACAAGGCCCTGACGCCGGCGCAGCAGTCGATTCGCGAGATCAACTCCGGCATCTATGCCTTCAAGGTCAAGCCGCTGCTCGAGCACCTTGACAAGCTCACCCATGATCATCCCGATCAGAAGAATGCCGAACAATTTTCGGCGGCGAGGACCTGCGCGAAAGCCGATTCCCACGAGCGATAAGCCCGCGAATGGCAGCATCATGGCGTAAAAAATACCGCGCGAGTTTCCACGGCCCGGCATAGAAAGACTTCCTGTCGCGGGGGTTGTGCTAACGGTCAAAGTTCCCGGCGATGCAGGCGAGCCGCTGCCGCTGCAGGTTGGCCCTAGAGTCACCACAGGCGAAACCGTGCAGGCGAAAGTTACGGTCCCGCTGAATCCGCCTGCGGGTGTAACGGTGACGGTCGAAGTCGAAGTTTGCCCCGGGGTTACCGAGGAGGGCGACAATGCGGTTGCAGACAAGGAGAACGTCTGCGAAGTTCCCTGCGTGTACTTGACCACGAAAGCGTCGGTGGCTCCTCCTGCGGTCGATTGCTCAGCCCCTGAAGTAGTAGGGAAATTGGCCGAGGAACCTGCTGCGGGAGAGGTATTGCCGGTCACGTAAATGTTTGCACCGGCGCTGTCGACCGCGATGGCGCCGTACTTGCCGCCTACGTCCTCATCTCCAGAGCCGCCGAGGTAAGTGGAAAACGACAACTGCGCTCCGCTGGAACTCAATTCCGAGACGAAGGCATCGGGGGCTCCGCTTAATGTGGCCTGAGTATTGGTAGCGCCCGCGGTTGGGAAGTTCGTGGAACTGGTCTGCCCCGTTACATAAGCGTTGCCGCTGCCATCGACGGCAATGCTCGCTCCGAGATCAAACTGGTTTCCGCCAAGGTAAGTGGAATAGACCAGCTGGCTCCCGCTGGAATTGAGCTTGCTCACAAAAGCGTCGCCATTCCCACCGTAGGTCGTCTGGGCGGCTCCAGTGGTGGTGGGAAACGGACTGGTTGTGGTCCCGGTGATGTACACATTCTTTCCTGAATCCACAGCTATGCCATTGCCGGCATCGCTGCCGCTGCCTCCAAGAAAAGTGGAATAGACATAGGGAGAGCTGCCCGATGCGTTAATCGCCGTGACAAATGCGTTGGAGTTACCGCCGGAACAACTTCCACAGGTTGTCTGATAAGCCCCCGCGGTGAAAGGAAATGCGCTGCTGTAGGTTTGGCCCGTGACGTAGGCTGTGTCAGAGGAGTCGGCGGCAACCGATGTAGCGAGGTCGCCGGTGCTGCTGCCGCCGAGATAAGTCGAATACGCCAACGCGGTACCGTTCGAGTTCAACTTGGTAACGAAAGCGCTGGCCGATCCTGACAAGCTGCCTTGAATTGCGCCGACCGTCGGAAAATCCGCGGACGTTGTCTTGCCCACCACGAACACGTCGCCCACGCTGACAGTTGCCAGCGCTACGCCGAAAGCGGTATCAGAGCCGGTTCCGCCCAGGAAGGTGCAATACGTCAGCGCATTGCCATTGGGCGCCAGTTCGAGCACGAAAGCGTTGTTCGTTCCGGCCAGCGCGTGCTGAAATACGCCTGTGGTTGCGGGGAAGTCGCTGGAAGATGTCCCGCCCACAACGAAAGCGTCGCCGGAAGCGTCGACCGCAATGGCGTTGCCGCTGTCCCCGCCCGCGCCTGTTCCTCCAATGTAGGTGGAATAAACCAGCGAAGATCCGTCGGCCGAGACTTTCGTGACGAAGACGTTCCCCGTTGTTCCCTTCAGCGAACCTTGAACCACCCCAGTTGTGACGGGGAAATTGGACGAGGCCGTCTGTCCGGTGACGTAGGCGTCGCCGCTGCTGTCGAAGGCAATTCCATATCCGGAGTCGTTTCCGCTGCCACCCAGGTACGTGGAGTATCCATAACTGACGGAGGGATCGATCACCAGTTCGCGGGTGCGGTCGTAGGTTCCCAGTTCGAAGCCGATCTGGCGGTTCGGCTTCAGAGTAAACGCCGCCTTGACCGGCTGGCGCGAACCATCTTTTTCCTGATACGCGACCGGACGGTGCAGAACGATGTCGCCGGCAGCGGAGGCCACAATCAGGTTGCCGGAATTGTCCGTTTTTACATTCCTTGCGCCGTTCAAGGCAAAGGCGATGGGTGCGGGATCGGATCCCGCGGCCACAACAAAATCGAACTCGACCTGCCGCCCGGCGCCGTGATACGCCAGATTCACTCCGGGATAAACATCCTTATACGAAACCCGGCCGAAGTGAGGGATGCCCTTCTGCCAGTCAGCCGGATTGTTGCCGATGAAGTAGTTCGAAACGCCAGGCAGTTGATCGGCGGCCGAAATTTCGGCCGGCGAATTTGCGCCAACAAGCTGCATATGGACGGCGGCCTGGCGGATCGGGGAACTGGCCCCGCTATGGAGTTGCTGGGGTACGGCCTTTTCCGATTTCGTTCGCGATTGCACGGAAAACACGGCGTCATTCCCAGTCAGAAATAATGTGTAGTTGTTTCCCCGTGCCATGTATTTGACCTGGGAGTCGGTCTGGCCCTGATTTTTTTCGAAAGCCAGGGGAAGTGCGGCGAAGTTCGCCTGCACCCTGGCATGGGAGGCCGGCGCGGCGGTTGCAACCGCCCGCGCAGATCGACGATGCGGCGCGACAAGCAACACGGCGCCGGCAACTAGGGCAATAAGAGAGATGGATGCAATCGTTACGATGGATCCGTTCGAAGCAGCTGGTTTGGACAAGACGACCCTCCTGATGATCAGTGCATGAAACCCCAAGCGAAGAAAAAGCACTCGCCCGAAGCCAAGTTTATCCGCAATTTTTCCGCCCCCGGGAGTTCGCGCGCCGATGATGAAAACCTTTAGTTTGCAAACCGATGTGGCTTAACCGCGAGTATGGTCTGCGCTATTGGGGATGTCAACGAAGTTCACGATAGCAACTTTGATACTGCCTGAGGCAAGTTACCAAAGTTCCAGAAAAGTTCCGTTTGGCTAGTTGGTTTTCTTTTTGAACAATCCACCCAGGCTGCTGGCGGGATTTTTGTTCCCCGTCACGCCCTTCAGGAGTCCGGTGGCCATGCCTTTCATGTCGGGAGCGAATTTCGGGTCGGAAGTCGTTCCCTGGATCGTGAACGGAATCATGTCAGCTTTCATTTTGAAGTCGAGGGCATTGCTGGGGCTGACGGTGCCGGCTCCGGTGACCGAGCCAAAGGGAGGAACTGACAGGTCGATGTTGTCGGCTTTCGTGCCCTCGGGTGCGACGCGCACATCGGCGCTGAAGTTCTTAATGGTGGTGTCTTTTTCGCCCGAGCCTTTGCCGCCGATGGCAGGAATGGCGGACAATTTCGATCCCAGGCTGAAGCCCTGCAAGGCAGCGTTTTCCATTTTCAGCGTTCCGGTGGTGACCAGTTTGTCGACCGGGCCGACGATGGTGAAGTTCAAGGCGAGCGTTCCGCCTTTTAATTGCGATCCCGAAGGAAGGATCACCCCCACCGCGGGGAGCATAGCTTCCAGATCATCCACTGGCATGCCTTGTCCGGTCATCTTCATATTGATCGATGTGACCGCGCCGTGGGCATCGTAGGTTCCACTGACATTCGAAACGGCCTTTCCCAGGCTGACCTCGCACTGCGTCAACGTGCCTTGTTGCGTGGCGAGATGGTGCGTGACCGTGTAGTTGACCTGCACGGTGCGGCCGGCGGGAGATCCCTTTTGCACAACCTGCAATTTGTCCGCTTTCAGCGTGCCGGAGGTTTTCGCCTCTTTGCCGTCGGAAGCGACGGTGCCGTCGAAATCGGCGAGGCCTGCGACGCCCGAGGCGGGATCGATGAATCCAGATGCGGCCAGGTTCATGTGATTGATGCTCACCTTGGCCTGGAGCGGAGTTTGCGCGGCGTTGTTGGGATCGATCGGGCCGGCGGTGCCGTCGAGCTTTAAGGTGCCACCCGCAGGCAGGTCGGCAGCCATCTTGAAAGGAAAGGAGTTCGTAAAGGAGAAATTTTTTACTTCGATAGCGACCTTGTCGTAGACGCGGGGCGGGGCAGACGATCCGGCTTTACTGACGGTGAGACGGCCGTCGGTTACGTTTAACTTGGCCACCGATAAATTCGGGTTGCCGCCGGCTGGACTGGCCGGGGCGGGCTGCGCGGAGGGAGAAGGCGCGGGGGAGTTCTTGCCGCCCAGGCTAGAAAAATTCCACTTTGCGCCATCCGGCGAGCGAACCAGGCTGATTTCCGGCTGGTTCAGCGTGAGTTCGGTCACGTTGAGGGCCTTGGAAAAAATAAGCGGGAAAATCTCCACGCCGACCTTCAACGATTTGGCCTGCACAAACGGCGAACTGCTGAAGGCAGGGTCGTCGGCAATAGAAATGTTATCGGCCTTTACGCTGCCCGAAAACAACGACAGAGAGAGATTGCCGACTTTCACCTGCCGGCCCAGGGCGCCGGTCAAATCCGATTCCAGGGTCGGGCGAAAAGTGTTGGCGTCGACGAACAGGGGAACTGCGATGACGATCACAATCAGCACGCCAAGCACGATGGCTGCAATTTTCATCCAGGGTTTCATGGCTGCCACCTCCTGCGGGAAGCTTAGATGACGAATTCGATAAAGAGTGGATGGAAAAAAAGTCTATCACTGATCGTCCTGGAGGACTTCGGGGGACGGGACGCTTTCGCTTTCCACCTGTTTTTCGCGGGCGGCGCGGCGCTCGTTGTCGATCCGCGCGGAGGCTTCAATTTCCTTCTTGCCTTCTTCTTTACGGCCCAGGCGCATGAGGACCTGGCCCCGCAGGTAATGGATGTCGGTGCGGCCGGGGTCGAGTTTGCCGGCGGCGTCGATGGCGGCCAAGGCCTGCGGGTATTTCTCTTCGCGGTGATAAATCTTGGCCAGGCCGACGTCGGAATTTACCAGACGCGGATCGCGCCTAAGGGCCTCACGATAGTTTGTTTCGGCGTCGGAATCCTGCTGCATGAGCGAGTAGACGTCGCCCAGTTCGTCATAGTCGAGGGCGAGATCGGGCTCGATGGCCGCATCTTTGAGAAATTCATCGCGCGCCTGCTCGTAATCCTGTTTCTTTAAGTAAGTGAGCCCGAGATTGAAGTGGACGAAGGTAAGCCTGGGATTTTCTTTCGCGGCGGCCTCAAAATCGGCCAGCGCCAGATCGTACTGCTCGAGGTTTAAGTGCGCCTTGCCCATGAACAAGTGGAATTCGGGAGAGCCTTCGCCGATTTTTACCAGTTGAGTTGTGGCTTTCTCGTCGAGTTCTTTTTGGCGGGCGCGATGCGCCGAGATGGAAAGAACGTAGAGGTAGCTCAACTGGTTGGATTCCTGGTCCCAAAGCGGCGCGAGAGTGCCGGCGGCGTCGGCCCAGCGCTCGGCAAAAAAGTAGCAGAGGCCCAGCAGGTGCCGCGGTTGCAGTGCGCCGGGCTGATCCCGGACCACGCTTTCAAACGGAGGTATAGCTTTTAGGAATTCGTTTTGCCGGAAGTAGGCGAGGCCGATGTTCAGGCGGATTCCTGGAACTGCCGGCAGAAGTTGTTCGGCTTTCCTCGACATTTCCAGGGCCTTGCTCCATTGCTTGCGCCGCATGTAAACCACGGCGAGATTGGAGTAAGCCGCGCCTGACTTGGGATCGGCCGCGATGACGCGCTTGAATATGCGCTCGGCATCGTCCAGATGCCCTTGATTCAGCGCGTCTTGGCCTTGCTGGAAGGCGCGCGCTATGTTCGCATCAGGCAGGGGGGCAGACAGGCGATTTTGCTGCGGCGAACCGGCAGCGGCTCCGGCCAGCAGCAGCGAGATGAGAACGCCAATTCCGAGTTGCACTCTTGACACTGGTCGCACTCTCTGTTGTAGTGTCCGCCAACCTCTGCATCGAATTCAAGCGGAGGCGGCCGCACTCAGAAATTGCCTATGCGCGGCCTGGCAAGGGCGAAATGGTTACTATCCGCGACGTGGCCAAGGAGAGCGGCTTCTCTTCCACCACGGTGTCGATTGTGTTGAACGACGCGCCGTTGGCCCGCTACATTCCGCCCGTCACCAAGCAGCGTATTGAGCGCGCCGCGGAAAAACTCGGCTACCGCCCCAATCAATTTGCCCGCTCTTTGCGCAGCAAGCGCAGCCACACAGTCGGGGTCATGGTCTTTGACATGACCGATCCCTTTTGCACGCTGATCTTGCGGGGAATCGAAAACACGTTATACCAGGCGTCGTATCTGCCCATCTTGACCGACGTGCACAACGAGCGCGGCCGCTTCGAGCGTTATCTGGAGATGCTGCTCGACCGCCGGATCGAAGGCCTGATTGTTCTGGCAAACTGGCTATTCCTCGATATCAATCTGCTGGCCGATCTGGAAAAAAGCAGCATTCCCCGGGCGGTGATTGGATGCGAACTCAAGGGCGATGCCATCAGCTCGGTGACTGTCGACAATGAAATCGGCGGCTATCTGGCGATTGAGCATTTGCATTCGCTCGGTCACCGCAAGATCGCCTTTATCCGCGGCCCGAAAACTTTGGCCGACAGTTCGCCGCGCTGGAAAGGGATTCGGAAGTTTGCCAGGTCGCATGGGCTGGAGATCGACCAGCGGATGGTGGTCGATCTGCCGGAATCGCGCTATCCGCTTTCCGGATTCGAAGAAGGGCAGAAGTTGACGGAAGACTTGGTGCGGCAAAAAGTCCCGTTTACCGCTTTGTTCGCTTTCGACGATATGACG
>DATLKM010000147.1:0-2767 GCA_035538435.1 Binatia bacterium
CAAAAAATCATCCCGAAGTACTACCCTGATGCGCATATCGTCTCGTGAACAGTACTCGCGGGGCCTGACATTGCGGAGGCCCGCCGCCTGGGGTGCCTGATAAATATTTATCACGGGCAGGTTCACCAGCTCGGCCGTGCGATCGCCCCGTGGGCGGAGTGGTCCCTGGCCGCGCAGGATAACCCGGACACGCCGGCGGTGGTTCGATTGGCGTTGAAGCACCAGGGGCGCGCAGTTGCGGGGAAGTGGGCGCAGCGGTCATGGTCGAAAACTGTCATCGGGTTGTCGACCACCTACGGGTGGAATTACGCGGACGCGTGGGTCAACGGGGCCGGTACCCGCGGCGCCATCATCGACATGGCCGGAACCAAGTTCCTGTCCGTGCCCGATCAGGACGGTGACAACGCCTACCCGGCCGTCCTGGCCTGGATCGAGTCTTACACCCGCGTCGCGCTCGGCCGAGCGATTGAGCAGCTGGGCGCCAGCGTGATCGTCCAGTGTGACACCGACGGGATGATCATCGACACCACCGCGCTCACCGAGGCCGGTGACATGGCTGAGGCCACCGCGCGGAGTGAGAGGGGCAGACGCGGTGGCCTCAGCGAAGCCCTGGCTTCGGTCGCTGGTCACACCGTGCCGCTAAGGCTTCGCGCCAAGACAGCGTACCGAAACCTTGAGGTGATCGGCCCGCAACACCTGACATTGGACGGGCAGAAACGGTGGTCGGGTGTCCCCGGGAGCGCGAAGCGGGAACCCGACGGCAGCTACTCCGCCTGGACCTGGCCGAAACTCGCCTGGCAGATGACCAACGGCGACACCCGCGGCTACACCCGGGTCGTCCAGACCTACCGTCTCGCCAGTAGCTACGCCCCCGGGTGGCTACTGTCCGACGGCACCGTGGCGGCCCCAGAAGCCCGCCTGACGGCCGATCAGCGGGTGGAGCTTGTCCCGTATAACGAATCACGTTACGCGGCCCGCGGTGACCACCTGGCCGCCGGGCAGCCCGCGATCCTGGCCGCACTCACCGAGGCCACAAGTGGCGGTTAACGCCCGGTGGGTCATGATCGGCGGGGAACTGATGCTAAGCATCACCCTGCCCCACAATCAGCACGTCACCATTGACCGCGAAACCGGCTGGATACTCCTGGTGTACTTGCGAGCGGCGATGCACGAGAAACCCGGCGACGCACCCGATACTGACAGGTATGGAAACTGATCCTGTCACCGCCTGGGCCTGGGTATGGGTGGCCGGCTGGGCGATCCTCGGATGGATTCCGGTCGACCTCTGGCTACACAACCACGGTCACCCGCTACTCACCACCCAGATGCGGGAATGGATGCGCGACCCCCGATTCGGCTGGGCTATCTGGGGTGCCCTCGTGGCGTTCCCGGTTATGCTCATTACGCACATGCTGATTGTCGGACCCAAGCAGTAGCGTAAGGCGGCCTCCGGTGACTGAGTACACGTTCACGGGCACAGTGACGATCGACGGAACCCAGCACCAGGTGACCGCGGACCTCACGGCCACGCTCGTGTCGGCAGCTGGCGGCGGCGGAACCACCACGGGCGGCGGAACCACCACGGGCGGCGGAACCACCACCGGCGGCGGAACCACCACGGGCGGCGGAACCACGACCGGCGGCGGAACCACCACACCGCCCACGAGTAATCAGTGCTACTTCGGCGTCTGGGACCCCACCAGCGTCAACTGGAATACCAGCGACGGTAACCCAGTCGGAACGTGGCTTGGCGCCCAGGTATTCAGCGCCACCACCGTCAAATCAGTCAGCTACTTCGACGCCTGGCTAGGCCCGTTCCCCACCGTATTCGATCAGCTGGCAGGCCAGAATAACGCCACCGTTTACCTGAACATCGAACCGTGGAACACATGGGGCGGCGGAGCGAACCCGGCCATGTCGGATATCGCGAAAGGCTCCGCCGATTCCTACCTCACGTCGATAGGGAACGCTATTAAGGCGGGCGGTAATGATGTCTGGGTGACGTTCGCCCACGAGATGAACGGCACATGGTACCCCTGGGGAATTCAGGCTGTCACCCCCGCCCAGTGGGTAAGCACCTGGCAGCATGTTTGCACCGTCATCCGGGCCGCGGCCGGCGGGCACGCCAAGATGGTATGGTGCCCGAATAACAACGACGTGGGCCCCGTGACACCGTACTGGCCCGGCGCGGAATACGTCGACATCGCCGGATTCGATGGGTACTTGAACCAGGATTCCTCCTCCCAGACATACGGCAGCTTCGTAGCGCCGACCGTCGCCGAAATCCGGACTCTCACCACGACGCTACCAATATGGAATGCCGAGACCGGAGTCAACCCAGGAGAAAACCGGATCACCCGATATCCGCAGTTCATCGCGGATATGAAGTCAGACGGGCTCCTGGGATTCACCCAGTGGAATGAAGCAAGTTTCGCTCTCACTACCCAGGAGATAGCGGCGGTTTGTGCTGCCGTTAACAAGTGGAATAACGGGTAGAATGCCTGATGTAATAGCATGTGAATTCACTGATATGGCGAGTGGTAATACCTGTATACTGCTAATAAGTATTCAGAGACGGATGGTTGTAATACACGCGCCATGTATATATCCGGCCGATGTAATACCACATCTCGACGCATTCTATTGCACTGAATGCCATTATGGGGGACGGATATCCGGGGCCTGGGCACTCGAGGTCGCCGCGGCTCAGCGCTGATGCACGTGCGGTCGGCATGCACGTGCGGTCGGTGCTTAACCCTTGCACGAG
>DATLKM010000148.1:0-20851 GCA_035538435.1 Binatia bacterium
AGGAACGCCAACGGCAAAGGACTCGACCCTGAAGACTACGATGGCCCGCGATGGCAAGACCGCTTGGCGAAGCTCAGTCAGCATCCGTCCGAAGCCGATCTTGTTTCATTGGATACGGCCATTACGGTCTCGGCCATGCGATACATCCGCGCCATCCATTGCGGTCGGGTAAACCCCGAAGCATTCAAATTTCAGCTCGATGTAGAAGGCCATCAACTTCCCCTGGCGGAATTTCTTCAGGCTCATGTTTTGAATGGGGGCGACCCCATCGCCGAAATCCGGGGGCTCGAACCACCCTTCTTGGGTTACAGGAAGCTGCTTGCACTTTTGCCGGTTTATGAGGGGTACGCGAGGCAGTACGACGGGGAAAAGCTCCAGCCGGTCGTAAAAACCGTGCGCCCTGGCCAACCTTACGCTGGTTTGGCACGCCTGGGCAGGTTCCTGCAGCTCATCGGCGACATTCCTCTGACCACGCAACTTGATCCGGATCCAAAAATTTACCAGGGTACGCTGGTCGATGGAGTCAAACACTACCAGGACCGCCATGGGGAAAATCCCACTGGCAATCTCGATGCGCGTACTATCAATGAGCTCAACACGCCTCCGGAAGTCCGCATCCGCCAGATCAGGCTGACTCTGGAGCGCTGGCGCTGGCTTCCTCATTCCTTCTCGCACCCTCCTGTGGTCGTAAATCTTCCCGAATACCGCCTCCGGGCCATGAACCCGGATGGCACCATCGCCTTCTACAAGAATGTGATTATCGGAAAAGCCTACGGCCACAAATCCCCGGTTTTCATCAAGGAGATTCAATACGTCGTCTTTCGCCCCTACTGGGAAGTCACGCCCAGCATCCAGCGGAACGAAATCGTTCCCCACATTCAGAAGGACTCGAACTACATCGCCAAACACAATTTCGAAGTCGTCACGCCCAAGGGCGAGCTTGTCACGGACAATCAGGTGAGCCCTGAAATTCTCGAAGGCATAAAGTCTTTTCGCCTGATGGTGCGGCAAAAACCCGGGCCGAGCAATTCTCTCGGTCTGGTGAAAATCATCTTCCCCAATCCCGAAAATGTATATCTGCACGGCACCGACGCCCCCGAGTTGTTCTCGCAGGATGTTCGCGATTTCAGCCATGGATGCATTCGCGTCCAGAACCCGGCGGATCTGGTTGCCTGGGTGCTGCGCGATAACCAGGGTTGGGACCTGGGTCGCGTACAGGCCACAATGAACGGCGAAAAGAACAATCTTCAGGTAAACCTGGCCACGCGGATCCCGGTCCTGATTGTCTACGGCACCGCGACGGTGAACGAGGAAGACCAGATCCGCTTCTTCGACGATATTTACGGTTACGACGCGGAACTCGAAAAAGCGCTGGCCGCCGACTATCAGTAACGTGATTCCATCGCCAGAAGGAGCAACCTGGAATAAAATAAAGTTAGGCCTAAAGGTGAGAGCTACATTCTCATAGGGGAAACCGCGTCCAAAGCGGTGCCGGGAAGCGTGAATATAAAATTCTTTCGTCTGTCGCTGGTACCATTTTTATTGCTGTCTTCGTTGGGACATACAGCCGAATCTGCTACAGAATCCACCGTCCCGCATGAATACAGACTGCGCTTTTATCATACCCACACGCGCGAGCGCCTGGATGTCGTCTATCGTCGTGGGGAACAATACATCCCTGAAGCATTGGATGAACTCGACCACTTTTTGCGCGACCACCGCACTGGAGACGTGCGCCACTACGATCCTCGTCTTTTCGATCTGCTTTACGACCTGACCGCATCGCTAAATCGTTCCGGCGGCGAAATCGACGTGATCTGCGGCTATCGCACCCCGTGGAGCAACCAGTTCTTGCGCACCCGCAGTCCGCATACCGGAGTGGCGCAGCACAGTCTGCACATGCAGGCTGAAGCCATAGACATTCGCCTTCCGGGAATTCCAACTTCCGAATTGCGCGATGCTGCCCTGCGTCTCCATCGCGGAGGAGTCGGGTACTATCGCAGTTCTGACTTTGTCCACGTCGACGTAGGGCGGGTGCGCCAGTGGTAGCCTCAAAAAACCCGAGTTCGAGCAGGCGTGGTAAAAAGACCTCCGCGTCTGGGGCAAAACTCACTGAGGCTGAGCGGGATCTTCTATCGCATCTGGAAAACGGCTTTGAGCTTGAGACGGATTCGCTGGGCGGCAATCCGGTCCTGCGCCAACTGAAAGACGGCGAAGTCATCCGGCCGGTGTCCGCGAACGCCAGCACCGTGAAAGGGTTGGAAGAACGCGGATTGATTCACGCAGGCAAAGGTCGTGATCCGCTCACCACCGCCTGGCGATTAAACAAGTAAAGGCCAGTAGTCGAGAGCCTCAGCCTCGCCAAGCCTGGGACGAAAGGGAAAGAAACGAGCGACTGAAAAAAGAATGGCTCCTCAGGTAGGACTCGAACCTACAACCCTTCGGTTAACAGCCGAATGCTCTGCCATTGAGCTACTGAGGAGTGTCGCGGATGGCCGCCCGGTTGCGGCGCCTCCGATTGGAGGCAAAGACCGAACTCCACAACCGAACCCATCATAGCATTTTTGATCGCGTGAGGGCACGATCAATTTGGTTACATGGTTGAGTCGCCTTAACAGTTGACGGCGGAGCTTAAGCTCATTTCGAGCCCCGGATTCGATGAATCGAGCCGGGGATTTTTACGGCCCACCGCGCGTTCCTGCAAACCCATCTGACCATCACTTCGGCACGGAAGTTCGAAAGAAGTGCGAGCTCGCCTCAGCACCGGTTTCTTACAACATGTGAATCTCGGGTGAATTCCTCTTCTGGGAAAGCCACTCGGAATTAAAACCCCGGTGACCTTGCTTCCTTGGCAGCCGCGAAGGTAAAAGTAGGCTTCCCTTGGGACAACTTGGCACTTCCTGACCGGGCTTCCCCAGCAAGTCCTCCGGGTCGGAGAGCTATACCCGTGTGGAAGAACTCGCCAGTCAATTTCAAAAGCAAAGGACCTTAAATGAATACACGCTCTTTCTCCGCTCGGATGTCGTGTGCCTTGGCGATCGCCTGCCTGTGCATGTTTGTGTGTCACTTTAACGTTGCAGCGCAGTCCGTTCCGCTGGCTCAACATGTTGTTCTGGTGATTGACGAGAATACTTCTTTCAGCACGGCCTTTCCCAACGGCATGCCGTGGCTCTCCGGAAAGGCGAAAAAATACGGCTACGCCAACAACTACTACTCCGATGTCAGCGGATCGTTGCTCGATTATTTGTATTTGGCTTCGGGAAGTTGCCAGTCCGAATACAGCTGCAACGGCGCGCCCTCATGCAGCCTTCCCCACGGTTCGCATAACTTTTACTGCAATGGCAACGACTGCAACCAGATGAACGGGTGTTCGGGTTCTTCCAACAAAGACCCGATTACAGACGAAAACATTTTCTCTCTGCTGGACAATCAGCCGCTAACCTGGAAGGTTTACGTGCAGAATTATCTGAACGCCGGCGGAACCGTGAACGTACCCGATTTCACGAGCCCGAACCAGCCGCCCTACACGCACTATTACGCGCGGCACAACGCGGCCGTCTGGTACAACGAAATCCTCAGCAACAATCTCGGCGCGCAGGGCAGCGTTGTCGATTTCGAGCAATTTGGCTTCGACGTTGCCAACAATGCTCTGCCACGCTTCGCCATTATTGCCGCGGATGGATGCTACGACAACCATGACGGCTGTTTTGGCAGCGGATCGCTGTTACAAGCGGACGATTTCCTGAACGACAATCTGACGGCCATGCTTGCCCTGCCTGACTTTCAACCCGGCGGCAGCGGGTTGCTGATCGTTACGTTTGACAACGGCGACGGCGACGGCGCGGGAAAGGTTCTGACAGCCGTTATCGGGCCGAACGTGAAGGACGGTTATGTCTCCAACACTTATTACAAACATGAAAACACCTTGCGAACTATGCTCGATTCGCTGGGAATTGATTCGTACCCGGGATGGTCGGCAAGCGTGGCCGACATGTCGGACTTCTTTTCCTGGAACGCGGGCAGTGTGGTCGTCAACACCCCCGCCAACAATTCCACGCAAGGAACGTCCGTGCAGGTGAATGCGGCGGCGCTGGAGCTGGGGTCGGCAATCGATCACATCGAAGTCTGGGACAGCTACAACGGCAAATCAACCAAGCTGGGGAACGTCTTCAGCAAGACGGTAAACCAGGCTTACACCGTGAGCGGCAATGGATTGCACACCATGACTGTGCAGGATATCGGCCCTGCGCCCCAGTATTTAATTTTGCACAAGGAAGTCACCAACTACACGGTCGCTTCTAGCTACGGAACTACGGTGAACACCCCCACGAGCAACTCGACGCAGGCGGCTTTGTTTCCTCTAGGCGGATTCGCGGTAGAAGCGGCGGCCCAGGCGTCGAGTTCGGGCATCGACCATCTCGAAGTGTGGAACGGTGATAAGAAGATGGGAGATTCTCCCAAAGGCGAAACCATCAACCAATGGTTCACGCTTTCACCGGGCAAGTACACCCTGACCGTGCAAGATGTGAGCGAGTCGTCGAAGGTGCTGCACTCCAAAGAAGTTACGTTCACGGTTTCATCGAGCCACGGCGTGTTCGTCAATACCCCAGCCAACAATTCCACATGGTCAACAACAACGATTCCCATCAACGCCTACGCTTACGAGCAGAGCGGAAGTGGCACTCCCCTCGTTGACCATATTGAAGTATGGGACAACACGCACGGCGTCAAACTCGGCCAGTCTCCCACGGGTACCACGGGCGTCAACAGCACGTTCATCAACCAAAACGTGACTGTATCGGGCCCGGGGACCTACCAGTTGGCGATTGAAGATATCAATCCCAACAACGGATGGAAGCCCATTCATACGACCTACGTGACCGTCACCGTGAAATAGAGAATCTTCTCCATTGTTTCTGTGGGAACGCCCCTTTTGCCCTCCTGGGCAAAGGGGTTTTTTGTGAGCCAACAAA
This sequence comes from Binatia bacterium, assembly GCA_035538435.1. Classification (GTDB taxonomy): domain Bacteria; phylum Acidobacteriota; class Terriglobia; order Terriglobales; family Acidobacteriaceae; genus Sulfotelmatobacter. The sequence continues at coordinate 4,974 of DATLKM010000148.1, forward strand.
AGCCGGCAATACTTTGAAAGACTGGGGCGGCAAGAGGGCGATTCGACAATTGCAGCCTCAGCGTGGAAAATAACGGACGAATATCACCCATGCCCAAGACTCCCGACGACTGGCTGAAAGAAGTGGATGCCGAGAAGCGTCCGGCAGTGTTCAAAGTGTTTCTCGGCTACGCCCCGGGTGTGGGCAAAACTTACGCCATGCTGAGCGAAGGTATTCGGCGCGCCAGCCGTGGTGAAGAAGTGGTCATCGGAGTGGTGGAGACGCATGGAAGAAAGCCGATCGTCGAACTTTCCTCGCGCCTGGAAACGGTCCCCCGAAAAAAGCTGGAATACAAGGCCACCATCTTCGAAGAAATGGACGTCGACGCCATTCTGGCGCGCAAGCCGCACGTGGTGCTGGTGGATGAACTGGCGCACACCAACATCGAAGGCAGCAAGCACGCTAAACGCTACGAAGATGTGTTTGAACTGCTCGATGCCGGCATCGATGTTCTCTCTACACTTAATGTTCAGCACATTGAAAGCCTGTCGCCGACCATTCGTACTCTGACCGGCGTGCAGGTGCGGGAGACTGTTCCGGATTGGGTGATCCGTCGTGCAGGTGAAATCGTCATGGCTGACCTGACTCCGCAGGCTCTGCAAACGCGGATGAAACGCGGCGATATTTATCCCCTGGACCGGGCCGAGCGCGCGCTGGCGAATTTCTTCCGCAGCACAAATCTGGTTGCGCTTCGCGAGCTTGCCCTTCGCCAGGTAACGCAAGCCGTCGACCGCACGCTTTCGGAATTGAAAACCGAAGACGGCCAACTATTGCAGGTGCGCGAGCGCATCGCCGTGTGCATCAGTTCGAATCCGGCCGCGCAATACCTCATTGCACGCGGCGCCCGGATGGCGCAGGCCATGGATGGCGACTTTTACGTGTTCTATGTCGACACCGGCTCAGACGAGGCCGACGAAAACCAGCGCACGCTGGCTGACAACATCCGCTTTGCCCAGAGCGTGGGTGCGAAAGTGGTCAAGACGGAAGGCAAAGTCGTGGCGGAAAAGGTGGCCGAATTCGTCCGCGAGAATCATATTACTCAAGTGGTGTTTGGCCGCTCGGCGACCAAAGGCTGGAAACGATACTTCTACCTTTCCACCATCCACAAGTTCCTGCGCGACACTCCCGCTGTGGATGTCCACATTGTGACGCAGGAAATGCGATGAAGGTGATGGATAGGCCCTCAGGATCATGACAAACGGACACAAGCGGGTCCTGGTAGTGGATGACGAGCCGCAGATTACGCGGGTGCTGCGCACAACGCTGTCCGCGCAGGGATACGACATCCGAGTAGCGAACGACGGCGAGATGGCGCTGGAACTGATGAAGAACTGGACGCCGCACGTGGTCATCACCGATCTGGCCATGCCCAATCTGGATGGCGTCGCATTGTGCCGGCAGTTGCGGCAAACGTCCCAGGTGCCGATCATTGTGCTCTCCGTGCGGGGCCAGGATCGTTCGAAAGTGGAGGCCCTCGACGCGGGCGCCGACGATTACGTCACCAAGCCTTTCAGCATGAATGAACTGCTGGCGCGCATTCGCGCGCAGATGCGCCGGACGCCGGAGGCGGAACAGGCTCCCTGTGCCTTTACGACCGGAGATTTTTGCATCGACCTGGATGCGCGATCGGTGCAGGTTTCCGGACACGAAGTGCATCTTACGCCCAAAGAATTCGATCTTCTCGTTTACCTCGCCAAACGGCCGGGAAAGGTAGTCACGCACCGCACCTTGCTGGCTGCGATCTGGGGCCCGAACAGCACCGAGCAACCTGAATACTTGCGCGTGTTTGTGGGCCAGCTCCGCAAGAAAATCGAGCCTGATCCCTCCTCGCCAAAATATCTTCTGACCGAACCATGGGTGGGATATCGCTTCGAACCCGGCGTGTAAGGGGGATTCGGGCCTCGCCTGTCAGGCTTCCGCTCCCATCCTTGTGACAGTTGCCAACTGACTTCGTTTGGGCGTTCGAAGTGCCATCGCCCTAAACCGTCCTTATGAAGATTTTATGAACCCTTTATGTGGGCTTTGCGGGCAGGCGTGTCCAATGGTGGTGGGCACAGAAAATAGCCCGAATGATCAAGGGGGAGTGTAAGAGTATGTGGATTCATGAAGTAGCGCCGGAACGGCTGGCCGAACTTTTCCATCATTATCATGAAGCGCTTGCGCCAGAGATTGCAGGCAAAGGTAGTGAAGGCCGCCACGGGTGGCTCGACGTTCCCCAGCAGGAAAAAAGCCGCCTGGTGGCGGCGGCGCGGCTCGCCTTGCTCGAACTGGAAGCCATGGCGAGCGAGCGCTCGAACTCGCGGAAGTATTTCGCACAGCCGGGTGAAGCAGAGTGGGGCTGCTGATCGCATAAGCGAATTCGGTGGCGCGCGCCGATTGCCCAGGTTCCACGGAAAGTCCTTATAAATTCCTTAGGAATTCTTTAAACAACCCTTACGCCTGAAGCATTTCACTGGAGTGTTTGCCCTGCGTGTGTATTGTTTGGAGCCGAAACATGTGGGCGGCGGGCCTTGCTTCTGCTGGCAATCGCGATCATCGCTAACGCATTCCTGGTGCGATTCCTGGTCGCTTTGATGTGCGAGGGCCTCGTCACCCACTAGTTATATGGTGGTTCCAACTCGCTGCGAGCCGAAAGAACAGAATGCCAACAACCAAGTCCATGGCGGTCGCAACGAGGGGTGTGTGACGCAGAAGGAAAACATCGTTGATTGCTTTGACCATCTGGAGAACGAACATCATGCGAAAGAGTCTTGCTCGGGTCTTCTCGTTATTGACGCTCGCCGCTTTGTCCCTGGCGATGCAGGCACAAACTCAGTCGGGAGGAGAAAAAGTTCCGATCTCCGCCGCCAGTTCAGAATCAGCAGCAAGAACAGAGCAACAAGAAATGCGTGAAGAGTTGAAGGCGTTGAGGGAGGAAGTGGAAAGGCTTCGCGCCGAGGTGGAGCATCGGAATACCTCGGTTCGCTCGACGGACAAAGCCGAACCTGCGCCCGCGGCAGCCGGCCCCGGCCCCAATGCTCCGGTAACGTCAGAGGCGAAGTTTTCGGCGGCGCCGATGCCGGCGCCGGTTAATGCACCCGCGCAACTGTCGTCATCGTCGGCAGCCACCAGGACTTCCAACAGCACGGTCGCTTCTAATGCGCCGCCTGCGGCCGCGCCGCTTTCTGGTTGGAATGCTATACCGGCTGCCCCCTCCGATGCGTCACCCCAGAAGAAAGAGAAGATCGCTCCATTCTCGGATTGGGATTGGACATGGTTGAACGGCAATCCGCGGACCAAGGAGGCAGCGTTCGATTCGAAATTCTTCACCCCTGAAATCCGCGCCGACCTCACCTATACCTACGACTTCAACAAGCCGAAAGACAATTCCATAGGCGGATCAAGCGAAATCTTCCGCTCCAATGAAATTCAGCTTGAACAATTGGGGGTGGGGGGAGATTTCCATTATGACAACGTGCGTGCCCGCTTTATGACCCAGTTCGGTATGTATTCCGAGACCACCCCTCGCAACGATCCGAGCCCGGCGAAGGGCCAGTGGGACCTCGACACGGCGTACCGCTATATTTCCGAAGCCTACGGAGGCTACCACTTCAATGCCTTGGACGGAGTGAACCTCGACGCCGGCATTTTCCTGTCATACATCGGCCTGTTCAGCTATTACAACTTCGATAACTGGGCCTATCAGCCTTCCTACGTTTCTTCCAACACGCCGTGGTTCTTCAACGGGGTCCGGCTTCAAATATTCCCCAACCCGCACCTGAAGATTGAGCCGTGGCTCATCAACGGCTGGCAGTCGTACGGGTCAGCCAACTCGCGGAAGGGAATCGGCGGCCAGGTAAAGTGGACTCCTCGCCCCTGGATCAACGTAATTTCCAACAACTACGGACTGGGACACGACGACCTCTACATTCCCAACCGCGGCCGCATCCACACCGACGACAGTGTCGAGATCAAATACTACGATCATCCCGAAAAGACCATGGACAAAATGGCCTTCTCGTTCACGGGGGATATGGGCTGCGAATTTGGCCCCAGCCAGACGCTATCCAACGGTACCTATCTTCAGGGCGTAGGCTGCCACGGCAACACCAAAGATCCGAAATCAATTGGCGGCGATTATTTCGCCTCCGGCGTTAATCCCAAACAGAGTTTTCTTGGGTTCATGCTGTATAACCGCACCTGGTTCAAGAAGGATAAATACGCCGTCACTCTCGGCGGCGGTGCGATCAACAATCCGGGGCGCTATCTGGTTCTGATTCCGCCCATCAATGGTGAGACCGCGCCCTCGGCGGCGATCAACTCGCCATACTTTTCGGGAAATCCCAGTGACCCGTATAAGGCTTGGGATTCTTCCTTCACATTCGATTACATGCCGAGCCAATACATCACGTTCCGGTGGGAGTATGACTATCGCCACGCCAGCGTGCCCTACTGGTCCGGCGCAGGAGGCGTCACGCCGCCGCCGGGTTCGAACAACGGCTTTCCGCAGTATTACGCGTGCAACAGCGGGACCAGTTCCATGCAAACGTCGCTGTCGGCGGCAGAGACCGCCTGCGGAGGAGGCATCAACAGCGTCTGGTTCCCGGATTTGCGCCGCGACGAACAATTTATCGATCTCGACATTCTCGTGAAGTTCTAAGCGGGATTGGACTGGGGCAGGAGGGGCAAATGGAAGACGTGTTGTGGATCATCGTCACGATTGCGTTTTTCGCTTTATCGGTCGTTTACGTGCGCTTTTGCGAGCGCGTGAAATAGGAGGCGCCTGTGAGTGTTGAGTCGATCCTTATGCTGATCGTCAGCGTGCTGACCATGGTGTATCTGTTCTACGCGCTGTTGCGTCCGGAGAAGTTCTGATATGACCGCCAATGGCTGGCTGCAAATTTCGGTCTTCTTGGGGATCGTGTTTTTGATCACCAAGCCTCTCGGCACTTACATGGCGCGGGTGTTCAACCGCGAAAAGACCTTCCTGGATCCGTTGATGCGGCCGGTAGAGAAACTGCTCTACAAAGTCACGGCCGTCGATGAAGATCACGAGATGCGCTGGACGGAATATGCGATTGCCATGCTGCTGTTCAGCGCGGTTTCCATGGTTTTGTTGTACTTGATCCAGCGATTGCAGGGTTTTCTGCCGTGGAATCCGCAGAAGTTTGGCGCGGTTGCGCCCACGCACCTTGCGTTTAACACGGCAGCTTCCTTTACGTCGAACACCAACTGGCAGGCCTACTCGGGCGAGTCGACCATGAGCTACTTCACGCAAATGGCTGGGCTGGCGTTTCACAACTTTATCTCGGCCGCGACCGGCATTGCTCTGGCCATTGCGTTTATTCGCGGCATCGCCAGGCGGCAGATGCAGACCATCGGCAACTTCTGGGTAGATATGGTCCGCAGTTGCCTGTGGATACTTCTGCCATTTTCTGTAGTGGGTGCGCTGCTTCTGGTTTCGCAGGGGGTGGTGCAGAACTTGCGGCCGTACGACAAAGCCACGCTGGTTGAACCCTTGCACGTGCCGAGGGTGGGGCAGGACGGCAAGCCCGTCACCGGGCCTGACGGCAAACCCGTTACAGATACCGTTACCGAGCAAACGATTGCGCAGGGGCCGGTCGCATCGCAGGAAATCATCAAGGAACTCGGCACCAACGGCGGCGGTTTCTTTAATGCCAACAGCGCGCATCCGTTTGAAAATCCCACGCCGCTTACCAATCTCATCGAACTGGTAAGCATTTTCGCCATCGGCTCGGGATTGACCTACACGCTGGGTCGCATGACCGGCTCTCAGCGCCACGGCTGGGCGGTGTGGGCAGCGATGACCATTCTGTTCCTCGTCGGCGTCTGGGTCGCGTACTGGGCCGAGGCCCGCGGCAATCCGCTGCTGGCCGGCGCCGATCAGCGCGCCACGCTCATGCAGCCGGGCGGCAACATGGAAGGCAAAGAAGTCCGCTTCGGCATCGCCAACAGCGCGCTCTTCGCCACCGTCACCACCGACGCGAGCTGCGGAGCCATCAACGGCTGGCATGATTCCTACACGCCGCTCGGGGGAATGATTCCGCTGGCCAACATCATGATGAGCGAGGTCATATTTGGTGGCGTCGGTTCCGGCCTATACGGAATGCTCATCAACGTGGTGATCGCCGTTTTTATCGCGGGCCTCATGGTTGGCCGCACGCCTGAATATCTCGGAAAAAAGATCGAAGCCTATGACGTAAAAATGGCGATGCTGTTCGTTCTGGTGTTCCCGCTGGTTATTCTCACCTTCACCGCAATTTCCGTAGTCAAGCCGTTCGGCACGGCGGGGATTTCCAATCCCGGCCCGCACGGCTTCAGCCAGATTCTCTACGCCTTCGTTTCAGGCGCGGGAAACAACGGGTCGGCCTTTGGCGGATTGACGGTGAATACGCTTTGGTACGACGCGGCCATCGGATTTGACATGCTGCTCGGCCGCTTCTTCATGATCATTCCCATGCTGGCGATTGCGGGGAACCTGGCCCAGAAGAAGTATGTGCCGCCATCTTCCGGAACGTTTCCTGTCACCACGCCCTTGTTCACGGTGCTGCTGATCGGAGTGATCATCATTGTGGGCGCGCTTACTTTCTTTCCTGCGTTGAGCCTGGGGCCCGTTCTCGAGCATTTGCTGATGATTGCGGGCAAAACGTTCTGAGACTGCCCCGGCAAGGATTTCTTATGGCAACCATGCAAACACCGCCTCTTCCTGAAGTGCAGCCAGTCCGGGTTGGACAATCCCCCCGCAAGAAGAAAAAAATCGTGTGGGAGTGGAAGATTGTGCGCCGCGCCGCCTGGGATGCGCTGCTCAAACTCAACCCGCAGAAGATGATGGGCAACCCCGTCATGTTCGTGGTGGAAATCGGCAGCGTGATTACAACCCTCTTGCTGTTCCGCGCCAGCACGGAATTCAAGTTCAATCTACAGATCACCCTATGGCTATGGTTCACCGTTCTATTTGCCAATTTCGCTGAAGCCATGGCCGAAGGACGGGGGAAAGCCCAAGCGGAAGCCTTGCGGAAGGCGAAGGCCGAGACCATGGCGAACCGCCTGCTTCCGGACGGAAAAACCGAGACCATCATCTGCTCCAAGCTCCGGTCCGGCGATCTGGTCTTGGTGGAAGCGGGCGAGTTTATCCCTGGCGATGGCGAGATCGTCGAGGGTGTCGCCTCGGTGGATGAGTCGGCGATTACAGGCGAGTCCGCGCCGGTCATTCGCGAATCCGGAGGCGACCGTTCCGCCGTCACCGGCGGAACGCGCGTGCTTTCCGATTGGATCAAAGTAAAAATTACCTCCAATCCTGGAGAAACTTTTCTCGATCGCATGATCGCTCTGGTGGAAGGCGCAGAGCGGCAGAAGACTCCGAACGAAATCGCGCTCAATATTTTGTTGGCTGGACTCACAATTATCTTCCTGCTCGCCGTCGTCAGCTTGCAGCCGTTTGCCATTTACTCGGGCGCGCCGCAGACGGTGTTTGTTCTCGTTTCCCTGTTGGTGTGCCTGATTCCAACCACGATTGGCGGCTTGCTTTCGGCGATTGGCATCGCGGGCATGGACCGCCTGGTGCAGCACAACGTGCTTGCCATGTCGGGGCGCGCAGTCGAGGCCGCGGGCGACGTTAATACGCTGCTTCTGGACAAGACTGGAACGATTACTCTCGGCAACCGCCAGGCAACCGAATTTGTGACCGCCCCCGGCGTGACCGAAGCCATGCTCGCCGACGCCGCCCAGCTTTCGTCGCTGGCCGATGAAACGCCCGAAGGCCGCTCGATTGTGGTGCTGGCGAAAGAAAAATATGGCTTGCGTGGCCGCGAAGTAGGGGCAGGCACGGCGGAGTTTATCCCTTTCAGCGCCATGACCCGCATGTCAGGCGTGAACATGGATGGCCGCGCCATCCGTAAAGGCGCTGCCGACGCCATCGCAAAATATCTCGAGCAGCAGGGAAGTTCATTGCCCAAAGAAGTGCGCGACAGCGTAGACGCGATCTCGCGTTCTGGCGGAACGCCGCTGGTAGTCGCCGAGAATGGCCGCGCTCTCGGGGTGATTCAGCTCAAGGACATCGTCAAAGGCGGCATGAAGCAACGCTTCGATCAACTTCGCGCCATGGGCATCAAGACGGTCATGATTACGGGCGATAATCCGCTGACCGCGGCGGCCATTGCGCGCGAGGCCGGCGTCGACGATTTCCTTGCCCAGGCCACGCCCAAAGACAAGATGGACCTGATTCGCAAGGAACAGGCCGAAGGCAAACTGGTCGCCATGACCGGTGACGGCACCAACGACGCCCCTGCACTCGCCCAGGCCGATGTAGGAGTTGCCATGAACACCGGCACACAGGCGGCAAAAGAAGCCGGCAACATGGTGGACCTCGACTCGAATCCCACCAAGCTCATCGAGATCGTGGAAATCGGCAAGCAGTTGTTGATGACCCGCGGCTCGCTGACCACTTTTTCCATCGCCAACGATGTGGCGAAGTATTTCGCCATCATTCCAGCGATGTTCGCGGCGACATTCCCGGTGCTGAACGCGCTGAACATCATGCGGCTTAAGACGCCGGAATCGGCGGTGCTTTCGGCGGTGATTTTCAACGCTGTAATTATTATTGCCCTCATCCCGCTGGCGTTGCGCGGCGTGAAATATAAACCCATGGGCGCGGCGGCATTACTGCGCAACAATCTTTGGATTTACGGCGTGGGCGGTATCATCATTCCGTTTATCGGGATCAAGCTGATCGACATGCTGATCACGCGGGTAGGCTTGGCCTAGAAGGGCGCGATAAAGAGGTTTGCTATGAAGAAAAATCTGCTGACCGCATTCTTAATGACGATTGTGACCACGATTCTGCTGGGCATCATTTATCCGCTGGTAGTCACGGGACTGGCGCAGGTGATGTTTCCGAGCAAGGCGAATGGCGAACTGATCGAGAAAAACGGAAAGCTGGTCGGGTCCAACCTCATCGGGCAAGGCTTCTCCGGCCCGTCGTATTTTCATTCGCGGTTGTCGAACGCCGGTGCCGGTTATGACGCCGCGAACTCCAACGGGTCGCAGTTGGGACCCACAAACCATCAGCTTGTTGACCGCGTGAAGGGTGACGTGACAACGCTGCATGCGGAAAACCCCAACGCGCCGGTGCCGATTGATCTGGTCACGTCATCGGCTTCGGGGCTTGATCCCGATATTACCCCCGCCGCAGCGGAATTCCAGATACCGCGGGTGGCAAAAGAACGCGGCCTGAGCGAAGATCGCGTGCGCGAGCTCGTGCGCCAACACAGCGAGCCGCGGCAGTTCGGATTTCTCGGGGAGGCGCGGGTTAACGTGTTGGAACTGAATCTTGCGCTGAACGAGATCTCTCAGAAGGCGTCGGCCCGATAGCCGTTACTTTCGGAAGTTACTTTGCCCGCCACCGCAGCCTACTTTCACCTGCCTTAAGTCCTGCCACGCCTGGCCGAAATCAGCCACGCGCAACCGAAAAACTAAAGTGTCTTTATCGGGTTTATTGGAGCATGGATAATGTGCTCCAGGAGAGGTTTCGATTCTCCGCCTTTTTACGCTAAGGAAGGGACATGAGGACACACACGACCTGGTTGCGTTGGGCAGTTTTGATGTTGGTTTTCGGGGTCGCCATACAGGAGGTCCCGGTGAAGGCTCAGGATGCGCCCGCCCTGACGGATTCACAGGCCGATCCCGACGCCCAGAATCCTGATCAGGACCCGCCCAGCCGCGTGGCACGGCTCGATTTCAAGGAGGGTTCCGTATCGTTTCAACCTGGAGGCGAGAACGACTGGGTGGATGCGGTTTTGAATCGTCCGCTCACTACGGGCGACAATCTTTGGGCTGACGAAGATTCGCGGGCCGAAGTTCACATCGGATCGACCGCGCTCCAGCTTGGGCCGAAAACCGGAATCACGCTTCTGGAAGTCAGCGATCGGGCTGCCCAGATCCGACTCGCGCAAGGGTCACTGATCGTCGACGTCCGTCATGTAGACGATGACGATACTTACGAGATCGACACGCCGAACGTCGCGTTCGTTGTTGACCAGCCCGGCGCCTACCGCATTGATGTCGATGCCGATGCCGCGCAAACGAACGTGACCGTGTGGCGCGGGCGTGGCGAAGTTACCGGCGGCGGGTCGACATACACCGTGATTGCCAACCAGTACGCGACATTCAGCGGTACGGACCAGATCAGCTACGATCTCGAACAAATTCCCAACCGCGATGATCTTGACGCGTGGGCCTTTCAGCGCGATCAGGCGGAAGATAATTCCGACTCGGCAAATTATGTTTCGCGCGAAATGACCGGATACGAAGATTTGGATGAGTATGGCGATTGGTCTTACGTCGCGGAGTACGGGCCGGTGTGGCGTCCCCGCGTTGTGGTGGCCGGATGGGCTCCCTATCGGTTTGGCCATTGGGCTTGGGTTGGCCCATGGGGCTGGACCTGGGTTGAAGACGAACCTTGGGGGTTCGCACCGTTTCACTATGGCCGCTGGGCTTTCGTGGGTGGAAACTGGGCGTGGGTGCCGGGCCCAAGCGTTGTGCGCCCGATTTATGCCCCGGCGCTGGTGGCTTGGGTGGGTGCGCCAGGAGCGCGATTCTCGTTCGGAGCGGGAGTCGGGTGGTTTCCCCTTGGCCCGGGGGAAGTCTTCATACCGGGTTATCGCGTGAGCCGCGTGTATCTGAATCGGGTCAATGTCACGAACACGACCGTAAATGTCACTCGCGTTACGAACGTCTACAACTCAGTCTTCTTAAATCGGACTGTCAACAACTTCAACGTCACATACGCCAATCGCACCGTTGCCGGCGGCGTGACAGTGGTCTCGCGTGACACATTTGTGAACGCTCGCTCCGTTTCCCGCAATGCCGTGCAGCTTTCGGCCAAAGAAGTTGCGGCGGCGCCGGTAGCGCGTATGGCGGCGGTCGAGCCGGTACTGACTAGCGTGGTGGGTGCGGGAGCGCCGGTTGGGCGTCGGCCTCCCACCGCGGTCACGACACGGACTGTTGTGGCCGTGCGAACGCCGGCACCCATGCCGGGATCGTTGGAGCAGCGGCAGGCTCAGGCGGGCGGGCACCTGAATCAGGTCTCCTCATCTGCCGGTTTAGTGCGGCAACAAGCGCCGGGCAAGCCGGTAGCAATGCAGAACCCGGCGGCGCGGACTCCTCAAACCGCACAATCAAGTACGCAAAGCAGCGACGGTTTCACTCGTTTCGGCGAGAGCAACGGCGCCAGTCAGCCGAAGGCAACTCACATATGGGAGGCGCAGGGAACTCCTGAGCCGCAACCAAACGTGCCCGTGGGAACGCGTAATGCGCCGCCCACGGAAACGCGCAACTCTGCGCCGACAAGTATGCGGGGGCCGCAAGAGCAGGGCCAGTCTCAGCAGTGGTCGCATCCACTGGCCAAACCCGCTCCTCCGGTGCGTAGAGATGAGCAACAGCAGCACGATCAGGAACAGAAGTTCTCCAACTGGCATCAGCAGCAATCTGCCGGGTCCAGTTCAAGTGCCAGGTCGGCTCAGCATTCTTCTTCGTCCTCGTCCGAATCGAAGAGTTCGGCGAAGAAGTGAGGCGGCAAAAGCAATAAACAATCACGCGCCGGGAGGCGAGCAAATCGCCCCCGGCGCATTTATCTTTAATAGGGTGAACTCCACGGACGGATCGTCGGTGAGCAAGGGAAAACTCGCGGATATCCACTGGATGGATCTGCTGTGGCTCCTGCTGCTGGCGATTCTCGCTCTATTGCCACCCGTCGTTGAGATTCACAAACAGCTCACACTTCTGGCAATCGGTATCGTGCAGGTCAGCGAAGCCTGGTTGTTATCGAAATCGCCTCAGCGGGGAGCGGCCTATATTGTTCTTTTAAAAATTGCGCTGGCCACATTGCTCATTGACCACACTGGGGAAATTGGCATCAACAGCAGTTACTGGCCGGTCTTCTTTCTCCCGGTCGTGACCGCGGCGGAATACTTCAACCCTTGGGCCACGCTGGGATGGACGGCCTTGGCTTCCGCCGCCTACTGTTCCTATCTTTATCCAGCACTTCAAGAATACGAGATAACTGCCGAGAGCTACGGGCTTTTGGGGATTCGCATCCTTTTCTTTTTTCTCGCCGCCATGGTGGTGAACCGCTTTGTGGTGGAAAATCGAAGGCAGATCAAGCGCTATCAGGACCTCGCGGAAACGCTGGCTGAAACCAATCGCCGTCTGGAACAAGCGCAGGCCGATGCGCGCCGTTCCGAACGACTCGCCGCCCTGGGCCAAATGTCGGCGGGCCTGGCCCACGAAATCCGCAATCCACTCGGCGTGATCAAAGGGTCGGTAGAAATTCTCCATCAGAAATTGGGAGAAGCGAATCCGCTGGCCACCGAAATGGCCGGTTACATTTCCAGCGAAACCAATCGTCTGAGTGCGCTGGTGACGCGTTTTTTGGATTTTGCCCGGCCGTTGCAGATGGAGCTTTCGCCGCAGCCCCTCGCCCCGCTGCTTGATCGAGCGTTGCGCGCGGTCACCATGGCGCGCAAGGAAAAAAATAACGGGCACGAGGGTTCAGTCGCCGTGGAGAAAAATTATCAGCCGAACTTGCCGGAGGTGCCGCTCGATGAAGATCTTTGCGAGCAAGCGTTCGTGAATCTGATCGATAATGCGTACGACGCGATGGGAAGCTCAGGCGGGATTTTGCGCGTAGGCGCAGCCCGAAACGTCGAGGGCGAACGCGACGGAATCGAAGTTCGCATCGAAGACTCGGGGCCCGGCATTCCCCCGGAATTGCGCGAGCAAATTTTCAACCCCTTCGTCACGACCAAGAAATCGGGGGTAGGCCTTGGGTTGTCGATCGTCTCGCGAATCATTGACGGCCACCATGGAACCATTCGAGTGGAGAGCGGGGTTCACGGTCATCCTGGCGCGAGTTTTGTGATGTTTTCCCCTGCCGCCACGGTCGAGGAGGTGCATTCTTAGGTGCCGAACATCCTGATCGTTGAGGACGAAGCCAAAATGCGCCGCCTGATGGAACTGAATCTCGGCGACGATGGTTTTTCTACGCTCGCCGCCGGCGACGCTGAGGCCGGACTGAAATTGCTGCGCGAAAATCACGTCGATCTTGTCGTTACTGATCTCAAGCTCCCGGGCATGAGTGGACTGGAATTTCTCCAGGCCGTCAAGCGCCAGAATGCGGCGCTGCCGGTAGTAGTGATGACTGCATTCGGCACGGTCGAGACTGCCGTTGAAGCGATGAAGGCTGGGGCCAGCGACTACGTGCTGAAGCCGTTTTCCCTGAACGAAATGCGAATGGTGATTCGCAAGGAACTCGATGTTCACCATCTGCGCGAAGAAAACCGATCGCTGCGGGAAGCGTTAGGCAAGCGCTACTCACATCCCAACATTATCGCCCGCAGTCCGAAAATGCAGGAGGTGCTTGGCACCGTCGATCGCGTCGCCGCGACTAACTCTACCGTGCTGCTCGGCGGTGAAAGCGGCGTGGGCAAGGACTTGATCGCCCGCGCCATTCATGAAAAGTCCCGGCGGGCTTCGGGACCATTCATCAAAATCAACAGCACAGCGATTCCGGAGAATCTGCTGGAAAGCGAACTGTTCGGTTATGAGAAAGGCGCGTTCACCGGCGCGGCTGCCAGCAAGCCGGGAAAGTTCGAATTGGCGGACAAAGGTACTCTGTTTCTCGACGAAATTGGAGATGTGCCTCCGGCCATTCAAGTAAAACTTCTGCGCGTATTGCAGGAGAGGGAATTCGAGCGCCTGGGGGGAATGAAAACGATCAAGGTCGATGTGCGCCTGATCGGCGCTACGAATCGCGATCTGCGCGAGGCGCTGGAGCAGGGAACATTCCGCGAGGACCTTTATTATCGACTCAATGTTGTTCCCATCGACATAGCGCCTTTGCGGCAGCGAAAGGAAGACATTCCTGAGCTGGTCAACTTGTTCATTTCGCGCTGTGCTGACGATTCCGGCAAGGCAATTCGCGGCATTTCCCCAGAAGCCATGCAGGTGCTGGTGCATTATCACTGGCCGGGGAACGTGCGCGAACTGCAAAACATTATCGAGCGCGCCTCCGCTTTGGCCAAAGGGCCGATTCTGGAAGTATCGGATATCCACCTCGACGTGCGTCCGGCCAAAGTTGCAAATGGTGGAGGCAATTTCCTGCCGGAAGGAATGACGCTGGAGCATTGGGAGGACGAGATGATTCGCGAAGCCCTGCGCCGGGCCAATGGAAATAAAAGCCAGGCGGCGCGGCTGCTGGGGCTATCGCGCAACGCGCTGCGCTACCGGCTGTCGAAGATTGGCATTGCGGATGAGGAGAAGGACGGGTAAGACTTTCCTGTAATGATTCGTTGCCGAATCGAAAACCGGGGATGTTTGCTGAGTCTGGTGAGAACAAAAGCTAAATTCGCAAGTGCGGCCCTCCGCCCGGCCACGAAAAGCGAGATAACGCACCGTACTTGCTGGCCGAAAACCACCAGTCTGGCTGAACTTAGCCACCTGCACGGTTTGCTGTCGCGGCGAAGCGCAGATTTCTCATTGAAAACAGGCGATTTACGCCTCTTTGCTTTGGCCTCCCAACTGCACCGGTAAAGGGCGAACTGGTGTAGGCAATTCCAGGTTTGTATCCATAGATTTTCGGAGCCGCAGCTTTTATGAAGAACAAATTCCTGGCAATGATTGCGGTCTCAATCCTCGCAGTCTCCGCCACGTTGCCGATCGCCGCAGACGCGCAAACCACCGAGGAAACTCCCGCGCCATCCGATCAACCCAGCGCCCCCATGGAGATGGGCCAACCGCAAGGTCCGCAACGACCTCAGGGCCCGCCCTCGCAGTCAGGCCCGTACGGTCAAAATCCGAACGATCAGAATCAGCAACCACAGATGGGCGAAGCGCAGCCCGGCGGTCCCACCGGCGAAGGGCCGGCCAAGACCGATCAGGGCGTTGGTCACATCAGCATGATTCACGGCGACGTTTCCACACAGCGTGGGGACTCAGGCACCTGGTCTGCTGCGGTGCTGAATCAGCCGGTTGTGAACGGAGATAAAGTTTCAACTGGCGACAATGCGCGAACAGAAGTTCAGCTTGATTATTCAAATATCCTGCGTTTGGGAAGCAAAGCGCAGGCCAGTATAGCCAACTTCACCAACAAATATATTCAGGTGCAGATCGGTCAGGGACTTGCCACCTACAGCGTTTTCGGCGAGAGCGAAGCCGAACCTGAAATCGACAGCCCGAACGTGGCCGTGCATCCGGCACACCAGGATGGCGTTTACCGCATTGAAGTGCGGCCCGACGGAGATACGGTCGTGATCGTTCGCAAGGGCGACGCCCAGATTTCCACGCCCCAGGGCATCGCCGAGGTGAAGCAAGGCGAGATGGCCACGGTTCGCGGCACTGGAGTAGATGCGCGTTACAAGATAGGCGCCGCGCCTGAGCGCGACGATTGGGACCGCTGGAACAGCGAACGCGACCACATGATTCACGACGCCGCTTCCTGGCGTCACACCAACCGGTACTACACGGGAACGGAAGATCTCGACGCCTATGGCAGCTGGCAGAATGTGCCTGACTACGGCGATGTGTGGGTCCCAAATGAACCCGGCGATTGGGCCCCCTACCGCGACGGCAGCTGGGAGTGGGAGCCTTATTACGGCTGGACCTGGGTCGGCTATGAGCCATGGGGTTGGGCGCCCTATCACTATGGGCGTTGGTTCTGGTACGGAAACTCCTGGGCGTGGTGGCCCGGACCGGTGTGGGGAGGGTACCGTCCGTTTTGGGCGCCGGCATATGTTTCATTTTTCGGCTGGCCGGGTTGGGGATTTGGCTTCGGTTTTGGGTGGGGG
>DATLKM010000149.1:0-6419 GCA_035538435.1 Binatia bacterium
TTCCGGAGCCCTGATTGATGATGAAGTCGACGGTCATGCCGGGCTTGGGAATTCCGAGGCTCACGACCTGTGCGGTGAGCGGCACGCTGACGGACGCGCCCTGGGCGATAAAGAGATATGGCGTCGTTACCCCGATGTCGAGTGAAGTTGACGTGGCTGACAAGGTCCCGGTGACCGACTGCGGCGGGTTGTAAGTTGCCGGGGCGAGAGCGGCGGTGATGCTTGCCGTTCCGGTGGCCGCGGGAGTGACCAGAGTGGAAGCGAACCCGCTTTCATCGGTAAGAGCTGAGCAGGTGGTGGCGCCGGCGCAGCCCGACAGAAGCGCGCCGTTGGTTGTGCTCCAGGCCACGGTGGCGCCGTTCACGGGCGTGATTCCGTCAGAAGCGAAAACCCGCACGATTACGGGATTTGTGGCCTGGGTTCCCACAGGAGTCGGAGGATTTCCGCCCTGGAGCAACGAGATCGTGTCGGTGGGGGCTGCGCCAAAGGTGACGGCGTTGGTCATGATGGAAAACGCGCCGCTGACGGGATCGGTGAGCGTTATGGTTTGCGGGCCATCGCGTTGCGCGGGAGCCGAAAACGTAAGCTGGCCCGCGTTCGCGGCGAAAGGTGAAGCGCTCGTGTTCCCGACCGCGACGGCCAAAGTCGAAGACAGGCCGGTGCCCAGGATCGTAACCGTGCCTCCGCTCACGGGCAAGCGCCCCGGCGAGGCCGAGTCGCCATAAAGAATGTGGGCGTGGTAGCGATAGTCGGGGCGGCCATCCCCACGCAAATCGGCAATGGCGATGAGAAAAGTCTCCGGGCTCAAAATCTGCGCGTCCAGCCGCGTCATGGCGAACGCTTCGGAGTTAAAGGGCGCTGGGGTGAACGCGGGCGGCGGAGTTCCTTGGGCATCGCCCAGCGTCCACATGCCGATCACAGGCGAGGCTTTGGATTCGCTGGGCGAACTGGATTCATCGAGAGCGGTGACCGCGACGGAAAGCGTGCGGTTGGCTTGCGCCGCCAGTTCAAAGTAGCCGACATCGCCGTAACCGCTGAGCGATCCAACCCAATCGCCGGCAGTTGGAACGACCGCAGGAGCGGTCCACGTTCCGGGAGCGGCCCACTGTGGCACGGGCTGCGCGCTTCCTGACATCAGGATGTCCTGCTCAAACTCGCCGCCCGCGGTGACCGTTACCGTGACAGGCTGCATCGCTCCGGATGGCGCGACCTGCGACAAATCGTAAGGGCAGACGCCCGCCGACCACTCCCGGTCGAGGGCCTCGATGGTTAGCTGATATTGGGCTGTGGTCGCGGCGTTTGGAACAGGCAATCCGCCCAGATCGAAGAAGCCCTCGATCGTTTGGTTGGATGATCCGAATTGGCTGTAGGGCGTGCCCAGCGGGTCGTTCCATCCTGTAATGAGATTGCCGGCGTTGCCCGTGAACAAGAATCCCGAGACGGAAGTTGCGCTGTACTGATCCGAAGGCTGGTTCGTAGAAGGATCGATCCAGCGTGCGACCACGTTGACCCCCTGCATCGGCTGAGCGATTGCGCCGATGTGGTTCACAAAATAAACCGAACCGTAGACGCGAGCGGTCATACTGGCGGGAGAGGATGGATAAAGACGGGAAAGCGCGGCCATGTCGTCAGGCGCAAGCTGGTAGGGATTGGCGTAGCAGAGCGTGATCGGAACGCAGCTTACTGGATCGAGGTAATGCATGACGGGAAAGCCCGCGTAATCGGCTGCCGTCGGATGCGGATTTCCGGTAATGACATTGAGATTGTTCTGCGACCACCCCAGGCCAAGCACTGAGCCCAAAACCCGCACCAGCCGGTATTCCACATCAGTAGTCTGCGACTGATTGAGGGCGCATTGGCCGTTGATGACGACCAGCGCATGAGAAAAGTTGGCGCTGGTGCTGAAATTGTCAGGGCCGCCGTAGACGGCATTCCAGAAGCACTCCGAAGAATCTCCGGCTCCTTGACCGAGCAGCGCGTCCGTCACCGAGCCGTCGTAGTCATAGACGATCCCAACCGGCGTTCCCGTGGCTGACGGGGTGATATCGGCGGGCGCGATCACGGTTCCGTTCGCATCGACCTGAATGTTGCTGCCGTTGACGTCTTCTTCCAGTTGGCCGGCGGCATTCGCGGTTACAGCGGCAATCGATACGGATGTCCACTGCGCGAAAGAATTCGCCACCAGCGCGTTGGCGGCGGAGTTGGGGAAGATCGGGCTGAGGTCTCCCTGATCGGTGTAATAGTTCACCACTCCGAGCGGCCATGTGATGGGCTGGCCTGCGGTTCCGGCATTGAAGTATGTAGTGCCGGCCACGTAACTCGGTCCGCCGGCGCGGGCAGCCATCGCCCAGCAGAAAACGAGGAGCGAAGCAATCCCCAGCCGGACGAAGAACGGGTTTATTTTGCTTTGCCTCATTATGCTCACTCCGCCCGGATGGCTTGACGCACGGCCCGCTCGAACACGGCGTAGGGCACCGCAGTGTGTTGGCTGAGCATCGTGCGAAGGATGGGATCGTCGGCGAGCGCGTCGATGTGGATCGGCTTCAGAAGGATCCCATCAGGCTCAATTTCGAATCTTCCCAGGTCGCCGCCCACCGGGCTGGTCAGGCCCAGGCGGCTGGGCGGGTAGAGAAACAACAGCACGCGCTCGCCGGTGCGATAGCGTTCGCCCTTGGCCCACAGGCCCGCCCACTCGCGGATGTTCAGGCTCTGCCCCAAAGTGCAGCCTCGCAGTGCGTGCTCGACCTGAAAAGTTATCGTGACGGCCGCGGCGGAAGTGGATGGAGCCGCTCTTCCCACGGAGGTTACGCGGCCGGAGAAAATGATTCCGGCCGCCCGTTCGAGACTTTGCAATCCACCCCAGTGGGGCGAAACTGGAAGGCTCGGTGGAATCGGGGCGGGGTGGGATGGCAATTCCACCGCGAAGCGTGGAGCGATGAAGTCAGGGTGAGCAGGTACGGCAGCCTGCGGCGCCGCCAACTTCGTGGCGAAGCACACCAGCAGGCACGCGAGCAGACGCGGTACGGGCTTAGGCATAGAGATCCCGGGAAACGAGAATCTGCTCGGAGGAAATCGGGAAACCGGCGCCAGACTAGACGAGAAGCCGAAGGAAAGCTGTGACGATTGTCACAGTCGGCTTGTGGATAACTGAACGCTTCTTCTGGAGTGTTCTTCCGCGCTCAAATTAGCGCCCGCCAGCAGCAGTAGCCCCATCAGGAACGCCCAGAACATCAGGCTGACCGAAAGCGCGAACGGGCCGTAGACCTCGGCGAAGTTGAGCCAGGGTAATGCAAGAATGTAGCCGTATTTCAGGGCTTCCGAGAGTAATCCCATGATGACGGCGGCGGGGAGCACGGTACGGGCCGGAACCTTCCCGTTGGGCAGAATCCAGTAGATCAAAAAGAAAATGGCGATGCTGGCCAGCAGGGCGAAGGCCTTCATCACCAGAAACTCCAGGAGCCGTACAAAGCCAACTCCATGCCCGCGCAAAAGCCATTGAAAAGGCGCAACAATTCCGGCCGTTGAGGCGATCGACAGCAGCGCCAGCAGGCCGCAGGCGAAGGCCAGTCCGAGGGAAATGACCTGATTGCCCAGATAGGAACGGTTGTTGGGGAAATTCCAGATGCGGTTCAGGGCCACTTCGAGCGGCAGGAATACGCCCGAAGAGGTCACCAGCAGAATCAGCAGCGAAACCACTTGTACCTGATGACGCGAATTGACCAGCGCGTTCAGGTTGCGGATGACGAAATCCTGCCCGGCGGGCAGGTAGTCGCGCAGCAGCTCTACCACTACGTCAGCCATGGCGCGCGAATGCAGCACGCGGCGGATGAGCATCATCAGCAGCATGACAAAAGGGAAGAAAGAAAGAATGGCGTTGGCGGCCACGGAAAAAGCGAAGGTGTGGACATCGGTGCGGAGGAGATATTTTGCAGTAGAAACAATACCCCAGGAAGGTGGAGTACGCTTTGGACTGACGGCACCAGCCGGCGCTGCGTTCTCAGCAATGGTCGAGGGCTGTTCGGGCACGACAGTTCATCGTATCAAAGGGCAGGAGGCCCACAATGCGGCCACGGTGATCGTGTACGGTCATCATGCGCCGGAACTTTGGGGATTGGCTTTATGCTGTCGTCACTGGACGGGCGTGAGCAGAAAGCCGTGCTGCTCCCCGTTGATCTCACCTTCGCCGGTGATTTGTCCGACCAGGTTAATTCCGTAAGCCGCTGTCAGTGTCCATCCCGAGTTCGCGGGAATCTGTGAATTTAGGTCCCGTATCCCGTTACTTTGGCTCCAGACAAAGGCGCGAAAGCCTGACCAACCGACGACCTGTCCAATATCGTTGATGGCGAATGCGCTGCTCCAAGTTTGCCCCGAGATTACGCCCAGGCTTGTCAGGGTGTGCCGTTTGTCGTTCTGCCACAGAACTGCGTAGCTGCCGGAGCCGCCTGCAATCTGGCCCAGATTGTTGATGCCATTGGCGGAATTGTCGTAGGCGCCGTGCAGCGTGGGGAGCTGCTGCATGCCTGCTTTTGAAGTCCACAGAAAGCCAACTGAGCTGCCGTCGCCTGCAATGGCATAGCCTACGACGTCGCGGTGCAGGTTGATGCCGATGCCATCGCTGTATCCGCCCGCCAGCGCTCCGAGGTCCTGTATGCCGCCGTTCCTGCTCCAAATGACAGCATGGACGCCCGTCGTAGCGCTATTGGACCAGCCGGCAATATCGTTGTTGTCATTGATTGAGTTTGCCTGGCTGCTGGTACCACCCGGCAACGTCCCCAGGTCGTGCAGCACGCCCCCAGTCCACAGGACGGCATGTTGATTCTGAATTTCGTCGTAGTCGGAGTATCCCACGACATCGCCGAAAAAATTGATGGCCTGGGCGACGCTGAAATCGGTCTGAGGAGGAATTGCGCCGAGATTTTGCAGGCCGACCGACTCACTCCAGTAGATCCCATGAGCGTTGTAGTTGGCGTAACGGGCGTAACCCGCAATCTGTCCCAGGTCGTTGATGCTGTTGCCCTGGCTCACCGCACCGCCGGAAAACGTACCCAAGTCGGTTATCGTGTACTGCTGGGCGGCCACGAGCGGGGCCAGAATTAGAATCGACGCCAGCCAAAATATGAATTTCGCCATGGTGCCACCTGGAGAACGGAACTATCAATTGCGGGAGCAGACTCGGGCTTTGGGACCGGTCCATCGCCTCGCGCAGGGATAGTAGGCGATCGGGCGAAAGCATTATGCTTCGGAACCGGGGAGCCGTCAAGGAAGGATAAGCAAAAATTGAAAGGGCCGTGACATTGGTTATGCTCTAGCCGCCGCCTCCTGCGAGGGAGCCAACAGCGTGGACGCATGTACCGTCACGACCCCTTGATGCGATCACTGTTTTCACAGTCCCAAACCCCAACTGCCCCTCGCAGAGCCGTCGGTTTTGTGCGGTTTGGCCGCCGAGCAGGTTGCCCTTCCCGGCTGATCACCCAGTCTACTTCGGGCCTGCAAGTTTTTAATTCGCTTGCCCTTTCGACCGTCGACGCAAGCAACCTTAACAGAGCAATCAAAAAAGTCAACGCAAACTATCGGTGCACTGCCGCTAGCTTTCTCTGTGCAAAAGCACAATTCCAACCGCTTGCAAATGAACCGTTTGTTAAACCTGGATGAAATTTGGAGCGGGTTATGCACAAAAAATTGCACAACGCTCCAAAGCTTTGCCGAACCTCCCCGTATCCCGACCTTCGTTTCAGCGGCTCGCCCGCACCTTTTCCTTGACATCCGGGTTCGACAAAGACACAATCGCCGCACCCGCCTGGACGGCCCTCGGCGCGGGCCTCGAGAGTTTCCCTGCCGGGCCAAATCCATCCCCTTTTTAGAGATTTTCCGGGCCGAACCCTTGGGAGATACAAACCATGCGAACCATATTGTCCTTATTCGTCGCCTCAGCGACTGCTGCTCTATTTTTCTCGCTGCCGGGATGGGCGAGACGGCTGCAGCAAAATCCAGCGCGCCAGCCCCCGGCAATCCGATCGCGTCGAACCCGCTGAAAATCGCCCAGCTTGCGTGGTATAAGGCGAACACCACGACAACGTTCGCGGTTGGCAATGAGCCGAATGTTGGTGTTGTTGACTTCCGCGGCGGTCTCCGCTAGGGCACAGGGCGATCCTGGCAGTACGGGCGTGCCCGTAACCACATGGCAGAACGACACCCATCGGACTGGGCAGAACCTGAAGGAAGGAACGCTGGTCCCGCCACTTTCCGCGATCAACTTCGGGCAGCTCTGTAATGTCCCACTCGACGGGCAGGTCTACGCTCAGCCGCTCGTGGAGACCAATGTCACAATCAGCGGGACGGGAATGCTCTACATCTTCGGGTCGGGGCGGGTCTGCCAATGGCGGGACTCTCGCGGTGTTTGATTGCGAACCGAAACATTC
>DATLKM010000150.1:0-4119 GCA_035538435.1 Binatia bacterium
GGTCATCTACGTGGGCGCGAAAACCGGGCGCGACGGCATCCACGGCGCGACCATGGCCAGCGAAGAATTCAGCGAAGCTTCCGAAGCCAAGCGGCCGAACGTGCAGGTCGGCGATCCTTTTCTCGAAAAGCTGCTCCTCGAAGCCTGCCTCGAGGCCATGCAGACCGGCGCAATTATCGGCATTCAGGACATGGGCGCCGCCGGCCTTACCTGCTCCACCTGCGAAATGGGCGGCCGCGGCCATGTTGGGGTCGAGATTGAACTGGACCGCGTCCCGCAGCGCGAAACCGGCATGAGCGCCTACGAAATCATGCTGAGCGAATCGCAGGAGCGCATGTTGCTGGTGGCGCAAAAAGGCCGCGAGCAGGAAGTCTTCCGCGTTTTTGAAAAGTGGGGACTGGATGCGGTCGAAGTCGGCCGCGTGATCCCGGAAAATACTTTGCGTGTCCGCCAGCACGGCGAAATCGTCGCCGAAATTCCCAACCCGGCGCTGACCGATGACGCTCCGCTTTACAGGCGCCCGCTCGAGCGATGGGAACCGCCGGTTTCGCGCGAGATGCCGGAGGATGTTCACTTCGGCTCTTCCTCCGATTTCAGTTCGCACCTGAAGCGCTTGCTTGCCAGCCCGAACATCTGCGGCAAACGCTGGATCTGGCAGCAGTACGACCACATGGTCCAGACCAACACCGTCGAGGCTCCCGGCGCCGGCGATGCCGGAGTAATTCGCATCAAAAATCCGGACTCCGGCGCTCCGGAGCGCGGTCTCGCCATGGCTCTCGATGGCAATGGCCGCTGGTGCTATCTTGATCCCCGCCTCGGCGCGATGCACGCTGTCGCCGAGGCTGCCCGTAAAGTCGCCTGTTCCGGCGCAACTCCCGTCGGCGCAACCAACTGTCTCAACTTCGGCAATCCGGAAAAGCCGCACATCATGTGGCAGTTTTCACAAACCATCGACGGCATCACCAAAGCCTGCGAGGAACTCGAGATCCCAATCACCGGCGGCAATGTCAGCTTCTACAACGAAACCCTGGGCGAGGGAATTTATCCCACGCCCGTGCTCGGCGTGGTGGGGACTCTGGACGAAGTGCGCAAGACCGCGAAGATGCCTTTCGCCAGTCCGGGCCGCACCATTGTGCTATTGCGCGCCGGCGAACCAGCCGATATCAACGATGTCGAAAGCGAATTCGGCTCTTCGGAGTATGCCAGGGAAATTCTCGGCCGGCTTTGGGGATATCCGCCCGAACTTGATCTGGAAAAAGAAGCCGCGCTGCAAAAAGCGATGATCGAAATCATTCAGGAGGGCCTGGCCGAGTCGGCGCACAACTGTTCCGACGGAGGCCTCGCCGTGGCTCTCGCCGAGCCGGCATTTGCCAAGACAATCGGCGTGCGCGTGAACCTGGCTGCCAATGGCCTTCCCCCAGAGTTCGTTCTATTTGGCGAAGACGCCAGCCGCGTGCTTCTCTCGTGCGACCCGGCGCGCCTGGATCGAATCAAACAAACAGCCGGTGAAAAAGGGATCGCCGCCGATGTTCTTGGGGAAACCATTGCAGAACAGTTCGAAATTTCGCTCGATGGCCGAGTTGTCGTTTCGGCCGCTGTTTCGGATTTGCGGAGCTCGTACGAATCGGCTCTGGAGTCAATCCTCCGCGCCGATCCTGAGCTGATGGCGGCGGATTGATGGACAGCCGAGGCGGCTGTCGCTACATGGCTTGTGCTGATTGCTGAATACCGATAATGACTGATAAATTTCACGACGAATGCGGCGTTGTCGCCATCTTCTCCCATCCCGAGGCGGAGAAGCTGGCCTACCTGGGCTTGCACGCGCTCCAACACCGCGGCCAGGAGTCGGCGGGAATCGTCACTTCCGATGGCCTTGCCCACCGCGGCCACAAGGCCATGGGCCTGGTCGCCGACATTTTCACCGAAGACGTTCTGGCTAAAATTCGCGGCACGTCGGCCATCGGCCACACGCGTTATTCGACCGCCGGCGACTCCGCCCTGCTCAACGCGCAGCCGATTCTCGTGCAGTCGAGCAAAGGCCCGCTCGCTGTAGCGCACAACGGCAACCTGGTCAATGCCCAGCATATTCGCACGCGACTCGAATCTCAGGGATCGATTTTCCAGACCAACAGCGATACCGAAGTGATCGTCCACCTCATCGCTCTCTCGCGCGAGCAGACTTTGCCCGATGCCATCTCCGACGCGCTTCGGCAGGTGGAAGGCGCATATTCGCTGGTTATGATGAGTGCCGACCGCATCATCGCCGCCCGCGATCCGCGCGGCTTTCGCCCGCTTGCCATGGGCCGTATCGTGGCCTCCGGAAAACGCGACACCGTCGCCTTCGCCTCCGAAACCTGCGCCTTCGATCTGATCGGAGCAGCTTATGAGCGCGACGTGAAACCCGGCGAACTGGTAATCGTGGGCCCGGAAGGCGTGACTTCACAATTTTTCGCCGAGCCCGCGCCGCAATCCAGCTGCATCTTCGAGCATGTTTATTTCTCCCGCCCCGACAGCACGGTGTTCGGGCGCGCGGTGCAAGCCAGCCGCGAAGAACTGGGCCGCCAGCTCGCCCGCGAAGCTCCGGTCGAAGCCGATCTGGTTGTGCCGGTGCCTGATTCCGGCGTGACCGCGGCGGTAGGCTTTGCCGCCGAAAGCGGCATCCCCTTCCGCTTCGGCCTCATCCGCAATCACTATGTAGGGCGAACTTTTATTGAGCCCAGCCAGCGCGTGCGCGACTTCGGCGTCCGGCTGAAGTTGAATCCGGTGCGCTCTCTGCTGGAAGGCAGGCGCGTGGTGCTCATCGACGATTCCATCGTCCGTGGCACCACCAGCAGGAAAATCGTGCGCATGATCCGCAACGCGGGCGCGAAGGAAGTTCACATGCGGATTTCCTGCCCGCCAACGATTTCGCCCTGTTATTACGGCGTCGATACGCCGTCGAAAAGTCAGCTGATCGCCGCCAACAAGTCGGTCGAGGAAATTCGCCAGTACATCGGCGCCGATTCGCTTGCCTACCTGTCGCTCTCCGGATTAAAGAAGGCTTGCGGTGAAGGCGAAAAAATCTCCTACTGCTCCGCCTGCTACAGCGGCCAATATCCCACCGAAATCATCGACGTGGAAGAAATTCTGCCCGCCCGGGCGTGAATTCGGAGGCGGTGGTCGTTTGAAAATACTCCGGATGATGTCATTCCGAACCCGCGCGAAGCGCGGGTGAGGAACCTGCTCTTCCCCGTCGGGCTGACATCTCTAAAAGCTCCCACCCTTAAACACCTTCCCGTCCTTCATCACGAACTGAACGTTCTCCAGCACCTTGATATTGCTCAGCGGATCACCCTGCACGGCGACAATGTCCGCCAGCGCTCCGTGCGAAATCACGCCCAGTTGTCCTTCCATATCGAGCAGGGCCGCGGCCCGCGAAGTCGCGCTGCGGATCGCATCCATCGGCGACATGCCGAAATCGACCATGCGGGGAAATTCCTGCGCAATCGGTTCGTTCCACGGAATTCCGCCCATGTCGGTTCCGAAGGCGATCTTTACATTCGCCGCCAGCGCCTTCTTAAACGAAACCTCATGCACCGACGCGCGCAGCCGGTCGCGCTTTCCGCCGGGCGTGTCGGCCGGAGCCCAGTCGGTGTAATAGACGCTGATCGTCGGAACGTACCACGTGCCTTGTTTCAGCATTTGCGCAATCGCGGCGTCATCCAGATCCAGGCCGTGTTCGATCGAATCGCATCCGCCATCAAGCCCGCGGTGCAATCCGATTCCACCATAGGCATGGCACGCGACTTTCTTCCCCCACCCATGCGCTTCATCGACCACAGCGCGCAATTCTTCAACTGTAAGCGTGGGCTGCGATACCAGTTCGCCGTTCTTGCCCACCCACGACCGGTGCGTCATGTAGACCTTGATCCAATCGGCGCCATGATCGAGTTGTTCGCGAGCCGCCTTGCGCGCTTCCACCGGACCGTCGACAATCTGCGCACCCTTCGGCATCTCCAGTTCAGGAGCATAGCCCTCCAGCGGATAACCGCCGGTCGTTGAAATCGCGCGCGTCGCCACAAACAAACGCGGCCCGGGAATATAACCCATTTCAATTGCTTCTTTGATGCCGACATCGCC
>DATLKM010000151.1:0-6437 GCA_035538435.1 Binatia bacterium
GCCGCCTCGGAGTCGATCGAGCAACCGTTTTGTTCTTCGATCGCTTGCTTCACCAAGACCGCGGCTTCGCTGGTCGATACCCGCACGTAGGGAAGCAGGTCTTCGAACATGCGGATCGGGTAGCGCACGACCAAACCCTTCGTGCATGGAACCGAACCGACTGCCCGATCCTGAGGCAGCCAGTCCGATGCTCCGACGACCTGCCCTCGGTAAAGAGCCAAAAAGCCGTCATCCGCCAGAGCAAATCCCGGGATCTTGAAACCGCCGGCCGTGCAAAGCTTGAAGGTCCACTTCGCCAGCAAGCGGTTCAAGGCGTTGTTGATGTGGGGATGCTTGATGAGGTAGCCGCTCGAGTCCACCTTGAGCACGGCCTCCACAACGGTGTGCTCGCACGAGGTGTACTCGGAGTCGATTCCCTCTTCCCAGGGGGATTGTGCGTGGGACGCGCCGATGAACTCGATCACTTCATCGTACCGCCCGTCCTGGCATGCCGCTCGCAGCTTGCGAGCCTGCTCCATCGCGAACGGCGCGATTTCGAGTTGAATCGACTCCCACGGTGCGTGCTCAATGAGCGTGTAGCTGCTGTGAAGGTCGAGTTTCCGTGAAACCTCCCTGATGCCGAATACGACCGGGCCGCGGTACGTTCTGACCTCGACCTTTGGCCGTCGCCAACGAAGGAAGTCGAGAAACCTCGACGGTTGCTTGTACTCGGGCTTCACGCACGATTCCGGGAGGATGACATCCGCGCCAAGTTTCTCGGCGACATCATCCGCCATGACCTTGCATGCGCCCTTTGCCTGGGTGTTTTCGAACGCGAGCCGGAACTGGTACAGCCGCCGCGCGGGCAAATTAAAGTTCTCGAACAGCGACCGCGAAATCCAGCCGCGGCAATCATTCGTGCCGAGCGTCCGGTCCTTCACCACCATCACCCTGGCCTCGGATAACTGGACGCGCTGTTTGCACGGCGAAACCAGGATTCCGAAATAGGTGATGGCCGCTTCGGGCCACTTTCGAAAACGCTCTGCGATGACTGGCTCGTAGCGTTCGTCTACGGCGTAGAACTTGCCGCTCTTCGCCGAAGCGCTTGCGCCGATGAGCCGGTAGCGCACGCCATCCAGATCGAAAGACCTCATGGATTTTTGAACTTCATTCTCCTGATAGTCTTCGAGCCTTCCTGGCGGCACATTGAGTCGAACGACGCGGATGCCGGGGTAAAGACCTTGAAGGAGTGTGTTTTCGAGCTGCTCCTCCCTGGCCAACCTCGGCAGGCGTTTCTTCATTTGTCCCATCTCGTTGATGTCGAGCGTCACGACCGGCATTGCACTCACCGTTTCCGTTGACATTTCTTCTCCTTCTTTCCGTCCGGCGAAGGACAGAGAAGGAGACCGTTGCCGCCGGTCTCTTCGCGGTCCTGTGCCGAAAACGAGGTAAGGTTTCCGGCCAAGTTCACGAAGAACCGGACCAGCTCAGTTGTTCAGGCAGATCGACGCGTTGGCTTTCCTCGCCGCTGCCTTTTTTTCTTGGTTTGCCGGCAAAAACAAACCAGGAGTTTGCATGGCTCGCTCTGCGGATCCGAATGGACACACGTCGGGCAAGCCAAGCACTCATCCACAATCATTCGAGCTTGTGGACGGCTCTCGACAGACCAACTTCAGTCTGTAAAGAAACTCTTGCTATCCGGTCTTCGGTGCGGTCCGTACGGCTTGCCGTGCAAGTTGCGGTTTCCTGCCCGAGAAATCGGCAACACCGCGCCACTCGGAAACCACGAAGTAGCTCAGACCGGTCTTGAGTGACTCGACTATCGCTTCCGCTTCGCTCGGAAACTCCTTGCCCAATTCGGGGACTCCATGATTTCCCACCGGTTTTGCAAGAAAAAAGCGCTGCTGCTCGGTTTCGCCCGCCTGGTCTGTCCCAGCTTTGCGGGTTCCGCGCGACGCGCTCTTTGCGGGCGAGTCTTTTCCTTCCACCACCACACCTGTTACAGCGGCTGCCACGTTTTCAGACCTCCTTTCGCTGGGTCTCGTTGCCCTTGGAACTCATTTCAAGGCCTGTCCCTGTCGAGAGCGCTCTTTTGCAGGATGCCGGCTTCGCGTTCGCCGAGCATCTGTTGTTCGCCGTATTCGGCGATGAGAAGCCCACTTGGATTCGTCTCCGAGCGCGCCGTCTCGACTAACCGCACGTTATACCGCCCAACGATTTGATCGGTTGCTTCCGTGGCATTCTTCACCCGATGAACTTCCTTCACGCCAAAAACGGTGTAGGTCCACGGCGTACCTTTCACATGCTCAATCGACCGGATCGCAAAGTCTGAAATTACGTGGTCGTTCTTGATCTTCCCGACGGTGTCCTCATCTCGAAGTTTGTTCATGGAATAAACCCGCAGATTTGCGGTCATCATGTTCAAGGCCTCTGCGAGATTGCGGTCCACAGAATCCGACGTATAGCTGAGATACCGCTCAAGAAAATGGCGCACCACAGCCCTGCCTTCAAGATCGGTGGGGGAAACGTCCAAGCTGGCATCTACAGCCGAGGGATCCGCGAAGAGGGTGGATGGAGCGAGGCCACGAGCGCGGGGCCCGCCGACAACGAGAGCGTTTCCTTTACTATCCACGCGGATCACCGTCGGCGGCTGCACGCGCACATAGATGGCGAACCCCAGTGAAGACATGGCGAGCACGCCGAAGATCATTGCGAGGAACATGGCGCGATTCGCGTACGCGCGAAGCATGCCGTCGTGCTCGTAGTACTTCGTGTAGCGGGCAATCTCGGGAGCTTCGCTTGTCTGGCTCAGCTTCTTCATCTAGTCCCTCCCTTTCACTCCGCGATAAGCAGACCCCAGCGAATAGCCGACATACCACGCCATGGCATGAGGGATGTTGAAACCACGGTGCTGGCCCGGCCGGCTGGATGGACGCGTCGACGACGTGGCCGAAGCTGGCACAATCGCGGGCGCTGTCGGCGAGGGGGCACCGCCGGCCGCGCTTCCGGAATCGGCGGCACCAACTCCATTCGTCCCACTCTCAGATGGTGGCGTTGGCGATGTCGCGGATGACGCGAGTGCGGTAATTCCCGCCCCACCACCCGAGGAGGCACTGGCGCTGGGCGCGAGCGGTGCGGATGCAGATGCAGCTACAGCTGCAGCGATAGGCGGAGCCGCACCTCCGGCCGCCTGGGCGGCAGCTACGCCTTGTCCAACGCCGGCGATGGATGCGCTGACAGCGCTGGCCGTTGTCCCTATGGCGCTGAGAACCGTCATCATCGTGCTCCCCACATCGCCGCGGACGATGCGACTGGCAATGAATGGGATCAGAGCAATCGAAAGGGAAAAGATGCTGGCGGTGAGCGCCAGAAGGATCATCTGGCTTGACCCAACGAAACTGTTCAGTACGCCGTTCGCACTGAGCACGGCGTTGATGCTGGACAGATTCACAGCGGACATGAGCACCTGAAGGATCGCGTAAATGAGGCCCCACGCCTGAAAGGTCATCAGGTTCACAAGATAGGTCCGCGAGAGCTGACCGAGTCCGCGCGCCGGCAGGAGAGCGAGAACAAAAGGGCCCGTCACGTAGAGCACCGATCCATACATCGCGTAGAAAATGGTGAAAATGAGATAGCAGACGGGGAAAAGCACGAAGGCGCTCAGAATCAAGATCAGACTGATGACGCCCGAGGCCAGGCCGGTCACAAGATTCCACAGCGACGTATTTCCATTGGCCTGCCAGTACTGCGCCAGTTGATTCATCCAATTTGCGAACAGGTCTCCAACACCTGTCGAGCTATAGATAAAGTTGGCGACGGAATTGAACATCCCGTTGACGTCGCGGAAAACGACTCCGTAATTGGCGAAGACGAGTCCCAAGATCAGGTACTTGATTCCTGAAATCGCGAGCATCCGGACGTCCCCTCCGGCCGCGAACGCTTCATATGCGCTGTAGAGAAAACTCAGCAGAAGAAGCGATCCGGCCACACCCAATACCGCGCCCGTCACGTTCGCGGAGTCGATGCCGTTGAGGGCGGTCTGAAATAACTGCTGAAAATAGAACACGGTCTTCACTGCCTCTTCAGAAGGTTGTAGATCTGTTGTTGAATGGCGGCCGTGTTTGCGGCACCGTTCTTCACATTCGCGCTCGCATTCGCGAGGTCGATGGCTCGTACACGCATCAGGTCCGCCGTGGCGGACTGTGTGTACGCATTGGCGCGAACCAGCCAGGCATCCGCTTGGGCTTCAATAATCGGTGCGCTGCCGGGAGCCGCTGTCTGAATGCTCTGGTTGATCTGATCCGCTGCCTGAAGTTCGAGGTCCGCAAGCGCATCGATCTCGATGGCTCTCTTCATAGCGGCCTGCGCCGCGGCGTCCGTCATGTCGACCATGTCCCGTGTCTGCGGTGACGCGGCGGTCGGGTTCGGCACAGCACCGTAAACAGCGGTGTATTGGGCGCTGGTTTGGGCGATCTGATTGGGATCGCGCGACAGGAGGTTCTGTTCGAACTGCTGCGTTGCTGGCAGGCTCGCGCTATTCACGGGAACGCGCATTACGCCCTGGATCTGGTTGAAGATGCCTTGAACGTTGCCCACGAGCGATTGGGCCTGAGCGATCAATTTTTGTGGCCAGACGACGGTTTGCTCAAAATTCGAGATGTTCTTTTCGACCGACAGAATGCTGTTGAGGCCGCCTCCAATGACGCTGCTCAACGTGCTACTGATCGTGCTTAGGCCGGTGGCGAGGATGGCGCAGCACGGGTCGAGAAACTGGCTTCGGACAGGCCCTGGCACCAGGAACGAAAAGACCAACAACAAAACAACCGTTCGGACCTTGTGTCTCCAGATCCACCAAAGACCTTGTTTCACACTTGCGATTGCATTCTTCATGGACTTAACCCCCTTACTTTCGCTGCAGCAAATTCAAAATCTGAGTATTCACGTCGCCGGTTAGGGTCGCCCCGCGTTTGCGAAGGGCATTTTCGTGGGCCAGTTTGGCCGCCTCTTGTCGCAATTCAGCGGCAAGCATTTTCTGCGTGAGGGCCTGGCTTTGAATGCTGGCTACGACGGCAGTCGCGGTCAGGAATGGCGCCGAACCCGGCGCTGCCTGGCTCGCGGCGTTTTCAATATTGTCGGCGGCCCGCAAGGTAAGGTCGTCCGCCGCATCGCTCTCCTTGAGTGTCTTCAAGTTGTCGACTGCAAGAGCGTCGTCCATATCCATCATGGTCCGGTCCGCGAGGCTTACGGTGGCTGCGTTCGGCACGGCTCCGTATGTGTTCCCAAATGAACTGGTCAGGCTAGTGAAGTCGCTGGTTTGGTGGTTTCTCATGACTGCTTCCAGCGCCGCCGGATTCGGCAGCGTGGCGCTTTTCAGGTCGATGGTGAAAATGCTCTGCATAAGTCCTCGGTATTGGCCGATCATCTGCGTGACATTCGCTTTCGCCTGGTTAATCAGCGCGACAGGCCATGTGGCTTGCTGGTAGAGATTGCTGAGTGCAGTTCGAACTGAGTTGATGGAGTTCAATGCTGTCTTAATAAGCCCGTTGATCACGTTCAGCACAGATTGAATCGCGGTCACGAGGCTGCCTTGCGCCTGTGCCGGCGGCGGACCGAGGAGCGCGACGGCCAATGCGCCTGCAACTGCAAGCGCCAGCAACTGTCGTCGCGTCCTGGCGGACACCATCGCGTAGCAAAATGCCGCAAGCACGAAGCCGAACAAAAGATTCGTCAGAAACACCATGGACACTCCTTCCATAAATCGTCAGGACGATGAAACAACTCACATAGCCAACTGAGGCCGTGCATGAAAAAGCCCACGAGAAACGGCATGCTTGTCAACGCCACCAGAATGAGAGCGATGAAGGCGGCAGCGTCGAGCCATTTCCGCCATCGAAGAGCGACCGTAGAAAAGAGCGCCGTCATGGATGTATTTCTCCCGTCACAGCACCAGAGATCTCTTCCGGCAGGGGTGGAACTTCCGCGAGTCCGCGAGGAAACTTTCGCGCCAGTTCTTGATAAGTTTCGAACAACGGTCTGTCGGCGAACTTCCTTAGCAGCCAGCCTCGATACTTCCTCTCGCGTGGAAAGGTCGTACAGATCCAGTAGTCGACCGCGGTCGGCACGATCCGAATGGTCTGGGTCGTCTCGGCCTTTTCACCTAGCACCAGAAGGGCCTCTGCACTTTCTCCTTTGCGTGGCGCGCTGAAGCGCTTCACCTCGTTCAGCGCCACGGGGTTCAGGTACAGGTGATTGACGAGGGGGCTCATGTCCCCGGGTTGCTGTCCGATGATCTTCGTGCTCGCATTCTTGAGGATTCCCGGGCCATGCTCGCGCGGCTGAGACTCTGTCCCAACAAAGTCCTCCACCGTCTGGCTGATTCCCCACACGCTGGCGTTTCTCTTTCGTGCCGTCCGGAAGAGTTGGACCACTTCGGGCGCGAGCGTTGGCGAATCGAGGAG
>DATLKM010000152.1:0-3901 GCA_035538435.1 Binatia bacterium
GATGCGCCGATACCGACTACTGGAAAATCCTGCGCGGCGCCTTTGGAAGAACTGGACAACCGAGGGCGTGGCTCTGATGTCACTCTCTTTTTTTTCATGGGACCGCCTTGGCAAGAAAGATGGCCATAATAATTTGGCCAAACGGCGAGAACAGGTTCGCTTTTCCAATTCGCGAAAATCAGGCCGGGAGTGTTCGCAGCCGGGTTAAAGCGCGTCATTCAGATGCAATCACCGGCGTTGCGAGAGCATCTTATCACCGCTGGAAACGGTATCCCCCCAAATTTTCCCAAGTCCTATGATCGCGATCCTTGGCCTAACTCGGGCCGCGTACGCGGAGGCCTGCTGATTTGCGCGATCAGGGTTTGCGCCAAGAAAACGTTTTGCCTGCCGCCGAGCTGAGTCGTGGCAGACCGCTCGCGCAACCACTTTTCCAGTTCGGAGGGTAATGCGGAGACAGTCCCGCGCCTTGCGTGAAGGTGTCGCTCCACTGGCAGGCCTTCAGATCTCTCCCATCGCTGAACGGTGCGTATGCTACGGTTCAGGAAACTGGCAATTTCCTTCCAGGAATCGAGCCCTTGTGTTTTTTCCAAGTTCGCCCCACAGACGCCGGCGCCACGAACTCATGCGCCGCCCGGAAAACTGCCAGCCCGGTTTGGCCCGCTACAATTGCTCCCCGCCCCCCCGAGGCAACCCGTTGATTCGCTTCCACGTTTCTTCGTTGCGAGAGATCAATTCGTGCAATTCCGAAGCCAGCGCACGCTGGCGTTTCGTGAGCGCGCGCAGATTGGCGCATTGCTGTTCCAACTCGCCCCGGGTGCGGCGGATGCCTTCCGACTCGCGGGCGCGCAGCCACTTCGCCAGCTCGGAAGGATAGGCATAAACTGTGCCGCCCTTGGTATGCTCGTGACGGCGAACCGGCAGACGCTCCGTGCGTTCCCAACGCTGCACGGTGCGCACGCTCCGCACCAGGAAACGGGCGATTTCCTTCCATGAATCGAAGGCCGCCTCTTTCATTTTGTCGTTCCCAGGGACCGCCTGCATTGGGGTAACCATGGCATCCACCACGAACACAACTTTCCTCTAACGGACGTGCAAATATTGTAGCGTAGCGGCACGTAATGACGCTTGTAATCTTTGCCGATGGGTTTTAGACACTTCCCCTGGGACTCAGTTAAGGCAGCCGCCCCTGCCGGGCTTAGCGACGGTAGGGCTTCCCGAAGCGCGGGAGATGGCATTCTGGAGTCCGCGCTATCCTGGTTTCCGATCAGGGCGCTTCAATCAATTCCATTTTCCCATCCCGGGTGCGGTGCAGGATCATGAGCTTGCCTTTGGGGTCGCGGAAGACAAAAACGTCGCGATCGCGGAAGTGGGCCTCCTTGATCGCCTCTTCCAGCGTCATGGGCCGCAACGCGACCGCTTCGTCGGAGCGGACCAGATGCACCTCGGTCGTCTTCGCCACCGGAGGGTAACGATGCACCGCGACCGGAACGGCAGTCTTGGCCGACGAGCCGATTGCGGGTTGAAGAGCGGCTTCCTCGACTGAAGCAAGATCGGCGGTATCGTGGCCGTTCCACTTCTTCACTTCCTGCGTCTTGCGCGCGGAGCGCTTGCGGGCCTGCCAGCGCGTCTTGTATTTGACCGCCTGCTTTTCCAGATGCCCCAGGGCTTCACCGACGGCAATGGTCATATCTTTTGCCTGGGCCAGACCCACGATGGGCCCGTTGGGCGGGCTGATGGTGATTTCGGCCTTGTGCCGGTGTTTTTCCACGGCAAGAATCACGTGCGTTTCAAAGCGGTCGCCGAGGATTTTGCGGATTTTGGCGAGCCCGGTTTCAACTTCTTTGCGAATGGCAGGAGTGATTTCGTAGTGACGGCCGGTATATTCGACGTTCATGCGGCGGCGCTCTCCTTGAAAAGAAGAAGGCAGAAGTCAGAGGGCAAAATGCAGGCCGATATCAGATCAAACTACAGTTCGTTCGGATTATTTCAGAATTCTGCCTTCTCACTTCTGATTTCCGCTGACGCTACTGCTTGACCCTCCGCTGGTGCGTGCTGGGAATGCGCATATCTTCGCGATACTTGGCCACGGTACGGCGCGTGACCTGAATGCCTTGCGACTGTAGGATTCGTGTGAGCTGTTCGTCGGTGAGCGGGCGCGCCGCATCTTCTTCTTCAATCAATTTCTTGACGCGGCGTTTGAGGATCAGCAGCGACGTGTTGCCGCCCTCGGGCCCCTGCACGCTCTCGCTGAAGAAATAGCGCAGTTCGAAAACCCCCTGCGGGGTGTGCGCATACTTGCTGGCCACGGCGCGGCTCACGGTGGAAGGATGCACGCCGATTTCTTCCGCCACTTCTTTGATCATCATCGGCTTCAGGCAGTCGATGCCCTTTTCCAGAAATTCGTATTGCCGGGCCACGATGCAGTAGCAGACTTTGGTTATCGTCTGGCGCCGCTGCTCGATGTTTTTGATCAGCTGAATCGCGCTCTTGTAGCGCTCTTTCACGTAGTCGCGGGTAGTTTTTTCGTTGCCGTCGCGGGTCAGCAGCTTCTTGTAGGCGGGGTTCAGGCGAAGCTGGGGCAGGTCTTCGTCATTCATAATGACCAGCCATTCATCGCCATGCTTCACGAAAGCGACATCGGGCTCGATCAGGCGGGCCGAGACTTTGTTGTATTGCAGCCCGGGCCGGGGATCGAGCGTGCGGATGTAGTCGATGGCCACCTGAACGGCCTCGGGCGAGCGGCCGATGGCCTTGGCGACTTCTTTGATCTGCTTGCCCTGTAGAGAGCGCAGGTGCTGATCGACCACAGCAATGGCATCCTGTAAAACCTGGGCGGTACCGTTGGCGGGCTTCTCGCCGTTTTTCTGGTGGTTCAACTGATGCTGGTGATAGCGAAGCTGGCGCAACAGGCACTCACGCAGATCGCGGCAGGCCACGCCGGGCGGATCGAGTTGGCGGACCACCTCGATAGCTTCCACCAAATCGGCGGCGGCGAAATTCGGCTTGTGGGCGGGACGAGCGGCCTTTGCCGGTTCGGGAGCAGGGGCAACAGCAGCGGCAGAGCCGTTTACCGGAAGAACGTTGCTCGTTGCCGCCAAAAGCGGCTCGGGAATCTGCTCGTCGATTGATTGCGAACCGGGTTCGGTTAACAGGGACGCTTCGACGATGTCGTCTTCGCTGAACTTCTCTTGAGCTGACGTGATTTCCGATGTAGCCTCATCCGGAACCGCGTCTGCCGCTAAGCCCAGCGCGGCGGCTTCGCTTACGATCCGGGTGGCGGCTTCTGCGTCGGCTTCGGGCGTCGAGGGGCCCGCGGTGCCGAGCATTTCTTCATCGCTCGCGATCAGGTAGCCATCTTCGTTCAGGTTGCCGATGATTTCTTCGGCCGCCTCGCGCACTTCCGGACGAAGATTGAGGGCGCCGATCTGCCAGATTAAGTGATCGGTAAGGGTGGTCGGTCTGGACAGGAAATTTTCAAACGACGGCCGCTCGATCTCCTCCATCTCACCACGGGTGCGGTAGCCGGGATCGAGATAGTCCTGGAAGAAAGACCCGAAATCGATTTCTTCAAACGGGTCTTTCTTTTCCACGGCGGTAATGGGATTTTCTTCGGTAGTGGCCTGCGCGGCGCGCTCGCGGTCTTCTTCTTTACGGCCGACTTCGTCGATCAGCGGAACGGAATCTTCGAGCTCTTCAAGGACGGGATTCTCCACCATTTCGGCATTGATCATGTCCTTGAGTTCGAGCTTGTTGAGCGCAAGGACGGAGACCATCTGCACCAAACCCGGGGTGAGGATCTGGCGCTGGGAAAGCTTGACGGACAGTTTGTGTTGCAGCAAAACCATGTCGTTGGTCGTTCGTCCTTGGTCGTTGGCCTAAATCGTTAAGCGGAACTGAGACT
>DATLKM010000153.1:0-24065 GCA_035538435.1 Binatia bacterium
CATCGGATTAGTCATGGCTATGCCGCTAAGTTACCACGATGAGGTGTGTGGCGGGCTACGCCAACATGCGACACAAGATCATCTGGGTAGATTCGCTCGAATGTTCGCAACGGAACATTCGATCATCAGCAGAGCCTTGCGGATCGCATCCGGGTTGTCAGAGGCGGTGAGCATCATCTGTAGCTGATTAACGATCTTAAGAACGTCCTTCCTAAAGCGGTTCATTCGCGCATCCCTTCGAAAGAGTTCCTACCACAGAACCCATCGCCCCGGCTCACATAACGGTCTACCGCCACATTTGTTGCGGCGGCGTACAGTACTGGAAATCGAACCACGGTACGCATCGCCGGAACAAAAATGGGTGCAGAACCAACGTACAATTCTGTCTGTATATCCATCGCAACATCGAGGATCGCGTAGAAAATTTCGTCATCGAGCCGGTGAAGAGCCGGGATTTGTGAAGTCGCGCTTGCATTTTATCCGACCTGAACGGTTTTATTTCCGCCACTCGCGTTTGATGAGTCGATAGAGGGAGATCACAAAAAGAATCAGGAGTGAAGTACGAAACGCGAGGTATTCCGCAAGATCGTAATACCCATCGAGGCCGGTCGGATGTGGTGGGAGCATAGTTTGCCTTTCAAACCAACTCCCATTTCAAAGAACATTATCACGATTTTTCAGGCTGTCAAGTTGCTATGAAGTAATCAGGGAAAAGCTTTTGGGTTTTTTACAACGTATTGTGTTTCACCGACCAGAGCAATCCAACAGAATGTGCATTCCGGGGTAAGGACGTAGAGTCACGGCCTCTAATCTCTTAACCCATTAGAAGGTTTTGAGGGCGGGGGATGGGACTATAAAAGATGTATGAGCGTATCGAAAAGGGCGTGCAAACACACTGAGGTAGATCACCTTCGAAAGTTTTTAGCTTATGCAAAATGGCTTGTTAACAAAACGTGGTATTACCCGCCGTCAGGTGGTTATGAATATTCGGTCGCATTGGCACTGTACTCAAAATGCCTCACCGTGGCCGAGGCTACTCTTGTTCTGATTGAGGCGGGGTTTGGAGATGAAGCCTTTGGAATGACGCGCACGTTGGTGGACATTTTCTTTACCCTGCGTTATGTCGCCAACAAAGACACGCATGAAAGAGCCAAACGCTACGCCCAGTTCGCCGCTAAAAGCAGCGCTGTTTGGGCAGAGGTGGTAAAAATCTACTGGCCCCACAGGGTTCAGCCATTGCCCGAACAAACGAAGAAAGTTGCGGCAACGTTCCGTAGTCCGCATAGCTGGTCGGGCAAATCAGCGAAAGAAATCGCATTAGAAGCTGACACTGTGGAAGTTGACCCGAGTGGAAAACCATTCGTGCATGAGGTTTCTTATCGGATCATCTACCGTTGGACTTCGCAATACGTGCATCCCACCGTTGACGCTCTGCACAACCACTTGGTACAGGCTGGTCACGACAATTTTGTTGTGCGAAGCAACAAGGGAAAAGACATGACGCACATGGCCGCGTTCAATGTAGCACTGTATATTGGCCACACTATCATCGCTTTTTATCGCTGTATGGGTGATCCGCAGCCGAATCGGTTATCGAGGTGGGCGGGCGCTTTGATTCATCACTTGGCACGTAGACATGATTAAGCACCCCATCAATCGTGTGATGCAGTTCCTGCTGAATGTCAATCAAGGCCCGCACCGCCGTGGTGAGGCGGGCAACATCCTCGCGCATTTCCCGAATCTCTTCGCGTATTGAAACCCCGCGATCCCAACCGGAATCCTCAAAACGAGGCCCGCGTTGTAGCGCCGGGGCCTGCGTTGAGGGTTCGGGTCTGGTTTGAATAAACTTGCCAAGGTTGTCTTTTGATAGGCGCCCGATGAGGGCCGATTGCTCGGTGATCTTTTGGCTTGCGATCTTGAGGTTTGCATTGCAACTTTGCAAAGCCTCGGTGAGTTCGCCGCGCGTTTTCAGCAGTTCCGCTTGTTGTTCTTCGGTGAGACTCGAACACTCAAACCCATCAGGAATC
Organism: Binatia bacterium; assembly: GCA_035538435.1. Taxonomy (GTDB): domain Bacteria; phylum Acidobacteriota; class Terriglobia; order Terriglobales; family Acidobacteriaceae; genus Sulfotelmatobacter. The sequence goes on from DATLKM010000153.1 coordinate 2,028, forward strand.
CACGCGGCACAGCCGTGTCGCGGCGTTAACCGGCGCAGACGAATAGCATCACTTCTTCGGGGAAAAATCCCGATTCAGGTACAACCGGCGCGCTTTCACGTTGCTTCGTGCCAAGTTTTCCGTCTACAATTGCGGTGTTGGCGCGCGGTCTCGCCCACGGAAACGGGGCGCCGGCAAAGGCTGCCGCGCCATGGAAGTGATCCACGCAAGGAGCAGGGCAGCAGCCCGGCTCAGTTTTTCAAAACCCGGAGAGGTGGCAGAGTGGCCGAATGCGGCGGTTTGCTAAACCGTTGTACGGGCTAACACCTGTACCGAGGGTTCGAATCCCTCCCTCTCCGCCAGATTCTTTCAAGATCCATCCATCCGGCAGAGAGAGTTACACAGCGTTGGGCTGAGCATTACCCGAATGCTTTCGTCGACCGATCGGGGCAAACGTGACGGTGTTCTCCCGCGAGATTTGGCTGGACAATTTACGAGCTAACGGGGGAGCAAAGGCTTGCACCGATCCAGAGTTCCGCGAGGGTCTTAAGATTTTTCTTGCAGGTGCGGGAAACGGTGTATTCTTTTCCGCCCTTCACTCGAAGGCAGTATTCTCCGCCCGGAAGCGGCCTGATCTCTTCCACGGACGACGAATTCACCAGCACGGACCGATGGATACGGATAAATCCGTGGCTCTCGAACTTCTCCGCCACCGCCGAAATAGATTCCCGAAGCAGATAAGAGTGCGCATTTGACCGCAGCCACACGCATTTGCCTTTGGCTTGAACCGAGACGATGTCGGCGAGATGGATAAAGAGAATCTTTCCGTTGACCTTGATGGCTACGCGGACGAGTCCGGCCCTGCCAGGGATCTGTGGCCCTTGGGGGCCTTTCGCCGGTCCCGCCGTTCGCTGTTCCACATCCTGGGCCATAATCCGGCTTGCGCGATAGTGATCGCTTGCATGGTCAGAATCGCGGCCTTCTTCTATCGCCGGAGGCATGGGTGCGGCTGGCCAGGTTTGAGGAGAATTCATAGTGGCTCCCTGCGCGATCGGGTAGCGATCCCATGGTTTTTACCGTTAATCAAAAACATACAAACCAGTTGGTATGCACTTTCTAAGCGATGCGGTCCGTCCCACTCCGGTTGCCCGGCGGACGCAGAGTTCGCCGGCAGCCCGCGATGTTTTCGATGCCCGCTTTCATCACTTTCGATCCTGGGCATTCTTCGCTAACGACCTGTAGCGTTCGAACATCGTCTGGCGCTTTCAGCAGAATCGATGTTGGGGCGAACTGTCTGTCTCTGTTTCTGTGCTTCCGGCAAGGCCGCTGCCACGCCCTGCTGGCCGGCGTGAAACACGAGGGCATCTGCCGCGTACCACATCGAACCGAATTCGGTACACCTCGCGAAAGGCGCTAGCAACAGGCTTTTCCACGCGCACTCGGGATCGCGCAACCCGGCCGCTACACGCCTGGATGACGCCACCGGCGATTGCGAACCGGGAAAAATCGACGGCTTCGAAACCGCGGTTCTTGCGTGCACGTAACATACCAACCAGTATGTGGGGCAACAATGAGGTTGCTTGAGGGTGTTTCACTCCTTCTCTCCCGTTTTGTGTAGCGATTTCATTGTCTGGCTCTGTGCTTTCGTAGATTCTCCCCGATTTTGTTTTGTCTTGCGCCTTACGCGAATTCGCGAATCGCGTCGCCCTATGGACTGCATTTGTGCGTTCGTTCCCGATATGGCGAAGTCCGTGTCTGCCGCCTCGATATGCGGGATGTCTGGTCACCCGAATGCAATTTCAGTGTCGCGTGACTGGCGAAGCTCCAGAGTGCTGGGGCCGATCCAGAGAATGTCCGACAAGGCGAGGGAACCCAATGCGACTGAAAACTTTGAGCAGCCAACTCTTTCTGATTGCCGTTTTGACTCTCTCCAGCTTATTGCTGGCAGTTAATGCGATTGCGCAAGAAACCACCGGTGGATTGCAGGGCACCATAAAAGATTCAAGCGGCGCGGTGGTTCCCAAAGCGTCCCTCGTGCTCACCGGCACTTCGCTGGGCGGGGAAAAAACCCTGGAAACCGATAACAGCGGCTACTACCGTTTCGCCAATCTGCCGCCGGGCACTTACACGCTCATCGTGAAGGCCGCAGGATTCTCTGAATTGAAGCGCGAAGATATTCTGATCGAAGTGGGACATCTCCCAACCCTGGATTTGAATCTGGCAGTCGGTGCGGCAGGGACGGTAGTTGAAGTGACGGCCGAGTCTCCAGCGATCGACGTCACCACCAACACCAACCAGACCAACCTGACCACTGACGTGCTCAATGAAACTCCGCATGGATACAGCTTTCAATCGGTGATTCAGTTCGCTCCGATGGCCCGCCAGGAACCACTCGCCGGCGGCAACGCCACCATGGGCGCGGGCGGACAGGGAGGCAGCCTGCCGGGCAGCGCCGGCAACGGTTTGGGTTTCGGTTTTTCGGTGGGCGGCGCGGCCGATTCCGAAAACAGCTACCTGGTGGAAGGGCAGGACACGGAGAACATTTCGGGCGGCGCTTCCAGCGCGAACGTCCCGTTCCAGTTCATTCAGGAAGTACAGATCAAGAGTTCGGGCATCGAGGCGGAACACGGTGGTGCACTTGGGGGCGTGGTCAACGTTGTCATGAAAAAGGGCGCCAATGCCTTCCACGGATCTTTTTTCGGCAGTTATGAAGCGGACAAACTGGACGGTTCTGCGGGCTCCAACACGCGCTACAATCCAAACGGCTCGACGATCGCCGACATCAACTCGTCCACCGGCCTGCCCTATCCCATCGGCACGCCCGGCTTTCCCGGCTTCGACGACAGCACTCAGTTTTACCAGCCGACCAGAGACCACTTCAGCATCGTCCAGCCCGGTTTCACGGTTGGCGGGCCAATCATGGCCAACCGGTTGTGGTTCTTTCTGGGTTTTGCCCCCGAATACAATTCTCTGGCCAGAACGGTGAACTTCGGGCCTTCTACTTTTCCGGGAAATTCATCCCTGGGCAACCAGGTTTTCAATTCGGACAACCAGCAGTACTTCGCTACCGCCAGACTGGACGCCACTCTGACGCAGAAGATCCGCGTCTTCGGCTCATGGTTGTACCAGTACGCGCGGGAAAGCGGAGACAGCCTGCCGGCGCCCGATTCGACCACCGGCCTGCCGAACACCGGGATCACCGTAAGCGGAACCGCATTTGGAGGCATCAATAGTCCGCTCTCACAGTATGCGCACGGCCTCGGCTACTCGGCGCCCAACGCTACCTACATCACCGGCGCGGATATCACGTTGAGTGCGAAGATCGTCTCCACTACCCGCTTCGGTTATTTCTTCGAGAACTATCATGACTTTGGCTGGCCCACTGCGGGGGTGAACCTTGCCTACCAGACCAACGGCCTGAATGCGGCAGGCACAGGCCCCGCGCTGGATAATTCGGGCAATCCCCTGCCCGTAAATCTGGCGGTACCGGCCGGCACATCGACGGCTCCCTACCTCGCAAGTTTTACTCAAATCAACGCCAGCAAGCATTATCAGTTTGACCAGGACGTGGCGTTCTTCCAGAGCAGCCGATGGGGCACGCACAACATTAAAGCCGGCTACCAGCTCAACCATCTGTCCAACGTGATCGATCAGCACGGCAACCTCCCCCTCTCGTTTACTTACCCTGGCGCGGGCAACTACTATTCGCCGGAGACTCTCACCGGCGTCAGCAATTGCAGCGCTCTAACCGCGGAATGGGGAGGCTGCGCCGGCCAGTATGGCTATGTGAAGGTGCAGGACTTCGCCACCGTCCTCAAAACGACTTCCGGCGCATACGCTCCCGCCGTCGACTGGAACCACGCCTTGTTTGTGCAGGACGCCTGGACCGTGGGCCACGGCCTGACTCTCAACCTCGGTCTCCGGATCGAAAAAGAAAGCCTGCCGGCGCCTTCGGGGCTTTCCGGCCCGATCAGCACCATCAACTTCTCCTGGGGCGATAAGATTGAACCTCGCCTGGGAGCGGCGTGGGGATCGCGTGACGGCAAGATGAAAATCTTCGGCAGCTACGGCGTCACCAACGACATCATGAAGCTGCTTCTGGCGCAAACCTCATGGGGCGCGCAGGGCTTCGAGTGGTGCAGCTATCCGCTCGGCCCAGACGGAACTACATCTGGATTCCAGCAATCCGATCTCGATTTTGCCTATAACGCGGGCGGCCGCGCTTGCCCAACCGGCATCGCCACCTCAGGGGCCACTTTCGCTAACGGCGTGGTTCCCGCAGCCCTCACGGATAAGAGTGGCACCCAACTCATAGAAAACGTCAACCTGCGTCCGGAAGAACCTGTCTCCCCCGGCGTGAAGCCTTATCGCCAGCACGAGTTCGTCATCGGCTGGGACTACCAGATCGGCAAGGAGTGGGCTTTCGAAGCGCGCTACGATCGCCGCCGGCTCGATCATGTGATTGAAGACGCCTCGTTGGCCGATCCGCAGGCCGGCGAAATCTACACCATCGTCAATCCCGGCCAGGGTGTGGACAAGACCATCAACGGTTATGCCAACTACTTGACCTCGATCGGCGACGCCTACGGCCCGGGCACACACGCGTTCAATGCCAGCAATGATTTCGGCACCTGCACCGGGTGCCCGAATAATCCGGTGGCGATCCGCAACTACGACGGTGTGGAATTGCGGCTCACGAAGGCGCCCAGCCGGGGCCTGTCCGGCATGTTCAGCTACACCTGGAGCCGGCTCTGGGGCAACTACACCGGCTTGACTACCACCGACCAGATCGACGGCGGGGTGACCGGGCGCAACTCGCCCGATACCACGCGCGCGTTCGACGAGCCGTTCTACTATTTCGCAGCTAACGGTCGATCCAGCGACGGGCCTTTGCCTACGGATCGCCCGAACGCGTTCAAGGCATACGGGTATTACACGCTGCCCTGGGCGGGTCACTTCAAAAACAACACCACCAGCTTCGGACTCTTCCAGGTTGCCTATCAGGGAAGCCCGATGAGTTCGTTCAGCGACATCGGAGCGTCGATCCCAACTGGCTTTGCGCCTCCGGATCCGTTCGAATCGGTTTACATCTTTGGCCGCGGAAACTGGGTGAACGCATCTACGGACGCACTGGGCAACATCATCTTTGGAACACCGTATGCGCGCCGCACTCCGTGGTACACCCAGACCGATTTCAACCTTCAACATGCCATCAAGGTCAACAAGAACAACGAGCATCAGGTGATGACTTTTAACGCAACCTTCACCAACCTCCTGAACCAGCGCGCCGTCACCTCGTACTGGGAGGGATTCAACTCGGGTTACGCCGGTTCCGTGTTGTTTCCTGGCGGGCAGAGCCTGAGTGGGGGTGCAGCTTTCTATCAGGCAGCCGAAACCGCCTACAATCCGCAGGCCACAGCCGCGGCCGACGGAATGTTACTGAACTCGCTGTACGGCCAGCCGTGGCTGTACCAGATCTCGCGCCACATGCGGCTGGGGGCGCAGTTCACCTGGTAATGGCGTGCCTGGCACGGCAATTTCGGGAGGCCCGCAAGGGCCTCCTTATTCTCATTCATGATGGCCCCGAAGGCCACGAGCCGAAGAAACTGGAAAAAGGAGGACTGGGCATGAAGACAGTCGGAATATCACGGCGGAACGCGCTCAAGTCAGGAGCTTGCGCTCTGGCGGCAGCGGCGGGGCTTGCGGTGACGGCTAGAGCACGCGCGGAAACGGGGCAGAGCGCGATGACCGAAGAAATCATCCGCAAGTGGTATCGGACGTGGGAGACGGAGAAGAAGGATTGGGGCCCGTTTGACGCGCTGATGGCGGACAACTTCGCTTTTTCGAGCGCCGCCGGCGACGACCATATCAGCAAGACCACCTTCAAGGCGCAATGCTGGGATACACAGATCAATTTTATCGATCGCTGCGATCTGGAGCGGGTGTTCGCAAACGGCAACGAAGCGTTCGTAAAGTATCTTGGCCACACGAAGAATGGCAAATCGTTTCGGAACGTGGAATATTTCCGTCTCAACAACGGAAAGATCGAGTCGCTCGAGTGCTATTTCGGGGGAAAAGACACCTTTCCTTCCGCTGTAAGCAACGGGATGTGACATTCGCTGTTACGGGTTTTCATGGGCTAACAGCGTTCATGGCGAACAATCACGGGAGGCTGGTTTCGGCCTCCCTTTCTTTATGCGCGACCAATGCAGAACATGGACTTCATGAATACCGACATTTCCAATCTCGAATTGATTGTAAAAAGCGCTCACGATGAGCTGGACAACCTCATCCAGCAACGGGCCGACATCACCAGGCGCATCGGAAAAATCAAGCAAACGATCCGCGGGCTTTGTAATCTTTACGGCGGCGACGTTCTCAATGACGATGGCATTCGGTTCCTTGCCGACCGCAAGCCCGCAACACGACGCCCCGGGCTCACTCAGACGTGCCGGGCAATTTTGAGGAGTTCTGATCGCCCTCTGACGGCGCGGGAGTTAAGCGAACGGATTCGGCAGAAGAACCTGGGCGGGGCGCAATCGTCGAGGAATCTGACCGCGTCAGTCGCGGTCGTCCTCGATCGGCTGGTTCAATACGGAGAAGCGCGCAAGGTGCTGCATGACAATGGCCGCCGCGCCTGGCTGCGCATATCCGATGGCGAAGACGATAATGTTCCCCCCAGGCCGGAGCCTCCGGCCTTGTTCGCGAGCTAGCCGGCTTATCCGATCGGCCAAAACCGCCGGGCCGACGGAAATGGCCGGTTCCAACAGGCCCTGTACGCCCAGTTCCCTCCACGCCCATCAAGAATTCCCGCGAAAAAGCCGATGAAGATTGAGGACTAGAGAAGTCCAATCAACCCGCAAAGGATTGGCATGCTTGCCCTCAGCGCTCCAGGCATGCGCTCTGCCGCGCCGCTGTTGGCGCCGGAACGGGGCGCTGGCCGGACGACTCATGCTTTTCGTCGTGTTCCCCGAAGAGCGATTGAGAATACCGTTCAGCGCCGCCCGCGTTCGACCGTCCTGTCTCGAATATTGGTTTGCTTCATGGTTGTACTGTGGCCGGCTCACGGGGCCAGGGCACAAGCCGTAACCGCAACCATTGGCACCGGCAGTTCTCCGCTGGGTCTTGCGATCAATGCAGCTACCCATAAGGTTTATGTCGCAAACTCCGGCGGCAGTACGGTGACCGTGTACAACGGCGTCACTGGGGCTACGAACTCGGTGACGGTTGGCGGCAGCCCGCAAGGCGTGGCGGTGAATCCGATGACCAACCGGATTTATGTCAGCAGCAGCGCCGGTGTCACGGTCATCGATGGATCCACAGACAGCGTGATCACGACTGTGACCGCCGGATCTAATCCAGCGGCGATAGCCGTCAACGCGGTCACAAATCAGGTTTATGTGGCGAACAGCGGCGACGCTACGGCGACCGCCATCAACGGCGCGAACAATCAGCCCGTCACGATAGCGGGCGTAGGCGCTGGCCCCAATGCCATCGCCATCAACCCGGTCACCAGCCGCGTGTACATCACCACGAGCACGGGCCTTGCGGTAGTTGACGGAAGCAACACCGTAATTGCCATACCCGCTGCGGGAACAAATCCCGCCGCGGTCGCGGTCAATCCTGTAACCAATCAGGTGTATGTGGCCAATGGCGGCAGCGGAGATGTGATGGTTTTCGACGGCTCGTCGAATGCAGTGACGGCCGACATTTCTGTCGGCGGCAATCCCGACGCCATGGTTGTGAACCCGGTTACGAACAAGGTTTATGCCGCCAACCAGGCAGGCTATGTTTCTGTCATCGACGGGGCGACGGCGAACCTGATGGCAAACACCAGCACGGGATCGCAGCCGGCTGGGTTGGGCGTGAACGTACTGACCAACCAGATTTATGTGGCGAACAATGGCGCCGGAACGGTCACTGACCTGGACGGAGGCAGCGGCCAGATTACCTCGCTGAGCGTGGGCAGTTCGCCGCAGGCGATTGCGGTCGATGCGGCGACGAACAAAATTTATGTGGTAAATTCCGCGTCTGCGGGCGGACTCACCATCATCGACGGCGCAGTGAACGCGTCCTCGCCTGTGGCGGTGGGGAATAATCCCGCGGCCGCGGCAGTGAATCCGGCGACCAGCAAAGTCTATATTGCGAACCAGGCTGATGGCACGGTCACCGTAATCAACGAACTGACTCAGGCTACGACAGCAATCAATGTCGGCACCGGGCCGCAAGCGGTTGCAGTCAATCCGGTCACGAACCAGATTTTTGTGGTAAACGGCGGCAGCAACAACGTCACCCTGATCGACGGAAATACCGATTCCGTGCAGGGAACGGCCCCAGTCGGAACAAGTCCCGCGGCCATCGCGGTCAATCCGCTCACGGACCGCTTATATATCGCCAACTCCGCGGCGCAGAGCGTGACCATCCTTGATGGATCTGGCGGAGGATTCGTGGCCTCGGTTTCGGCGGGGAACAATCCCAATGCCATCGCTGTGAATGCGCTGACCGATACCGTCTATGTGGCCAACGGCGGCGACAACACGGTCGTCCCGATCGATGGCGCCACCGGCCTGGCGGCGGCGGCAATCGGCGTCGGGTCAAATCCGGATGCGATCGACATCAACGCCGTCACGAACACGGTCTATGTCGCGAACTACGGCGACGGCACGGTTTCGGTGATCGATGGAAGCGGCAACAGCGTTGTGGCGACGGTCAGCGTTGGTACAAATCCGCAATCGGTCGCAGTCAACCAGGTGACCAACAAAATTTACGTCGCCAACAGCGGCGGCGGCGTGACTGTAATCGACGCAGCCAACAGTTACAACACTTCGACCGTCAGCGGCGGAGAGAGCTTTGCCGGCGTGTTTGTGAATGCGGCCGCCAACAAGATTTACGCCCTGGATAGCGGCGGAGGCACGGCGGCCGTGATCGACGGCTGGACGAATGTGGCGACGGCGGTCGCGGTGGGAACATCGCCCGCGGAAGCCGCAGTCGATCCGGTAACGGGAAATGTCTACGTGGCGAACTCGGGCGGCGCCAGCGCTACCGCCATCGCGCCCAACGTCATACAGACTGTTCCGCTGAGCACGACCATACTAGGCGTCACCGATGCGCAAACCATCGCCGGCAACGGCATTTTTTCCACCAGCAATGCAAGCCCTTCCTTCACCGCGACTGTGAGCAGCGGCTTCTCGCCCAACGCGCCGCCGCCCACGGCGCTCTACTACCAACTCGATACGGTTGGTGGCGCATGGATGCAGGCGAGTGTGACAGGCGGAGCCGGAACCAGCGCCGTCTCTTATCAAATTGCGTTGAGCGGCGAATCCCTGGGCGTGCACACGATTTATGCCTGCTCCGCTTACGGCAACGAAGGAACGTCAACCAGCGTGGGCGCCGGAAGCGGGAATTCGCCCGAGATGGGCAACGTTACGGCCTATATGTTTGCGGTGCTCCCGATGCCTACGACGACGACGGCGAGTGCCGACGTGAATCCGCAAAATGCGGGCAGCCCGGTCACCTTCACGGCGCTGGTCACGCCAAATTTCGGAAGCGGCGTTCCAGCGGGAAGCCTCGCTTTTTACGATGGCGCAACGATGCTCGGGCAGAGCACACTCGACGGCTCGGGACGCACCTCTTACCAAAGCAGCGGTCTGAGCGCCGGAAGTCACAGTATCACCGCCAGATATTTAGGGAACGCGGCGTTCGCCGCCAGCTCCAGCGGCGCGCTCACCGAGGTAATTGCCGGCGCGGCGGCCAGCATTGCCGCCCTCTCCGGCGGAGGACAAACGACCGCGGTGAACGTGGATTTTTTTTCGCCCCTCGTCGCCCTGGTTCAGGACAGCAATTCGAATCCTGTGCCGAACGCGGTTGTCAGCTTCAGCGGCAGCGGGCTTACGTTTGGCAATGGGGGCCAAGCCACGACCGACGGCAGCGGGCATGCCTCGGTGGCGGCGATAGCGACTGTTGGCGGCGCCTTGACCGCGAGCGCCAGCGTGAGCGGCGTCAGCACTCCGGCAACATTCAGCCTGGTGGGCGTGGCTCCTCCAACGCTGGCTATGTCATTTACGCCCGGCGAAATCGCGCTGAATGGTACGAGCACGCTGACGTTCGTGATTTCGAATCCCACCGTCAACACGGTCGCGCTGACGGGAGTTGGTTTTACCAACATCTTGCCCACCGGACTCGCCGTGGCGTCGCCCAACGGTTTGGGCGGAACCTGTAACGGCACGGCAAGCGCGCCGCCCGGATCGCAGAGCGTCTCTTTAAGCGGTGCAAGCGTGGCCGCCAACAGCAGTTGCGCGCTTACGGTCAGCGTGCTTGGCGAAGTATCCAGCGGCTTCACCGACGTGGCGGGGGCCGTGATCTCTTCCAATGGAAGTACTGGAAACTCCGCCTCCGCCGACCTGCTGGTAGCCAGCGGAATGGTCCCGTCGAGCGCCTCGCTGGTTTTCGGCAACCAGGGTGTGGGCACCACAAGCAGCGCACAAGTTCTTACACTCACCAACGCCACGGCAGAGACGGTCACGGTCGACAACGTGTTTGTCGCCGGCGACTTCGGCCAGACGAACAACTGCGCCAGCGTCGCGCCCACGCAGAGCTGCAGCGTTCCGGTCACTTTTTCGCCGGCAACGGCGGGCGTGTTGACGGGCTCGCTCATCATCACCGATAGCGCGGGCGTGCAAGTCGTTTTTCTTTCCGGCACCGGGGTTGCGCCGGGGGCGGACGTCTCGCCCTCGAGTTGGAACTTTGGCAGCGTGGTGGTCGGCGTGCTCAGCCCGGCGCAGACCGTGACCATCACCAATACCGGCAGCAGCAATCTCTCGATTACCACGACCGCGGCCAGCGGGGACTTCAGCGAGACTGACAATTGCGCGAGTTCGAGTCCCATCGCGCCGGGAAACAGTTGCGCGGCACAAGCGAGTTTTCAGCCGACGGCAACCGGGACTCGCAGCGGCGCGCTGACCGTCATCGGCAACGCCGGCACACAGGTCGTTACGCTCACCGGAACAGGAGTCGCCCCGGGGGTGGGGCTATCGGCCTCCACCCTGACCTTCGGCAGCCAGATCGTGGGCGCGGCGAGCGTCGCCCAGACGGTGACGCTCACCAATACCGGTACCAGCAATCTGACGGTGAGCAGTTTCATTGCCGAAGGCGACTTCATTCTGACCAGCCAGGATTGTGCGCCTCCGCTGACGCTCGGGCAAAACTTGAGTTGCACATTGCAGATTGTTTTCCAACCGCAGGCGGTGGGAGCACGCAACGGAGCGGTGACGATCTCCGACAGTGTGGGTACGCACGTGGTTGCGCTTACTGGAACCGGCGTCGCTCCCGGAGTCGGACTGAGTTCTTCCACGCTGAGTTTCAGCAGCCAGCTTGTCGGCGCCAGCAGCGTGGCGCAGAACGTGACCGTCACCAACACCGGAACCAGCAACCTTACCGTCAGCGGCGTGACGGCCAGCGGAGACTTTGCCGCATCGGGAAATTGCCTCACCGCCGGGGCGATGGCCCCGCAAGCAGCCTGCACCGTCAGCGTGACGTTCACCCCGGTTGCGTCGGGCGCGCGCACGGGCACCGTCACCCTGTCCGACAGCGCAGGCACGCATATCATCGCGCTGAGCGGAACAGGAGTAGAGCCGGGCGTCGGGTTCGCGCCCTCAGGTTTAACTTTCGGCAGTCAGGTAGTGGGCACGACCAGCGCCGCGGCAAACATCATTGTCACGAATACCGGAACCAGCAATCTGACGATCAGCGCCGTAGCCGCCGCGGGAGATTTTAGCGAATCGGATACCTGCGTGAGCGGAGGAGTGCTGGCGCAGAATGCGACCTGCACGATCAGCGTAAGCTTTTCGCCGGTGGTGACCGGATCGCGGGCCGGGTCCGTTACCGTCACGGATTCGCTGGGCAGCCAGGTCGTCGCGCTCACGGGAACGGGAAGCGCGCCGGGAGTCGGCCTTTCTCCCGCCAGCCTGACCTTCGGCAGTCAAACGGTCAACACCACCAGCAGTTCGCAGGCGGTCACGCTCACCAACAACGGCAGCAGCAGTCTCAGCATTTCCGGCATTGCGGTAAGCGGAGATTTCGCCGAAACCGATACCTGCACATCTTCCAGCCCAATCTCCGACAATGGGACCTGCACCGTCACGCTTACCTTCACGCCCACCGCCGCGGGCTCCCGCACCGGAACCGCCATCATTAGCGATGGCGCGGGAACGCAAATCATTTCTCTTACAGGAACGGGCTCCGCGCCGGGAGCGGCGCTTTCTCCGGCCACGCTCAATTTCGGCAGCGTGACCGTCGGGAACACTTCACAGTCCACGGCCAACATAAACCTGTCGGCGGGGACTTCGAGTTCGCTTGCCGTTACCGGCGTAAACATCAGCGGCGATTACACCTTCACCAGCCAGTGCACCAGCGCCGTCGCTCCGGGAAGTTCTTGCAGTTTGAGCATCACGTTCAATCCCTCCGCCACCGGCACGCGCACCGGAAGCACCCTCATTAATTACACCGTGGGAAGCGGAACCGGGCAGCTCGTGCTCGCCCTGACCGGGACCGGAACCGCGCCGGGCGTGGGGCTCTCGCCATCGCTGATCAACTTCGGCAGTCAAACCGTGGGCGTAACCAGTTCGGCACAAGCTGTAACCCTCACCAACAGCGGGACCAGCAGCCTCGCCATCGCCAGCATCGCGGCGAGCGGCGATTTCAGCCAAACCAACAACTGCCCGGCCACGCTCGCTATTTCCGGCCAGTGCACGATTCAGGTGACGTTCACTCCCGCCCTGGCGGGAACGCGCACGGGCACGATCACGCTCATTGACGGTGCCGGAACCCAGGCCGTTGCGCTCAGCGGCAACGGAAGCGCAGCGGGAATCTCACTGAGCAGTTCCACGGTGAGCTTTGGCAACCAGGTCGTTGGCACCACGAGTTCGGCGCAGACCGTGACCTTTTCCAACACTGGTTCCGGCGCAGTCAGCGTGAGCAGCGTGACCGCCGCGGGCGATTTTGCCCAGACCAACACCTGCGGCACGGTCAATGCCGGGAACAACTGCACGATTTCGATCACATTCACGCCTTCGGCCAACGGAGCGCGCACGGGATCGGTATCGATTGTCGACAGCGCCGGCACGCAGGTCATTGCGGCCAGCGGCTCGGGAACGCAGCCCGGCGTCAACCTGTCGGCGTCCAGCCTGACTTACGGCAGCCAGACCGTAGGGACGACCAGCGCGGCGCAAACCTTGACCCTCACCAACAACGGCACCAGCGCGCTCACAGTCAGTTCATCTTCCACCAGCGGAGATTTCGCGGTGAGCAGTTCGAATTGCGCCACGCTGCCGGCAACTGTGAGCGCGGGCGGCAACTGCCAGTTCGCAGTGACGTTTATTCCGAGCACGACCGGAACCCGCACCGGAAGCCTGATTCTGGGCGATAGCGTGGGAACGCAGGTGGTTGCGCTGAGCGGCACCGGCTCCGCTCCGGGGGTTGCGCTTGCCCCCTCGACCCTGAATTTCGGCACGGTTACGGTGGGAACTTCTTCGCAGCAGACGGCGAACGTCACGCTCGACATTGCGACGGCCAGCTCTATGCATGTGACCGGCATGTCGGTAACCGGCGATTACACCATCGTCAACAACTGCACGAGTACGGTTTCGCCGGGAGGCTCGTGCAGCGTGAGCGTCACTTTCGTTCCTGCGGCCACCGGCACGCGCACCGGAACGGTGCTGATTAACTACACCGTCGCCACAACCAGCGGGCAACTGGTTCTGGCGCTGACTGGAACCGGGACCGCGCCGGGCGTGAGCCTGTCGCCTTCAAGCCTGACCTTCGGGAGCCAGCTTGTCAGCACCAGCAGTGCGGCGCAATCTTCCACGCTGACCAATACCGGCACCAGCGGCCTGACCGGGATCACGATCACCCCGATCGGGGATTTTTCCCAGACGAACAACTGCGGCAACACGGCATCGGGCGCATCCTGCACGATCTACGTCACGTTCACGCCCACGGCTGCGGGCACGCGCACCGGCTACATGGTGGTGACAGACAATGCCGGCACGCAGACGCTATCGCTCACGGGAACGGGAACCGCGCCGGGAGTCAGCGTGAGTCCAACGAACATCGGCTTCGGCGGGCAGGTGGTGGGCACTACGACCACGGCCAGCACGGTTACGCTGACCAACACCGGCACCAGTTCACTCACCGTTTCCAGCGTGACGGCGAGCGGCGATTTCGCAATTTCGAGCAACGGCTGCGGCAGCGTGAGCAGCGGAGCACACTGCACTGTCCAGGTTACTTTTACCCCCACGGCCACGGGCGCACGCACGGGAACGGTGACGATCATCGACAGCGTGGGTACGCAGGTCACCGCTCTGACCGGGACGGGAAACGCTCCCGGCGTTGGACTTTCCAGCGGACTGGTCGATTTCGGCAGCTACACCGTGGGAACGGTGAGCGTCGCGAAGACGGTGACCTTGACCAACACCGGGACCAGTTCGCTCACGGTGAACAGTTTTACCGCGTCCGGGGATTATTCCGTATCGAGCAGCAATTGCAGCAGCCTTCCCGCCACCTTGGCCGTAAACGGAACTTGCACGCTACAGATTGTTTTTTCCCCGACGGCGACCGGCACACGCCCGGGCAGTGTGGCCATCGCCGACAGCGCCGGTACGAGTGTGGTGTCGCTGACGGGGATGGGGCTTGCTCCCGGCGTGAGCTTGTCGCCGGCAAGCCTGAGCTTTGGCAGCGTGAACGTGGGAGCATCTGCGCAGTCGACCGCGAACATTAATCTCGATGGTTCGGCCACCGGCGCGTTGACGGTTACGTCGATGACCATAAGCGGCGACTACAGCCTGGTAAACAACTGCAGCTCGGCGGTGTCGCCGGGCGGGGCGTGTTCGCTGAGCGTGACTTTCACGCCGGCGGCAATCGGAGACCGCTCCGGGACGGTCGTCATCAACTACAGGCTCGGAACCGATGCGGGCCAACTGGTTTTGCCGCTGGACGGCACCGGACTGGTGGCAGAGGCAACGGTTTCGCCGTCAACGCTTTCTTTTGGCAGCCAGCTGGTTGCCACCACCAGCGCTGGGCAAACCGTAACGGTCACGAACAATGGCACGGCGTTGCTCACCATTTCGAACGTCGCCGCCAGCGGCGATTTTGCCATGACCGACAACTGCGGCAGCCTGGGCGCAGGCCTGAGTTGCTCGGCTCAGGTGACCTTCACCCCGACTGCCTCGGGCACGCGCAACGGCACATTGACCATCACCGATGAGCTGGGGACCCAGGTAGTGGCGCTCGCAGGAACGGGAACGGCTCCGGGCGTGGGCCTGACACAAAGCATTCTATATTTCGGCAACCTGGCGGTCGGCAGCGTGAGCGGCGGGCAGACTGTGACGGTGACGAACACGGGCAACACCACGCTGACTTTTACCAGCATCACAGCCGCGGGCGACTACGCCGAAAGCGATACCTGCTCGTCGCCCATCGGAATCAACGGCACCTGTTCCATCACGGTCACATTCGATCCGACCGAAATCGGCACCCGCAACGGCACGGTCACGCTATTGAGCAATGCGCCCACGCAGGTCATCGTCCTCACCGGGGCGGGCACAAGCAATTCCACCGGCACCATGTCATCGCCGGAGCTTACGTTCGGCCCGCAACAGGTGGGCACCACCAGCCCCAGCCAGCAGTTGGTCTTCACCAATACCAGCGGCGGGCAGATGACGGTCAACGGCTGCACCATCGCCGGCGATTTTGTCATTGCCAGCGGTTGCGCGGGATCGGTCGTGCTCCAGAACCTCGACACCGTAACCATGCAGATTGCCTTCCAGCCCACCGCACCCGGAAACCGCGTCGGCTTTCTGCAACTCAGTAACAACCTCGGGACCCAGCAGGTTTCTCTGCAAGGCACGGGCCTGCAAAGCGGAATCAATATTTCGCCGGTCAACCTGAATTTCGGCAATCAGACTACGGGTACCAGCGGCACTCCGCAAAATGTGGTGCTGACGAATACCGGCACGGGCGATCTGACGGTGTCGAGCCTAACCACCAGCGCGGAATACACGGCCAGCAGTTCGGATTGCGGCAACCTGCCTGCGACCATTGCAGTGGGCGCATCCTGCATCTTTACTGTCATCTTCAGCCCCACCGTGGCCGGCACGGCCAGCGGTACCCTGACCATGGTCGACGATCAGGGCGCGCAGACAGTGGGGCTGAATGGAACCGGAGTTCTTCCGGGAGTGCAGTTCTCGCAGTCGCCGCTGACGTTCGGCAGCCAGACGGCCGGGACCAGCAGCGCCGCCCAGATCACCACGCTCACCAACAATAGTCTGGCATCTCTGGTGGTAAGCAGCGTGGTGGCCACGGGAGACTACTCCGTCACCAGCACAAGCTGCACGATCGGCAGCCAGTTCACGCTGGCCGTGGGCGCCAGCTGCGATCTCGACATCATATTCACGCCGGTGGTCGCGGGAACGAGAGTCGGCGCACTCACGGTGGAAGACAGCGATGGCGTGCAGGCGATCGCCATGAGCGGCAATGCCACGGCGCCGGGCGTCAGCCTTTCTGCGCCGAACCTGAACTTCGGGCAGGTGATTGTCGGCGCGACCGCGCAAATGACGGCGAACGTTGAGGTCAGCGATTCGACCACCGGATCGATGCAGGTGAACTCGATCACGGTCAGCGGCAATTATTCCGAAAGCGACAACTGCACCGGAAACGGCGTTACGGTTGCGCCGGGCAACTCCTGCTACGTGGCGGTGACTTTTTCTCCCGCAGCCACGGGCACCTCTACGGGCATGGCGGTGATCGAATATACGGTTGGGGAAGCGAGCGGCGAACTCGTGCTCCAGATGACAGGGACGGGTACTACTCCCGGAATTACCCTGGCCCCGCCATCGTTGTCGTTCGGCAGCCAGGTGATCAATACCGCCAGCAGCGCCCTTGTCACCCAGCTTACGAATTCAGGCACCAGCGGCCTCACGGTCTCCAGCATCGCGGCGTCGGGAGATTTTTCTGAGACCAACAATTGCGCGGCCGTGCCGGCCGGGGCGAGTTGCAATATCAGCGTGGTGTTCACACCTGAGGCGGCGCAGACACTTACGGGAACGCTCACCATCACCCACGACGTGGGCACGGTTTATGCAGGCGTGGCCGTCGTGCCGCTGACCGGCGTCGGCACCGCTCCCGGAGTTTCGCTTTCTCCAGCCTCGGTGTCATTCGGCAACCAGACGATCAACACGACCGGCTCGGCCTCCACCGTAACGGTGACCAACAACGGCACCAGCGCCTTGCACGTGACCAGCGTGTCGGCCGCGGGAGATTTTTCGCAGACCAACACCTGCTCGACGGTAGCGGCGAACAACACGTGCAGCGTGAGCGTGACATTTGGGCCGAAGGCGGCGGGGAGCCGCACGGGAACGGTCACCATTAAAGATGACGCCGGAACTCAAGTCATCACCCTGAGCGGGACCGGGACCGCGCCGGGGGTTGGCCTGTCACCCTCGAGCATCAACTTCGGCAGCCAGACCGTGAATACGACCTCTTCGGCACAGTCGGTCACGGTCACCAACAACGGGGGCAGCACGCTCACCATTTCCAGCTACGTGGCTTCGGGGGACTTTGGCGTCAGCAGCGCGAACTGCACAACCGTAAATGCGGGCGGCCAGTGCACGCTGCAAATCACCTTTGGCCCCACGCTGATCGGCAGCCGGGCCGGGTCGGTTGCGCTCACCGATAACGCCGGCGTGCAGATCATCAGCCTCAGCGGGCAGGGCACCGCGCCGGGAATTTCGCTCAGCCCCTCCACGCTAAATTTTGGCAGCGTCGCCGTGGGCTCCAGTTCGCAGTTGTCGGTGACGGTCTTGCTCGACGCCGCAGCCGACGCGCCCATGACCGTCAACTCCGTTACGGTCGACGGCGATTTTGCCGTGACCAATAACTGCACGTCACAGGTGAACCCCGGCGGCCAGTGCAGCATGCTGATGACCTTCACTCCCGCCATCACCGGCGGGCGCACGGGCGAGGCGACGATCAGCTATACGCTGGGCAGCGCCACCAGCCAGCTCGAAGTCGCGCTCTCCGGGACCGGGCTCGCCCCAGTCATCTCGTTCACGCCGTCGAGCGTGTCGTTTGGCAGCCAGATCGTCGGAACCACCAGCGCGACGCAGGTTGTTACGTTGCGGAACACAGGCAGCAGCGGACTGACCGGCCCGCTTGGCAGCGGCGGCCCGGTCATCAGCATCAACGGCGACTTTTCGCAGACAAACAACTGTTCGAGCGGGCTCTCAACCGGCGGCTCGTGCACCATGACCATCAGCTTCGCGCCGGCCGCGACGGGAACGCGCAACGGCATCATCAATGTGAGCGACAACCTGGGCCTGCAAACTGTGGCTTTGAGCGGCTCGGGAGTTGCCCCCGGTGTGGGGCTATCGCCGGCGACCATCAGTTTCGGCTCGCAGGTGGTCGGCACCACGAGCGGAAGTCAAAGCGTTACCGTCACCAACAGTGGAACCAGCAGCTTAAGCTTCACGAGCATCGCCGCCAGCGGTGATTTCGCAGAAACCGGCACCTGCACCAGCGCCCTGAGTCAGAACGGCACCTGCAACATTTCGATAACTTTCACACCCACGACTACGGGAACGCGCAACGGCACCGTGACTTTGGTCGACAACGCCGGGACGCAGGTCATTACCATGAGCGGCACCGGCAACGCGCCGGGAGTGAGCCTGACGGCTACGGCGCTTGCCTTCGGCAGCCAGGTGGTGGGTACAACCAGCGCTTCGCAGGGCGTGACGCTGACCAACAACGGCACCAGCAGCCTGACGATCAGCAGCGTTACCAGCGACAGCGATTTTTCCGAAACCGACAATTGCGCCAGTCACAGTCCAATCGCAGCCGCGGGGACGTGCACGATCACGGTCACGTTTACGCCCGCCTCAGCGGGAGGACAAACGGGATCAATCACAATTGTCGACGGCGCAGGAACCCACGCGATCAGCCTCAGCGGAACCGGGACCGCGCCGGGAGTGGGACTCAGCCCCGCCAGCCTGAATTTCGGCAGCGTGGTGATCAATACGCCGAGCGCGACGCAGAATGTGACTCTCACCAACACGGGCACCAGCAGCCTTTCAATTGCGAGCATCACCGCCAGCGGAGATTTTTCCGAGACCGATACCTGCATCTCGCACAGCCCGCTCCCGGCCAGCGGAAGCAACGGCAACAGTTGCACGATCACGGTCACATTTATGCCGGTGGCGGCGGGTTCACGCAGCGGCGCGATCACCATTACCGACGGCGCGGGGACGCATTTCGTCGCGCTCGCCGGAACGGGCAATGCGCCGGGAGTTCAGCTTTCTGCCTCCACATTGACCTTCGGCAGCCAGACCGTTGACACCACCAGTGGAGCGCAAAGCGTCACGCTGACCAACATTGGAACCAGCAGCCTCACCGTGAGCAGTTTCACGACCGGCGGAGATTTTGCCGTTACCAGTTCGGACTGCGCGACCCTTCCGACGACTCTTGCACCCAGCGGCGCATGCACGCTCCAGATCACATTTACCCCCGCCGCCGCCGGAACGCGCACTGGAACGGTAACTATTGCCGACGGCCTGGGCACGCACGTGATTGCGCTAACCGGAACCGGGGCCGCGCCCGGCGCGAGCCTCTCGCCTTCCACCCTGACCTTCGGCAGCGTCAACGTCGGTTCAAATTCGCAATCGACGGTCTCCGTCAACCTGAGTTCAGCCACCAGCAGCGCCATGACGGTCACCAGCGCAACCATCTCCGGCGACTACACGCTGCTGAACAATTGCAGCGCCGCAGTGAATCCCGGCGGCTCGTGCAGCCTCACCGTTACCTTCGCGCCCACGACCACCGGCACTCGAACCGGAACCGCGCTGGTGAACTACACGCTCGGGAGCGGAAGCGGGCAACTTGTGCTGGCGATCTCCGGAACCGGCATCGCGCCGGGAGTCAGCTTGTCGTCGTCCAACCTGAACTTCGGCAGCCAGGTAATCAACACGTCGAGCAGTTCGCAGGCGGTCACGGTCACCAACAACGGCAGCAGCACGCTGACCTTTACCGCGGTCACTGTCACCGGAGACTTCAGCCAGACCAACACTTGCACCAGCGTGACCAGCGGGAATACATGCAGCGTTCAGGTGACGTTCCTGCCCACGGCGTCGGGGTCGCGGACCGGGACTGTCACGCTTGCCGATAATGCCGGAACTCAAACGATTGCGCTCTCAGGCACCGGTACCGCGCCGGGAGTTTCACTTGCGCCGGCAACGTATAACTTCGGCAGCGTGGTGGTGAGTGCGGCGAGCAGCAACAAGACCTTCACCCTGACCAATACCGGCACCAGTGTGTTGTCGATCACCAGCATCACGGCGAGCGCCGAATTTTCCAACACTACGACGTGCGCTGCAACCGTAGCGGCCAATGGCGGCACCTGCAACATCACCGGGACGTTCTCTCCCGCGGCTACAGGAGCGCGCAACGGCACCATCACGATTGTCGATAGCGCGGGAACGCATGTCATCACTTTGAACGGAACCGGCACCAACCCCGGCGTTTCGCTCACGTCCACGTCGCTGACTTTTGCCAATCAGGTAGTGAACTCAACCAGTACAGGCCAGACGGTCACGTTGCAAAACGTCGGCACCAGCAATCTCTCCATCACGAGTGTCGCGGCCAGCGGAGATTTTGGGCGAACCACAACTTGCAGCGGCTCGATCGCCCAGAACGGCACATGCACAATCACCGTCTCCTTCACGCCCACCGCAGCCGGAGGGCGCACGGGAACGGTCACCATTGTCGATGGCATCGGAACCCAGGCGATCAGCCTGACTGGAACGGGAACTTCGCCAGGAGTAAGCCTGAGTTCTTCCAGCCTGAATTTCGGCAATCAGGTGGTCAGCACGACGAGTGCGTCGCAGACGGTCACGCTCACCAACACCGGCACGAGCGATTTAACCATAAATAGTCTTTCCGCGAGCGGAGATTTTGCCGAATCCGACAACTGCATCGCCCGCAGTCCTCTCACGGCCGGCACCGGCAATTGCACCATCACCATCACGTTCAGCCCAACGGCCACAGGCACGCGCAGCGGCGCTGTGACCATCAATGACGGCGTCGGAACCCAATCCATTGCGCTCACCGGCGTGGGCCAGTCGCCGGGCGTTTCACTAAGTTCGAGCACGCTCACATTTGCCAATCAAATTGTCGGCACCACCAGCACCGGACAAGCCGTTACCTTGACCAACACCGGCACCAGCAGCCTGGCGATTTCGAGCGTGAGCGCCAGCGGCGACTTTGCGCAAGCCAATACCTGCGTCAGCGGCAGCCCTATTCCTGCGAACAGTACCTGCACCATCACAACTACCTTTGCGCCTTCCGCTTCGGGCGTGCGCACCGGCGCAGTTACCATCGTTGACGCTGCGGGGACGCAAACCATTACCTTGTCGGGAACCGGAATCGCCCCTTCGCTAGGCCTGGCACCGGTGAGCATCAGCTTCGGCAACCAGGGCATCGCGATCGCCAGCGCTCCGCAGAGCGTCACACTCTCCAACAACGGCACGAGTTCACTAACCGTCAGTTCTGTCAGCATCAGCGGCGATTTCAGCCAGATCAACAACTGCGGCGCTGTGGCGGCCGGCGGCAATTGCACTTTGCAGGTCACCTTCACGCCGGCTGCCCCGGGAGCACGCACGGGCACGCTCACCGCGATCACCACGGCCGGAGTGGGCGCGGTTTCGCTGAGCGGCAACGGCACGGCAACGGGTGCCGTCATCAGCCAGTCGAGTATTGCATTTGGCAGCCAGTCGCTCGGCAGCACCAGCCTGTCGCAAAGCCTCACCGTTACCAATACCGGGACCAGCAGCCTGAGCATAATCACCATCAGTGCGAGCGGCGATTTTGCGCAGACCAATAACTGTTCTACGCTTGCCGCGCAAAGCTACTGCACCGTGCAGGTCACATTCACGCCCACAGCTACAGGCGCGCGCAACGGCAGCGTGACCATCGTCGATAGCGCCGCCGGCCACACCGTCGTTCTCAGCGGCGTTGGAT
>DATLKM010000154.1:0-5920 GCA_035538435.1 Binatia bacterium
ACTCGCTGATCGCTTGCTCTGCCGCTGCTCCGCTCGCTCCCGGCTCTCCCCGCTCACCCGGCAAATACCTTACTCTGATAGTCGTGGCCATCCTGATCCTTCCCATCATTGCCGTCAGCCTGGCTCTCATGCTCCTCCGCCCCCGCGGCTTGCCCGAAGTTTATTGGATCGGCGCTGGCGTTTTTCTTCTTCTTGCCTTGCGTCTGATCACTTTTCGCCTCGTCTGGCGGGCTTCCACCAAGGCTCTTGACGTTTGCCTCTTTTTGATCGGCATGATGCTGCTGTGCGAACTGGCCCGCGAGCATGGGGTGTTCGATTGGATCTCCGCCCTTGCGGTCAACCGTGCGGACGGCTCCTGCCTTCGCTTATTTACTCTCGTCTACGCCGTAGGCACAGTCGTTACCGTCCTGCTTTCCAACGACGCCACGGCTGTTGTGCTTACGCCCGCCATCCTCACCGCCGTCCGCAAAGCCCGTGTGCAGCCGCTGCCCTATCTGTTTGTCTGCGCCTTCATCGCCAACGCCGCGTCTTTTCTGCTTCCCATATCGAATCCAGCGAATCTCGTCGTCTTCCACAACCGCATGCCTCCGCTCGGCGCATGGCTGCTGGCCTTCGGTGTTCCCTGCCTGCTTTCAATCTTCACCACGTTTTTCGTGTTGCGGTGGATTTTCCGCAAGGAGCTTGGCGACCGAATCGGTCATTCCGTCGATGCGGTCGAATTAAACCGGAACGGAAAAATCGTTTTGGCCAGTGCAGCGGCGATGATCGCCGTATTGTTGGCCGTCTCCTCATTTGGAAAAGATCTCGGCCTCCCAACCTGTTTGCTTGCCCTTATCGTTCTCGCCGCAATCTGCCTGAGAGAACGGGCCAATCCTTTTAAGTTCGCTCGTGAAATCAGCTGGGAAACCCTGCTACTTGTGGCCGGCCTTTTCATCATGGTCGACGCTGCGGAGAGCGCCGGTGCCTTGCGTTACACAACGCAGTGGCTCCTATGGGCGCAAAATCTCGGCGATACCGTGGGATCCATCGCCGCCGGGTTCACCGTTGGCATCGCCAACAATCTCGTCAACAACCTCCCTCTGGGACTGATCACTGGCAGCACCCTTCGCGCCGCCCACGCCGGCCGTTCCATCACCGGGGCCGTGCTCATCGGCGTAGATCTTGGCCCTAATCTTTCCATTACGGGGTCGTTGGCGACCATCCTCTGGCTGATTGCCCTGCGCAAAGAAAAAGTCAACGTCTCGTTCTGGGATTTTCTCAAGGTCGGCGCCATCGCCATGCCGCTGGCGCTGGCTGCAGCGCTCGCCGGAGCTAGTCTGATGCACACGCTTTTCGAAATTCAGTAAGTTACGGGCGAACTGGGGTTTATCATCGTTGCTGCTTCATCCCGCACTCACTATGGAATCTCCCCTGACTGACCTCTCGAAGTGGCAAAACTTTTATGTGATCGTCGGCTCGTCCGCCGGAGCGCTCACCGGATTGCAATTCGTGGTCATCACGCTGATCGCCCAGGTCCGCATCACGGGCAGCATGCGTGAAATCCGCGCCTTCGGCACGCCGACCACGGTCCACTTCTGCATGGCGTTGTTAATCTCAGCCATTGCGAGCTGCCCCTGGCGCGCCATCTCCGGCCTGGCGCTAATCCTCGGTCTGGTTGGCTTGGGCGGGGTCCTGTATGTGCTCTCCGCCATCCGGCACGCCCATCACCAGACGGGATACCAGCCGGACATGGAAGACTGGCTGTGGTATGCGGGGCTGCCGCTGGCCACCTACGTCGCCCTCACCGCGTCCGGAGTCCTGCTCGTCACCCGCGCCGAACCGGGCTTGTACCTGGTAGCAGCCACATCCCTGGCGCTGCTTTTTCTTGGAATTCACAATTCGTGGGATACCGTCACCTACATTGCGGTCCAGCACTCCCGCAAGGCCCGCGCAGAAGGAAAAAAGTGATACCCGGACCCGCCCGGGCTTCGCCAGGGGGATCCGAAAATAGCCTGGCGTTGCAACGCCATGTGCGACGCGATCGAGTCAGCGTTCTGCCAGCGTGCCACAAACACGAAGGGCGGCCTGAATGGCCGCCCTAAACTCAACCTAATCGATACAACCGGGTTCGCACCTTACAATCACAGTGTCGCGCTCACTTGCGCAGATGTCAATATCCGATATGCTTTCCAACGAAACTTAGGTGTGGCCCCGGTGAGACTCGAACTCACGACCTCTAAGGTGCGAACCTAGTGCTCTATCCAGGCTGAGCTACGGGGCCACTTCGCGTGTCAACGCCCAACCATCAGAACCTGGTTTCGCACCTACTACGTTCGAACTCACGACTGCTTCCGCCGACGAGTTTTGCAGCAGATGTTCGAATAAGACTGTGACGAATGAACATTCCTGTTTGTGAATGTCCTAAACCGGGAAATCACCAGCACAGACGCAAAAAGCCCCGCCTAACGGCGGGGCTTCTGTCTTGGCCGACGGCCAGCGACCGACGACGGTTTTAGTACATATCCCCCATCCCTCCGCCGTGTCCACCACCCGGCATCGGAGCTTCCTTCTTTTCCGGAATCTCCGCTACCAGAGCTTCAGTGGTCAGCATGAGCGAAGCGATCGAGCCGGCGTTTTGCAGCGCGGTCCGCACAACCTTCGTGGGATCGAGCACGCCCGCCTTGACCAGGTCTTCGTACTCGTTGGTCAGGGCGTTGTAGCCGTAGTTCGAATCCTTCGAGTCGCTGATCTTGCCCAGAACCACCGCACCCTCTTCGCCGGCATTCTCGGCGATCTGGCGCAGCGGCTCCTGGATGGCGCGCTTCACGATGTTGACACCGATCTGCTCATCACCCTCGAGCTTCAGCTTCTCAAGCGCGGGAACGCAACGGGCCAGCGCCACGCCGCCGCCGGGGACAATTCCCTCTTCCACGGCTGCGCGCGTCGCATGCATCGCATCTTCCACGCGGGCTTTCTTTTCCTTCATTTCGGTCTCGGTTGCGGCGCCGACTTTGATCACGGCCACGCCACCGACCAGCTTCGCCAACCGCTCCTGCAGCTTCTCGCGGTCGTAGTCGCTGGTGGTCTTGTCGATCTGGCTGCGAATTTCCTTCACGCGGCCTTCGATCTCAGCGTGCTTGCCTTTGCCTTCGACAAGCGTAGTGTTGTCCTTGTCGATGGTGATCTTCTTGGCCTGGCCGAGGTCGCTCACCTGCACGTTCTCGAGTTTAATGCCGAGATCTTCGGTGATCGCCTTGCCGCCGGTCAGGATGGCGATATCCTGCAGCATTGCCTTGCGGCGATCGCCGAATCCGGGTGCCTTCACGGCAGCAACCTGCAAAGTTCCACGCAGCTTGTTAACGACCAGAGTCGCCAAAGCCTCGCCCTCAACATCTTCCGCGATGATCAACAGCGGCTTGCCGCTCTTCGCAATCTGTTCGAGCAGCGGGAGCAGGTCCTTCATCGAGCTGATCTTCTTTTCGTTGATCAGGATGTAGGCGTTGTCCAGCGCGGTTTCCATGCGCTCGGGGTCGGTGACGAAGTAAGGCGAGAGGTAGCCGCGGTCAAACTGCATGCCCTCGACCACTTCCAGCTGGGTTTCGAGCGTCTTCGACTCTTCCACGGTGATGACGCCGTCCTTGCCGACTTTCTTCATCGCCTCGGCAATGATGTGCCCGATGGTCTCGTCGTTGTTTGCCGAGATGGTGCCGACCTGGGCAATCATTTCGCCGCTGACGGGCTTCGAGAACTTGTCGAGCTCGCCCTTCTCGCGCTCGCCGTCTTTGTTTAGTTTGCCGCAAACGGTGGTCACGGCCTTTTCGATGCCGCGCTTCAGCGCCATCGGGTTGGCGCCGGCAGCAACGGTCTTGACGCCTTCACGGTAGATCGCCTGCGCCAGAACGGTCGCGGTGGTGGTGCCGTCGCCGGCCACGTCGCTGGTCTTCGAGGCCACTTCGCGCACCATCTGTGCGCCCATGTTCTCGAGACCATCTTTCAGGTCAATTTCTTTTGCCACGGTCACGCCGTCTTTGGTGATGGTGGGCGAACCGAATTTCTTTTCGATGACCACGTTGCGTCCCTTGGGACCCAGCGTGACCTTGACTGCGTCGGCGAGCAGATTCACGCCGCGCAGAATAGCCTGCCGCGACTCCTCGCCATGTACGATTTGCTTTGCCATGTTTCTTCTCCTTAAAGTTCTGTGCGGGATTAACCCCGCGAATGTCCTTTGAGTGCTGTCAGCTTTTAGCTCTCAGCTTTCACTTTCGGCTTACCACCGCAAGCTGCCAGCAACCTTAATAACCTTGTCATCCCGAGCGAGCGCGCTTTTGGCGCGAGTCGAGGGACCTTGCGTTTTCTTCGGTTCGAGCACGGATTACCGTTCCCCATGTCAATCCCGAGCATCGCGGAAGCGATGCGAGGGACCTTACGACCGGCGGAATCGCCCGTGCTGCCGGAGGGCCAGCGTTACCGCTTGGAGCCAGCCAGTTCCTTCTTGCTCGAAGTAGCGCCGCTCAGAATGCCCAGCACTTCGTCTTCTTTCATGATGATGTAATCTTCACCATCAATCTTGATTTCGGTGCCGGAGTATTTGCCGAACAGAATGTGGTCGCCCTCTTTCACAGCCAGGGGGAACACCTTGCCGTCTTCATTCACTTTGCCCTTGCCGGTGGAAATGACTTCGCCCTCCTGGGGCTTGTCCTTCGCCGAGTCAGGGATGATGATGCCGCCACGAGTCGTGGTAGCCTCTTCCACGCGCTTTACCAGAATGCGGTCGTGGAGCGGTGTGAACTTCGCCATGTTGCAACTCCTTTCAGGGTAGTTAAAAGGTTAACGTGGTGTAAACCAATGATTTATAGTGGGATAGGGCGACGTGCTAGCACTCTCGCCCATCGAGTGCTAATTGTAAAAGGGTGAGTGGGGAGTTGTCAAGACGAGCTTTGACCAGTGAAATGGCACTACCGGGAAACGCTTCTCGCGACTCAAAGGGGCTCCAGGCTGGATTCACTCTGCTGCGTGAAAGCCTGCCCCGAGCAAGGTCGAAGGACGCGGCTCTCCCACGCGTTCTTGCGCACAAGTCTACCCAAACTCCAGAGTTGAATTTTTCATTCCCTCCTCTTCCGCATCGGCTACGCTTCGTAGCTCCGGATATTTCTGAATCAGCGTTTCGGGCGCCGCGACGCGCCTGCCCGTAATCATCGCTTTCAGCTCCAGAGCGTTCACTCCGGCTTTGGATTCGAAGTGGTTGTTGGTAATCACGTAAGTCGTCTGCGCCTTTTCGGCGACGCTGACGATCCTGTCTTTCCACCCGGCAAGCTCGCCCGGCTTATAGAGATAGTTGTAGCGGTCGTTGCGGTTGTCGGACTCGAACCACTGTTCATAGTTGCGTCCGTGCAGGCGAACATAACCGACCGCGCTGGTGACGTGCTCGGTGGGACCAAGCGAGCGGCCGAGCAGCGGCTGGTCGATGTTGCAGAAACCAACATTCTGCTGCGCGAACGCCGCCAGCGTGGCGGAATCGTTCCAGCTGGAGTGGCGAACCTCAACCACGCGCGGATACTCAATAAACTGGCGCAGCAGGCGCTCCAGGTATTCGCGGTTGAGCGACGTGTTCTTGAACGACACGGGAAACTGAATGAGCAGCGCGCCGAGAAGGCGCTCACCGGCCAGCGCGTCGAGGCCCTCCCGCGTGAGGCGTTCGTCGTCGTCGGTGGGGCGAATGGTGGCGGCAGAAGTCGGTTCCATCACGGCGGCCGGTGAGTGCGTGAACGCGCGGTAAAGTTTGGCGGCGAAGCGGAACCTGGGATTGACGGCGGCGACTCTGCGCCCCCAAAGCTTCGCCAGTTCCGGCTTGAGCGGTCCGTAGAAAGAAGTGTTGATCTCGACCGCGTCGAAAAAGCGCGCCAGATATTCGAGGGGATGAATCCGACGATGCTTGAGATCG
>DATLKM010000155.1:0-7162 GCA_035538435.1 Binatia bacterium
GGCAGGGATTCGCCATCGCCCGCCGCGAAGATCTGCCCGACAAGATCTATAAAGACTGCCACGTCTGCCCGCGCTACTACCAGTGCGACGAAGTGGCCATGGTCAAAGGCAAGCTGCCCACATTCGCGATTCTTCCTGAACCGGCGAACTGGCTGGTGAAATTGCAGGCGGTCGGGCCCCCGGCCTAGAGCACGGACTCGATGCCGCCGTTTTCTTTCTTCTTTGCGATGCTATGATGCCTGAAAGGCAGGCATCCTGGCGTCGCGAAAAGGACGAGCCGCATGGCCATAGTCTCCCCGGGTAGCGCAACTTCCACCACCGTTTCTCAGCCTTCCGCTTCGTACCGAGTACCGCTGGCCGTGGTCACCAGCTTGTTCTTCATGTGGGGATTCCTCACCTGCCTCAACGACATCCTGGTTCCCCACCTGAAATCGATTTTCGACCTGAATTACACCAAAGTCATGCTGGTTCAGTTCGCCTTCTTTGGAGCTTATTTTCTTTTCTCCATCCCTTCGGCAAAAATCATCGACGGCATCGGTTATCAGCGCTCCATGGTCGCGGGTCTGCTGACAATGGGCCTGGGCGCGTTCTTGTTCGTGCCCGCGGCGAGCGTGCCCTCGTATCCCCTGTTCTTGATCGCGCTGATCGTACTGGCGGCGGGGATCACCTGCCTGCAAGTGGCGGCCAATCCTTATGTGACTGTGCTGGGGAAGCCGGAGACGGCGTCGAGCCGGCTGAATCTCACGCAAGCCTTCAATTCGCTGGGAACTTTTCTGGCGCCCTTCTTCGGGGGCATGTTCATCCTGAGCGCGGCGGCCAAAACTCCGGAAGAAATGAGCGCTCTCTCTCCCGCCGCATTGCAGGCCTACCGCTTGCAACAGGCCGCGAGCGTCAAACTGCCATACATCGGCCTGGGTATTGCGCTTGTGGTTCTGGCCGTTCTGATCGGCAGTTTCAAACTGCCAAAAATTGGCCAGGTGCAGCATCGCAAGGGAGAAAAGCTTAACGACTCCCTGTGGAACCATCGCAATCTCATTTTCGGGGCCATCGGCATTTTTGCCTACGTGGGCGCCGAGGTTTCCATCGGCAGCTTTCTGGTGAATTATTTCAGCCAGCCCGATATCGGCGGCCTGACGGAAAAAAACGCGGCCCAGTTCGTTGCCTTTTATTGGGGTGGGGCGATGGTCGGGCGGTTTATCGGCTCCGGACTTTTGCAAAAGATAAAGACCGGGAATCTGCTGGCCGTGAATGCCATTTGCGCGGCCGCGCTGGTTTCGATTTCCATGCTCAGCTCCGGCCATTTCGCCATGTGGAGCATCATCCTGGTGGGTCTGTTCAACTCGATTATGTTCCCCAGCATCTTCACGCTGGGCGTGGCCGAGCTAGGCCCCTTGACCGGAGACGGCTCGGGAATTCTGATCATGGCAATTGTGGGAGGCGCGCTGATTCCCCTCGCGCAGGGCGCGATTGCCGACAAGATCGGAATTCATCATGCCTTTTTCCTGCCAGTGATCTGTTACCTCTACATTCTTTTCTTCGCCCTGAACGGCTCCAGGCCGAATAGCGAACGGCTGAAAAGTTGAATCGATCGGAAGCGCGGCGCCCGGTTGGTCGCGCGCATGTGATTCAGGAAAAGGCTGGGTCGCGGTCAACCCTCAGTTGTAAGTCACCTTCCGCTCGCCTTTCACAATGCGTCCCACGGTATAGGCTTTTTCTCCCGCCCGCTCCAGCACGCTCTGCGCCTTCTTGAACTTCGCCAGCGGCACCACCACCAGCATCCCCAATCCCATATTGAACGTTCGCAGCATGTCGTCCTGCGGCACGTTTCCTAATTCCCGCAAATGCTCGAACAACGGAGGCACCGGCCACGACCCCAGATCGATCGCCGCGGCCGTCCCGCGCGGCAATACCCGCGGCAGATTCTCCGTGATCCCTCCGCCGGTAATATGGGCCAGCGCCGAGACGCACTGCCCCGCGATCAGTTTCCTCACCACCGGCCAATAACTCTTGTGGGTGCGCATCAACTCATTGCCCACTTTGTTCTTGATTTCGTTCACGTAATCGTCAGGCGAGTAACCGCCGATTTCGAACAGCAGCTTCCGCGCCAGCGAATATCCGTTCGTATGCAGCCCGTTGGAAGGCAGGCCCAGCACCACATCTCCGATTTGAACATCCTTGCCGGTGATGATTTTGTCCCGGTCCACCACGCCCACAATAAATCCCGCCAGGTCGTACTCGCCTTCGGGATAAAACCCCGGCATCTCCGCCGTCTCCCCGCCGATCAGCGCACACCCGTTGTGTTTGCATGCGTCCGCAATGCCCTGCACCACCTGCTCCGCCACCGCCGGGTCGAGCGTCCCTGTCGCCAGATAGTCCATAAAAAACATGGGCGCCGCGCCCTGCACGGCAATGTCATTGACGCAGTGGTTGACCAGGTCGGCGCCGACGGTCGTGTGCAGTCCCATTTGAAAGGCAACTTTCAGCTTGGTGCCCACCCCGTCTACGCTCGAAACCAGCACCGGATCGAGATACTTGGTCTTGTCCACCGAAAAAAGTCCGCCGAAGCCCCCAATCTCGCTGAGCACTCCCCGGGTAAAGGTCTTGTGTGCCAGATACTTGATGCGCTGCTTGGTCCGGTTGGAGCGGTCGATATCGACCCCGGCATCGGAGTAGGTGACGGGCGCTTGCGACGGAACGGAATTCTTAGCCACGGATGATTGCCATTGTCTCTTTCTCAGTGCTTCGGCGAGGGAAACGCTGGATTTGCCTAAGCGGCGAACAACTCAGGGCCGCTCATTGTAGCACGCCGGAAACCGTCGCTTCGCGGCCAAAGGGATTGTTGGTTAGATTGCAGATGTCATTCCGAATCGCGCCAAAGGCGTGGTGAGGAACCCGCTTTTGCAGGCTGCGGTGAAATCAAACCGCCAGGCACACTCCCTCCTCATCCACGGGCGCGCACGCCCGTTCATCACAACCCGGCGCTACTAATGCGCGATGTAGTTTGAAAAGAAGTAGGCGAGAATTCCAAATAACGCCAGACCCGATATTCCGTAAGCCGTCAAAACCCATGCGCCGCGGCCTTCATGGTGTCTGGTAGAAAGAGAAGAACTGGACTGCGTAGAATCCGGTGAGACAGGGGCCCGATCTTCCATAAGCGAAAAAACCTCCGAACGGAAGGATCGTGGCGCAGATGTATGCGTCACGCCCACCCGGCAACGGCGCCAGGCAGGACTGCTGACCGGAGATTTTACTCCAGTTTTCGCGAAAATGTGAGGATTATCACAATCGAAAGCGAAGTTTGGCCAAAATGTGACACCGTCCACTTGGGGTGCATTCTGCCCGAAGGAGATGCTATTCCGTCCTGCGCCCAAGGCGCGGGAAACCTGCCTTTCAGCTGACAACCTGGCGCCCACCCAGGCGGCTGCGCACTTTCTTCCGAGCCGCCCAAGGCCTTACTATGTCAGAATGCGTCGTATTTTTGTGCTTCTGCCGCTTTTCGTCTGCCTTGCCTTTCCGGGCTTAACCGCGCAATCGGATAAAACGCCCACTCCATCCTCGGTTCCGGCCAAGGCCGCGAAAGGCGAGAAAGCTGCCGCCACTCCTGCTCCCGCCCAGCCCGTGGAACCCAAGCGGGACTATTCCCAGGAAGCGTTCGTAGTCGAGCAATACCGCTCCACCTACCGCTTTGAAAACGATGGCACCGGGCGCAAGGAAACCGTCGCCCGCATCCGCGTGCAAAGCGAGGCCGGGGTACAGCAGTGGGGGCAGTTGCAACTCGGCTACAACTCCGCCAACGAACGCATGGACATTGCCTACGTCCGCGTCGTCAAAGCCGACGGCACCATCGTCAAAGCGGGAGACGACGCGGTGCAGGACCTCACCGCCCCGGTCGAGCGCGATGCTCCCGTCTACACCGATTTCCGCGAGAAACACGTCACCGTCCCCGGCCTCCGCCCCGGCGAGGTGCTTGAATACGACATCGTTACCACCATCCACACCGCGCTCGCCGCCGACCAGTTCTGGGCCGATTACGACTTCGACAAAAACAACATCATGCTCGACGAGGAACTGGACGTCGACGTTCCCTCCGGCCGCACACTTACTCTAAAAAACAAGCCTGGCATGGACCCCAAAATTACCGAGACCAACGGC
Source organism: Binatia bacterium (assembly GCA_035538435.1). Lineage (GTDB taxonomy): Bacteria > Acidobacteriota > Terriglobia > Terriglobales > Acidobacteriaceae > Sulfotelmatobacter. The sequence continues at coordinate 4,153 of DATLKM010000155.1, forward strand.
CGGCGTATCTACCACTTTGCCAGCTCTCATCTTGAACGCGAAGACGAGAAAGATAAGGATAAAGACAAGAACAAGAAGAAAAAGAAACGGAATCCCGACGAAGAACGCCCCGACGTCCAACTCACCACGTTCGCCAGTTGGGAAGCCATCGGCCGGTGGTATGCCGGCCTTGAGAAAGACCGCCGCGCACCCTCACCCGAAGTTCGCGCCAAGGCCGAAGAACTCACCAAGGGCCTGAACTCCGAGATGGACAAGATTCAGGCGCTTTACGATTACGTCGCCAAAAATTTCCGCTACGTCAGCCTCTCGCTGGGCGTGGGCCGCTACCAGCCCCACGCCTCCGGCGATGTTCTGCACAATCAATACGGCGATTGCAAAGACAAGCACACGCTTCTGGCCGCGATGCTTGAAGCCGAAGGCCTGCACGCTTCTTCGGTCCTGATCAATTCCAGCCGCAAGCTCGATCCCGACCTGCCTTCGCCTTCGCAGTTCGACCACGTGATCACCCTGCTGCCCATGCCGATTTCTCATGAAGAAGTCTGGATGGACACCACCGCCGAAGTGGCTCCCTTCCGCCTGCTCGCTTTTCCCTTGCGCAATAAACTCGCGCTCGTCATCCCGGCCGACGGCACGCCTCATCTCGAGCAGACTCCCGCCGATACACCCATGCCCGACCGCGAGTATTCCGAGGTCACGGGCAGAGTCAACGGCATCGGCAAGCTCGAAGCCCACGTCAGCTACACTTTTCAGGGCGATGAAGAACTCATGCTGCGCTCCGTCTTCCGCCGCGTGCCGCAAGCGCAATGGCAGCGTGTGGTGGAAAACGTAAATGCGGGCATGGGCGGCGAAATCACCAATCTCAAAGTCAGCGATGCAGCGGCTACCCGCGAACCCTTCACCATGTCGTACGACGTTTCCAAGCCAAACTTCCTCGACTGGTCGAAGAAGAAAAGCGATCTGCTGCTGCCGCTCTGTCAGTTCAACCTTCCCGACTTCACCGATACCGACGCCGATCCCGAAAGCGAAGCCCTTAAACTTGGCCCCAAAGCCGAATATTTTTACCGCATCAAGCTCGAACTGCCATCCACCTACACGGCCCACGCGCCGCTGCCATTCGCCCTTAAGCGCGATTACGCCGAATACACCGCCAGCTACGGCCTGAACGGCACCACATTCACTGCCGAACGTACGCTCACCATGCGCCAGGATGAGTTGCCCGTGCCTCGCGCCAGCGACTATCAGGCTTTCCGCCACGCGGTGAATTCCGATCTCGGCCAGGTGCTGTCGCTTGAGAATACGGTCGCCGGCACGCCTACTCCGCCGGCTGACTTGAAGGCCGACGATCTGGTCGAGAGCGGCCGCGCCGCCCTCACCAGCAATAATCTGCCTATGGCCGTTCAACTTCTCAAGCGCGCCACCGAGCTCGATCCCAAAAACAAATTTGCCTGGAACATCCTGGGCGCGGCCTACTTTGCCCAGCGCCAAAACGACGACGCCATTGCCGCCTTCAAAAAGCAGATCGAAATCAATCCCTACGACGAGTACGCCTACAACGCCATCGGTCGCGCCTACTGGCAGGAGCGCAAATACGACGACGCCGTCACCGCCTTCAACAAACAACTCGAGATCAATCCGCTCGACAAGTTCGCTCACGCCGGCCTGGGCTCCATGTACTCGGAGTGGCACAAGTACGACCTGGCGGCGCCCGAACTCGAAAAAGCAACGTCGCTCACGCCGGATAACCCCGAACTGCAAGTCAGCCTCGGCGACGCTTATCTGAATCTCGGCCAGGACGACAAAGCCCTTGCCACCTTCGACCACGCCATCGAAATCTCCGCCACGCCCCTAGTGTGGAACAACATCGCCTACCAGCTTTCGCTGCGCGGCACGCACCTCGATCGCGCCCAGCAGTATGCCGAGTCCGCCGTTTCCGCGACCACGGCGGGCCTGCGCAATCTTTCACTCGACCGCCTCACGCAGCAGGATTTGGGCCTGGTGCCATCGCTCATCGCCTACTGGGACACTCTCGGCTGGGTCTACTTCGGCGAAGGCAAGTATGATCAGGCGGAAAAGTACGTTGCCGCCGCATGGAGCCTGGGCCAGCACGGCGAAGTCGGCGACCATCTCGGACAGATTTACGAAAAAGAAGGGAAGAAAGACGCCGCGCTGCACACCTATCATCTGGCGCAAGCCGGCCTGCGCCCTGTGCCGGAAACCCAGGAGCGCATCGACGCCCTGCTCAAGCACGAACCTAAACTGCACCCCGATGACAGCAAGGGAACCGACGTTCTTCAGTCGCAGCGTTCGGTGCACGTGGGCAAATCGAAAGAAAGCGGCAACGCGGAATTTTTCGTGTTACTGAGCGGCCACGCCGCTTCCCCGGCAACGGTCGAGTCGGTCAAATTCCTGAGCGGCGACGAAAAACTGAAATCCATGAGCGATGCTATGCGCACCGCCGAATTTCATCTGACCTTCCCCGACCAGACTCCAGTCAAGATCCTTCGTCGCGGCATCCTCAACTGCACAAATGGCGACTGCAATCTGGTGATGGTTCTACCGGACGATGTGAGAACGGTGGACTAAACGGGGATAGTTGAATCAGGAAGAGGAAACGCGCCTACTTAAGCTGCACCAACCCACTCACCGCCGGCGCTTCCTGCGCATGCTGCGGCCCTCGCCAGTTGTCAAAAATCGAAACCTGATGCACGCACGACACGGTGCAATTCGGCGCGCACCCTTTCTCCGTCAAATACTCGCGGCGCAAATCCTCGCGCGTGTAGTTCGCCAGCGGCACGCCGGGATATCCCCGCTGCTGCGAGCAGTAATGCACCAGCCCGTCTTCGCAAATGTATAAGTACCGCGCCCCGGCGCGGCAGCGCCAGTGGTTGGGCAGGCCCTGGGCAATGTTGTCCTGGAAAGCGTTAATTCGGGTGAAGCTGCGCTTTTCCAGCGACTTCATCTCGTGATAAGTTCTTCGCTCTTCCTCGCCCAGCGGTTGCAGTTGCCCGCT
>DATLKM010000156.1:0-2365 GCA_035538435.1 Binatia bacterium
GGATGCTTTTCCAGTTCCAGCTGCATGTCGTTAATTTCTTTGAGCTGGTAAAGGAACCAGGGGTCCATGGAAGTCATGCTCGCGACTTGCTTGACGGTGTGCCCCTGGCGGAGGGCATATTGCACGTAAGCCAAGCGCTCGGGATGCGGCGTGACGAGGCGTTGCGTAAGAATTCTTGGTTCGATCTTGGCCGCGCCCACACGCTTGCCGGTGTCAAGTGAGCGGGTGCCTTTCATCAGCGCTTCTTTAAATGTCCGGCCGATGGCCATGACTTCGCCGACCGACTTCATCTGCACGCCCAGATTTTCGTCGGCGCCGGGGAATTTTTCGAACTGCCATTTGGGAATCTTGACGACCACGTAGTCGAGCGTGGGCTCGAAGCAGGCCGGTGTTTTGCGGGTGATGTCGTTGGGAATCTCGTCGAGCGTGTAGCCGACGGCCAGCTTGGCCGCGATTTTCGCAATGGGAAATCCCGTGGCTTTAGACGCCAGCGCCGATGAACGCGAGACGCGCGGATTCATTTCGATGACGACCATGCGGCCAGTCTCAGGATTTACTCCGAACTGGATGTTCGACCCGCCGGTATCGACGCCGATCTCGCGGATGACGGCGATGGAGGCGTCACGCATGGCCTGATATTCGCGGTCGGTGAGCGTTTGCGCGGGGGCGACAGTGATCGAGTCGCCGGTGTGGACGCCCATGGGGTCGAAGTTTTCGATGGAGCAGATGATGATGACGTTGTCTTTGGTGTCGCGCATCACCTCGAGTTCGAATTCTTTCCAGCCAAGGACGGATTCTTCGATGAGCGCCTCGTGAACGGGCGACATGTCGAGGCCGCGGGTTAGGACCTCGACGAGTTCTTCACGATTGAAGGCGATGCCGCCTCCGGTGCCTCCTAGGGTGAACGAAGGCCGAATGATGACAGGAAAGCCGATTTTGCCGGCGAATTCGAGGCCATCTTTGGTGCTGTTGACCAGCGCCGATTTGGGGACGTCGAGGCCGATCTTTTGCATCGCGTCTTTAAAGAAGAGGCGGTCTTCGGCTTTTTTTATGGCGGCGACGTTCGCGCCGATGAGGGTGGCGTTATATTTTTCGAGAATGCCGCCGTCGGAAAGTTCGATGGCGAGATTGAGGGCGGTCTGGCCGCCGACGGTGGGCAGCACGGCGAAGCCGGCGCCGGGTGAGAGTTCGCGCTCGAGGCGAATGATCTCTTCGAGATATTCGACGGTGAGCGGCTCAATGTAGGTGCGGTCGGCCACGTTGGGATCGGTCATGATGGTGGCCGGATTCGAGTTGGCGAGCACGACCTCGAAGCCCTCGGACTTGAGCGCTTTGCAGGCCTGCGTGCCGGAGTAGTCGAACTCGGCCGACTGGCCGATGACAATGGGCCCGGAGCCAAGGATCAGGATTTTGGAGATGTCAGTGCGTTTGGGCATTTATGCAATCTTGTGTTTGGGTGCGGATGGAACTTGTTTTTCGCTGGTAACAGGACGGGTTGCAGAAGGTGCACCGTCCGGAGAAGAGCTTGGAAAGGGCGGACCTTCAGGTACGCCTTGAGGGCTTTGGTTTTGAAAGGGCGCGGCTTCAGCCGCGTCGACCGACGACCCCACAGGAGAATCGGGCTTTAGCCCCTGAGGTGCCACGTCTAGTTCAAACCCGACATGCGCCGAAGAATACAGAAACTCCTCCGCTCGTTCGCAAAGGCGCTTCCGCACCGGATTCTGCCAAATATACGTAACGTGAATCCCGTAATCATTCGCATCGCGGATCCGATGGTCCGAAAATCTCTTCTGCCAGATTTCCATATTGGATCCGAGTTCCTTCTTCGCCCGATAAGAAAACCCGCCCTTAATGAACTGAACGGCTTTTTCGAGGCTCGTTTGCGGAGTTAACAAGACATGAATATGGTCGGGCATGATGACGAATTCGTGCAGAAGATAGGCTGTGCCGCGATAGTGATAAAGCGTGTCGATCAAGAGCTTTGCCCATGCGTCGCGAGAAAAAAGGGACCTGCGGCCCCACGTCAACGACGTGATCATGTACGTTTGGCCGTTGTTCGTCGCATGCTCTCGGATTGGCCTCATCGCTCGACCTCAGCGGCTAAAGCCGCCAATCTGTCATCGCCCCTTGCGACGCGGCTTCAAGCCGCGCCCTTTCAAAGCGCTAACGCTCACCCCTTCCACTCCTCCATCATCTTCACGAAATCCTTGAAGAGGTAATGCGAATCATGTGGGCCCGGAGCCGCTTCGGGGTGATATTGCACGCTGAACAGCGGCAGATTCCGATGCCGCAAGCCTTCCAAAGTCTGATCGTTCAAATCCACGTGCGTGAGTTCGACTTCGCTCTCGGGCAGGGAATCGGGATC
>DATLKM010000157.1:0-11902 GCA_035538435.1 Binatia bacterium
ATGACCAATCTCAAGCCCTACCGGCAACACGAATACGTCGCCGGCGGAGATTATCAGATCACGAAAGACTGGGCTATCGAGGCGCGGTATGATCGTCGACGCCTTGATCACGTGATCGAGGATGCCTCGCTGTCAGCTCCCTGCTGCTTCGAGTACTACAACATCGTGAACCCTGGCGAAGGGGTCAACAAGACTCTCGACGGGTATGCCAGCTACTTGAGAGGGCTTGGTTCCGACTTCGGTCTGGGAGTTCCTGCGTTTGACCCGGGCAACGGATTTGACCCTACCGGCATTTGCGCGAATGGCGCCTGCCCCAACAACCCTACAGCCATCCGCAACTATGACGGCGTGGAGGTACGGCTCACCAAGGCTGCGGCCAGGGGTTGGGCTGGAATGTTCAGCTATACTTGGAGCCGCTTGTGGGGTAACTACACCGGCTTGACCACCACCGACCAACTTGACGGCGGCACGACTGGCCGTGACTCACCGAACACGACCCGTGCGTTCGACGAGCCGATCTACTACTTCAACTACCAAGGCAAGTCCAATGCGGGACCCCTGCCAACCGATCGCCCCAATGCTTTCAAGGGGAATGTTTACTACACATTGCCGTCGAAGCTCGGCCATACAACTATCGGCCTGTTCCAGGTTGCCTATCAGGGTAGCCCGGTAAGCTCGTGGGCTGACGTTGGGTATGGAGTGGGATCCCCGATTGAAGGCACGTACATTTGGGGCCATGGTAACTACGTCAATGCAACCAGTGACCCGACGACGGGGGCGATAACTCTCGGATCGCCATATGCGCGCCGGACTCCGTGGTTCATCCAGAGTGACTTGAATGTTGAGCATTCGTTTAAGTTGAATAAGAGCAATGAGCGCCAGCAACTCACCATTTCGGGCACGTTGCTTAACTTGTTCAACCAGCACTCTGTCGTTTCGTACTGGGAAGGCCTCAACTCAGACTGGCTCGCTAATGCATTCTTCCAAGGCCAGATCTTTACCGGAGCCAATTTCTACAAGGAAGTTGAAACCGGCTACAACCCACAGGCGATCGCCACTCAGTACGGAGTGATCCAGAACTCGCAGTACGGTCTGCCGAACGTGTGGCAGCCGACACGTAACATCCGTATCGCTGCGAAATTCACCTTCTAACTCGCCGTAAAAACAATTTCGGGAGGCCTCAAACGGCCTCCCGATTTTTTATTGCCTGAATCGTTTCGATTTCTATCAGGCCGCTACGCCGCTACTTCCCAAACAGCGGGTAGTGGCTGGCCGCTCCCATGAAGAACAGCAGCGCGATCGACAAGAATGCGTTGGCCCGGCTCACCAGAAATGCCTGTCTTGCCATCGCTTTGGCCTTGTCTGGCATGGGGGTGCCGTTGGCCGCGTTGTCGCTGGTCCACTGGATCAGGCGCTTCTGGATGCGCCAGATTACGCCCCAAACATTCAGCATCATCACCCAGCCGATGCCGCCGCCGATTCCGATCGAGAGCAGGCGGTTGCTCTCCCAGCCGTGGTTGTTGAGGCTCAGGAAGGCCCAGGCGGCCGCGGCGACCACAACCGTGTAAATCACGCTGAGCAAAGCGCCGTTGTCGAAAAGGCCTTTGCCGGGAATCAGAGGCGCGTAGAGCAGCGCCCACACGATGGTCCAGATTGCGAAAAAGCTACCCATCGCGGTCCCGGAGGAGGCGCCGGCAAATCCCAGGGCGTGGGCGTTCTGTGCGTCCAGGGCCACAATATCGCCCCAGTAGATCAATCCCGCCAGCACGGTCACCACGGCCGACATGCGGAACCACCACAGCGCGCGCAGCATGAGCGGCGGCGTCACTTTTCCCTTCGTGCCGGCATCCAGTTCTTTCATCAAAGGAACATTGACCAGGTTGAAACAGTAGAGCAGGCCGATCCAGGTGATGCCGGCCAGAAAATGGATCCAGCGCAGCAGCATCTGAAGGTTGGTGTTGAAGTCGGTCGGGAAGTGGATTTGCGGTGTGGCGAACGTCGCCAGTACAGCGGCACTCGGCATGAAGCCTCCTGTTTGTAGTTCGGTTCAAGAAAAGATCGCCGGGAAAAGCAAAATCGATCACGTCGGGATTTTACACAACCGTGGCTCCGATGCTGTCCAGTGGGTGGTCTTTATATCTTCTTTATAAATTCTTCGCGGCAATAGTTAGAAAAGCGGTTTTTCCGCAACTTCCGGGTTGAAAAGCGGACGGGGAAAAAGTATCGTACTCGCAGCTACCTTGCTGCCCGGTTGAGTCCAACTTAACAAGGCCAGACAGCGAGTTTATCCCCCCGTGTTCTCTGCCGTGCGGAGCAGCGGAACATGCTGTCGTTTTGAGGGTCCCGGGGCCACTTCCGGGGCGCAAACTGAGCTGTCCGAAGTCCAAGAACTTAAGGAGATCGGCTATGGATAGCAGCAAGCCGGCACAAAATATTCAGGATTCCTTCCTGAACACGGCCCGCAAAGAGAGAGCGAGTATAACCATTTATTTGTTGAGCGGGGTGAAGTTGACCGGCCGCATTCGCTCTTTCGATAAATATTCTGTAGTGCTCGAAGCGAACGGGCAGGAGCAGTTGATCTTCAAGCACGCTATTTCGACGATCATGATGGGAAGGCCCGCAGGGCACGGAACGCATGTGTCCCATGTTGACAGCAGACCGGTGGTGGCGCCCAACAGCGCCCCGGCGGCTGCCGCCAGCGCGTCCGGGTCTGAAGGATAGGCATTTACAGTTTGCGAGGTCCCGCCAAGAAGACCCGCGATGGAGCGTCCTCCCGTGGACGAGTGCCCCTGTCTGAGTTGGCTGAGAGGGAAGTGGCGACTCAAGACGGCCGGGCTGATGGGGGCGAAGAGCGCGCATTTCTGGTCGGGGTTGAGGTGCGGACTCGCGGACGAAACGCAGTGACCGCGCAGGCGCAGGCGGCGCGGGATGCGTCCGCTTCCAGCGGAAAGAGCGCGGCGGCGAAAACCGCGGCGAACAAGCCCGTCATTTCCGAATTTGACCCTGAAGAATCGCTGGCCGAACTGCGCACCCTTGCAGAAAGCGCGGGGGCGAAGGTTGTGGGCGAAATTCTTCAGCGGCGCGACCGCATTGATCCGGCAACGCTGATCGGCGCGGGAAAGCTGGAAGAAATTGCCGGCGCGGCGGCTTCGGTCAACGCCGACCTGCTGTTGTTCGACCACGACCTGAGCGCTTCCCAGCAGCGCAACATCGAAAGAATTGTTCACCGCAGGGTGATCGACCGCACGCAGCTTATCCTGGATATTTTTGCGCGCCACGCCCGCACGCGCGAGGGCCAGTTGCAGGTGGAGCTGGCGCAGCTGCAATATTTGCTTCCGCGGTTGGCGGGGCGGGGCGTGGAAATGTCGCAACTCGGCGGCGGCATCGGGACGCGCGGCCCGGGTGAAACCCAGCTGGAAACCGACCGCAGGAAAATCTACCGCCGCATTCGCCACGTTGAGCAGCAACTGGAAAACGTGCGGCGCATCCGGGCGCAGCAGCGGCAGAGAAGGGAATCGGCGCCGGTGGCGACGGTGGCGCTGGTCGGCTACACCAATGCCGGCAAATCGACACTGTTCAATGCTCTGACCCGGGCGGGAGTTTTATCTTCGCCGCGGATGTTTGCGACCCTCGATCCTACGATCCGCGGAGTCACCCTGCTTTCCAAACGAAAGATATTGCTGTCAGACACGGTGGGATTTATTCGCAGCCTGCCGCACACGCTGGTATCGGCGTTTCGAGCCACGCTCGAGGAAGTGCAGAGGGCATCGCTTATTCTGCATGTTTCCGATGCCAGCAGCCGGCTTTCGGCGGAGCAGGATGCGCAGGTGGAGTTGGTGCTGAAAGAACTGGAAGCGGAGAAGAAGCCGCGCTTGCGGGTGATGAACAAGATCGACCTGCTGGACGAAGAAGTGGCGCAGGCGCGGCTGAACGACTCGCGGCGGGATGAGGCGCGTAACAACGGTTCCGGCCCGATTTATGTTTCGGCGGTGGAAGGCACCGGCCTTGACCGATTGCTGGAGCGGATGGACGCGATGATCGAGGAAGACTGCATCAGCCGGGTGCGTTTGCGCGTGCCGCAGAAAGAAGGGAAAGCGCTGGCGCTGCTGGAGGCGAAGGCGCGAATTTATTCGAGGAAATATAAAGGTGGCGCCGTGGAACTGGAAGTGGACGCGCCGGAGTCGGTGGTGAGAAGAGTGAAGGAGTGGGTCATCCAGGACTCGGATTTTCGTCCAATAAAAATTTCTGGAGAACCGTTGCCGGCAACCATCATCCGAGAGAGGCGCCAACTCACAAGGCGGCAATAACGGTTTGTGCAGCGGCGGCTAACTGGCGGTGGAGTGGAACGATTCCAGAATCGGCTTCACGCGCTCGCGAACGTTAGCCAGGCGGCAGCGGTCGGCCAGTTCGATCACTTTTTGCTCCTGTGGAGAGGGAGTTTTACCCGAATGCAACAGGCGTTCGGAGCGGACAATGGCCTGGAGCATGGCCGAGGACTTTTCCAGAACGTCGTTGACCAGAATAAAGTTGTAGCGATCGTAATTTTCGATTTCGCGGCTGGCGGTGATCAGCCGCCGTTGGATCACATCTTCATCGTCTTCGCCGCGCTTGCGCAGGCGCTCCTCCAGCGTTTTGCGGTCGGGAGGCAAAATGAAAATGCTGATGGCGTCCGGCAATTTGCTTTGAATCTGCGCCGCTCCCTGTACGTCGATATCGAGCAACAGGTCGCGGTTGCTGCGTTGGGCATCATCCAGAAAGCGGCGCGCGGTGCCGTAATAATTCCCGTTGCCGAATACCTCGGCATATTCGAGGAACTGGTTTTCGTGGATCATTTTTTCGAACTCTTCGCGCTGTACAAAGTAATACTGCTTCCCATTCTGCTCGCTGCCGCGGGGTAAACGCGTGGTGTAGGAGATGGAAAATTCCAGGTTGGGCACGGCCTGCAAGAGCTGATTGACCAGCGTCGATTTGCCCGATCCGGAAGGAGCGGAGATGATGTACACCTGCGGAGTATGAGGGGCGATCGTCATTCCAGGTTCTGCACCTGCTCGCGGGATTTTTCTATTTCCGCTTTGATCACCAGCCCCGCCTCCGTGATCTTCAGCGCCTCGCCGGCCAGGCCGGAAGTCTTCGACAGCAGGGTGTTGGCTTCGCGGTTCATTTCCTGAAGCAGGAAATCCAATTTCTTTCCCACCTCGCCGTTCTCATTGAGCAGATCGAGAAAGTGTTGCACGTGATTTTCCAGGCGAACAATTTCCTCCTGAATGTCGCTGCGATCAACCAGAAGCGCCGCCTCCTGCAATACTCTTTCTTTATCGGCAGCCGCGCCCAGCAACTCCTGCAAACGCGATTGCAGCCTTTCCACGTAGCTTTGCAGCACGGTGCGGCGATGGAGCTGGACGGTTTTGACGGCTTCGCTCAAATGGGCCATGCGCTGGCGCAGTTCCTGGCCGATGCTGCGGCCTTCCTGTTCGCGCATTTGATTCAGGCGTTCCAGAGCCTCGTTTACCCGCGCCATGACGCCAGACTCGAGCGCGCCATCTTCCGGGGCGGAGGCTGAATCGAGAGCGCCGGGAATGCGGAAGATCGCGTTCAAGTCGGGTTCGGCGGAAACCGAGAACTCGGCAGCGGCGGCGCGAAAGGCCGCGATATACGAGGCAACGAGGGAACGATTGAAGGAAAACTTTTCGCTGCTGCCACGTTCCAGGTTCAAGGTCACTTCCACGTGACCGCGCGCCATCTTCTCTTTGAGCAGGCTGCGCAACTTCATTTCCAGAGAATCGGAATTCGAAGGCAGGCGGAAATGCAGGTCGAGAAAGCGATGGTTGACCGACTTGAGCGAAAGGGCGAACACGAGCTGGCCGTTGTTTTGGGCAGCGTTGGCGGGAGCGGAGCCGATCTCACCTTTTACCTGCGCGAAACCGGTCATGGAGCGAAGTGGCATAGGGTGGTACTCAGCTTAAATTCTTCCGTTCAATTTCCCGGTTTCAGTCAACTTCTCGGAGCGGCTTCCAATTTCTGTTCAAAATCGGCGAACTGCAAATCGTAAAGACGGCGATAGGTCCCGAGCTTCGCCATGAGTTCGTCGTGAGCGCCGATGTCGGCGATGGCGCCGTTTTCAATGACCACAATGCGGTCGGCGCGGCGCACCGTGGAAAGCCGGTGGGCGATGACGAAGACCGTGCGGCCGCTCATCAGATTATGCAGGGCGGACTGCACCAGGGCCTCGGATTCGCTGTCGAGCGCGGAGGTGGCCTCGTCAAGAATCAGAATGGGCGCATTTTTCAACAGAGCCCGGGCAATGGCGATGCGCTGGCGCTCGCCCCCGGAAAGGCGAATGCCGCGCTCGCCAATGATTTCATCGTAGCCGCGCGGTAACCCCCTGATGAATTCATCGGCCAAAGCGGCGCGCGCCGCAGCTTCGACCTGTTTCAGCGGTACGTGCGGTTGTCCGTAAGCGATGTTATTGCGCACCGTGTCATTAAACAAAACCGTTTCCTGGGTGACGATGCCGACTTGTTCGCGGAGAGAAGCCAGGGTTACATCGCGCACGTCGAGGCCGTCAATCAGCAACCGGCCTTCGGTCGCGTCGAAGAAGCGGGGAATCAGATGCGCCAGCGTGCTTTTCCCCGAACCGCTGGAGCCGACGATGGCGACCACTTCTCCACGCCGCACTTCGAGATCGATATCGTGGAGCACGCGGTCGTCGCTTCCGCCATAAGTGAAGCTGACACGATCGAAGCGAACACCCTGCGAGAACGCCGGCAGCCGCCGAGCATGAGGCTTTTCGCGGACATCGTCTTCGATGTCCATGAATTTGAAAATCTCGCTGGAAGCGCCCAGCGCCTGCTGAAAATTGTTGTTGAACAGCGCGAACTTGCGGACCGGATTATAAAGGCTGAAGACGGCGGTAATGAAGGCCAGGAAGACACCCGCAGTCATCTGATGATGCACAATGCGGCCCCGCCCCAGCAGCAATAACAGGGCAATGCCGATCGAGCCCACGACATCCATCAAGGGTGAACTCAGCGCGGTCGCCGCCACCGAGCGCAGGTTGGCACGGAACAGCCGTCGCGCAGCCCCGCGAAAACGGGAAATCTCCCATTTCTCGCTGTTGAACGCCTTAACGATCCGGTTCCCAGTAATCGTTTCGTGCAGAATGTTTTGGATTTCAGCCAATTTGTCCTGGCCTTGCCGCGTGGTCGTGCGCACGCGGGAACCAATCTTGCGAGAAGAGTACAGGATGACCGGAAGGAACAATAAGAGCACCCAGGCAAGGTCGGCGCCTAGAACCACGACAACTCCGGCGACAAACAGAAACGTGAAAAACTGTTGAAGGAACTCGGCCAGGACCGTAGACATGGCAAACTGCACGCGCTCGACATCGTTCACGATCGCGGAAAGCAGTGTTCCGGTGGTGTGCCGCGAAAAGAACGCGGCCGAACGGCGCATGATCGCGTTATATAAATCGTCACGCAGATCGGTGATGGTGCCGAAGCCGGCATGATTGACCAGATAAGTGCCCGTGTAATCGCAAATTCCCTTCAGCACGGTGGATGCGACCAAAGCGAATGCCACAGCCGTCCACGCATTCGAGAACCGCGAAGGAACTAAATGATCGAGATAAAGCGGGCGTTTCAGGTATGGAACCACAAACAAGAGAATGTCCTTCGAACCGGAGTCGGGATTCAAGACCCGGTCAAAGATGGGACGGACGAGCAAATATTTGAAAGCGTCGAGCGCCCCCACCAGCGCCATTAAAACGACGGACGAAAGGATTTGCCACCAATAAGGGAGCGCGTAGCGAAGCAGACGCATCAGTTGGCGCATATGGCTCCCACCAGGCCGGAGGGGCTTACCAACGGGGGCTTAGGCGTGAAGGGCAAGCCTTATTTTACTGCGGTTGCCGGGGACTTGTCGTTGGTCAATGGCCGCAGGTCGTTGGCTTTCTTGGTGAGTGGCCGAACCGCGCCGCTGGACCCTCAGATCTAGAACGTCCCGGCGGCTTTGTCCCCAGGCATGGACGAACGCCCAGCCGACGACCTCACCGGGGCATATCGCGATGCACGACCTTAATGCGGTAGCCGGCTTTGTGCAGCTTTTTGGCGACTTCTTCGGCGATCATGACTGAACGGTGCTGGCCCCCGGTGCAGCCGAAGGCGATGGTCAGGTAGCTTTTGCCTTCGCTGATGTAATGCGGCAGCAGGTAAACCAGCAGTTCGGAGATGCGCTGCACGAATTCCTGGGTCTGCGGGAAGGAGCGAATATATTTGGCCACGCGGGGATGGCGCCCGGTGAGCGGGCGGAACTCGGGGACGAAGTGGGGGTTGGGCAGAAAGCGGACGTCGAAGACCAGGTCGGCATCTTCTGGCACTCCGTTGCGAAAGCCAAAGCTGACGCTGGAAACCAGAATGCCTTTGCCGGAAGTCTTCTCCCGGAAGCGCTCGTTGATGTGCGCGCGCAGTTCGTGCACGTTGAACTTGGAGGTGTCGATGACGATGTCGGCCAGGGCCCGAATCGCGGCCAGGCGGCGGCGCTCGTCTTTGAGCGAGGCGTTCACGGGAGCGTCGGTGCCGAGGGGATGCGGGCGGCGGGTTTCGCTGTAGCGGCGCAGCAGGACCGCGTCCGAGGCTTCCAGAAAGGCGACTTTGGTGGGAAGGATGCGTTTGACCGTTTTCAGAATGCCGGGAAGCTGGGAGAGCTTCGAGCCTTCGCGAACGTCGACCACCAGCGCGGTGCGGCGGCGCGACTCGAGGGCCATCTCGGCAAAGCCGGGAATGAAGTCGACGGGGAGATTATCGACCGAGTAGTAGCCGAGATCTTCGAATGCCTTGAGGACGGAAGCCTTGCCCGAGCCGCTCATGCCGGTGATGATTACCAGTTCGGGCGTGGTTCTGTCCGCCGCGGCAGGCCGTGGGCCGGATTTGCTCAGGCTCAATTTCCGAGGGAGCTTTTTTGCGCGCGGCCGCACTGCCGCTCTCCGTGGCGCCATGCACAGGATGTTAGCACCGAAATTCTTGCCGCGGGAGTTGCGGGCAAGGTCCGCGGCTGAGGGCGGCGGGGGTTTTCAATTGTCCAAGGGGAGCCGGGAGATTTAATCTAATTATTAAGCCATGAAAAAATTTCAAGACCTCACCGAACGCGAAGTGCTGGCTTTGGCCATCGCTTTGGAAGAAGAAGACGAGCGCGTGTATAGCGACTTTGCCGAAGGACTGCGGCAGGATTATCCCGCATCGGCGGCGATGTTTGAGGGTATGAGGGAAGAGGAGTCGGGCCACCGGCGGCGGCTCATCGAGTTATACCGGCAGAAATTTGGCGAGCACATTCCCTTGATCCGGCGGCAGGATGTACGCGGCTTTGTGGAACGGCCGGCGCTGTGGCTGATCCGCCCCCTGCGCATTGATGCCGTCCGCAAGGAAGCCAGCACGATGGAGGTCGAGACCCGGCGTTTTTACGAACGGGCGCGCGAGCGGACGCAGGATGCGAGCATTCGGCAGCTGCTGGACGACCTGATCAACGAAGAGCGCGAGCATGAAGAGCGGGCGCAGGAACTCGACAAAGAAAAATTACCGGCCAACGTGAAACAGGATGAAGAAATTGCCCAGCGCCGCCTGTTTGTTTTGCAGATTGTGCAGCCCGGACTGGCGGGATTGATGGATGGATCGGTTTCCACGCTGGCTCCGGTATTCGCCGGCGCGCTAGCCACGCACAGTTCGCATGACGCATTTCTGGTTGGATTGGCGGCGTCGGCGGGCGCGGGTATCAGCATGGGATTCGCCGAAGCGCTTTCCGATGACGGCAGCTTGACCGGCCGCGGCCATCCCTGGGTGAGGGGACTGGTGTGCGGCGCCATGACCGCGGTGGGTGGTATCGGTCACACGCTGCCGTTTTTGCTGAATGATTTTCGCGTGGCCCTGCTGGCGGCAATTGCGGTCGTAATCGTGGAACTGGGCGTGATCACCTGGGTGCGCCGCCGTTATATGGATACGCCCTGGCTTTCCGCCGCGTTGCAGGTCGGGCTCGGCGGAGTGCTGGTGTTTGTCACCGGCGTGCTGATCGGGAAGTATGGCGTTTCATGAAGCCGGGCGAGTTTCTATGGCTGCGTATCCAGCGGGTGTTTGCTCTTCTCATAGAACTCGTTCTGTAGTTTCAGGCTCACGTCATCGGCCTTGATCGATTTTATGACGCCGGCGATTGCGCCGATCCACCAATCCATCTGAAATTTTCCCAATTCCTGAGTTGCGACTGCCCCTTCGCCCGAGTAATGGCCGGGCCATCGGGCGTACCACCAGATGCCGGTATAGACGCCGTCGGGCAGGTTCTGGCGATGCTGGTCGGCGCCGGATTCGCTCTGGGCGCGATCGAGGTGAACGGTGTCGGGGCGCGCGACCATCATCTTGGCGGTTTCATCTTCGCCGGCGTGCCAGTTGATGATGTTGCTCTTCTTGGCCGGGCCTCCGCTATCGGGGCTGCGCTTGTCAAGATGTAGACCACGTAGTCGTGTGGTTTCTCGAGTTGTGTTTGCGCAAAGTAGGGAAGCATGGATTCGTTGCCGCCGTGGCCGTTCACGATCAGAATTTTCTTGCAGCCGTTGCGCGCCATCTCGTCGGTGGTTTCCTGCAAGAGAGAAAGTTGCAGGCCGCGGCTGTAGGAGATTGTGCCGGGCTCGTGGCGTGCTTCGGCAATCTGTCCGAAATAATATTCGGGAAAAACCACGGCGTATTCCTGTTCGGCGGCGTGAAGTGCGGCATAGCGGACGTTGAGCAGATCGGTGCCCAGGGGAAGATGAGGGCCGTGCTTTTCCAGAATTCCGAAAGGAAGCACGCAGGTTCCTTGCGAACGCTGAATGCTCTGGCGGAAATCGGCAGCGGTCAGATCTTCCCAATGAACCGAAAGCTTGGACGGGTCGCTGACCATTTGCGCTTTCGCCAATGGCAGGAGGAGGAACAAAAGCAGAGGTATGACTGCGACGCGGGCAGGATTCATGGGCAAGTCCTGGGTGCGAGAATTGACGGCTGCCCTATATTAAAACGTATCAGTGACGGGAAAACACGAAAAGTTCGCGAAACAGTGGCGCGTGGGATAACTCGAGGCCAAAGCAGGTTTCTCGACTCCGCAGAATCGGCCGCAAGCGGGCAATTCCGCTCCGCTCGAAATGGCAGAGTTCGATTTTATGGAAAGATTTGCTTAGGAAAGTTTGTGCGGCGTCGTCGTGTCGTCGGATTCCGCTGCCAGCGCGCCGGACGATCCATGCGAGTTGCCGGCGCCGGCGGCGGCCGATTTGGCGGCATCGCCGTTTTGCGGGCCGGACTGCGGAATCGGCGGGGGTTTCACTCCATCCACCACGTGATGGCTCAGGCAGTACAAAGCCAGCTCGAGGCGGTCGGCGACGCCCAGCTTGTCGTAAACCTTGCGCAGATAATTCTTTACCACCTGCTCGGTTGTGCCCACGCGCTGGGCGATTTCTTTGTTCTTCATGCCCTGCGTGACGCAGGAAACGATCAGCGATTCTTTGGGCGTGAGCTGAACTTTGGGCCGCGCACCGGAGGGGCGGAGGGTGTGGCCGCGATAGGCTTCCATGACCCAATGGATGGCCTGGCTCTCAAGCCAGGGTTCGCCGGCCGCCACTTTGCGAATGCAGTCGATAAAAATTTCCGGTTCGACTTCGCGGGAGAGAATGCCGTGTGCGCCGCGGCGGAAAAGTTCCAGAGTGAGCTGTTCGTCGGAGCCGGGCGTGACCACGACAATTTTCAGTTGCGGCGCGTAGCGCTGCAATTCGGCGACGGCTTCCACCGCGTTGGGGGCAAGAGTCGATTCGAAGATCAGCACGTCGGCGGAGAACTTGGTGACCGCCGACTGGGTCTGAGGCAGAGTCTCGGCCTGGCCGACTACGCGGATGTCA